>JAEYRZ010000038.1 GCA_023435265.1 Pseudomonadota bacterium
ACCGCCGGCTGGGCAACGGCCGCCGCCGGGGGAGCGGAAGAAGCGTTCGTTTGGCCGGGCTGAGTAGCGGCGGGAATTACGGCCGTTTGTTCCGCGGGCGCCGCAGCCGGTCCGGTACCGGCAGGCGGCAGGGCGGCCGACGGCGTCGCAGCCAGCGGAGCCGGTTCGGATTGCATGCGTTCCGCGTTCCCGGAGACGGGCGGCGCAGGCTGGGCTGCAGCGGGCTCCTTGAGCGCCCCGGATCCCGGAGGCGCCGGTTCCGGGTCCGGCGCCTTTTCTTCGCGGTAATTGTACGATTCGATCTTGGGTTCCGGGACGACGGTTTGCGGTGTATCGGGAGCCCGGCCGCGGCGTTTGTCGTACAGCTTGATATCTTTGTCGCGGTCGCGCAGGGAATCGATCTCCCCGCGTTTTTGCCGGGAGACTTCCACGGCTTCGTCCGGGTTCTGGATCACCCTGGGGGTCAGGAAGACATAAAGATTGGTTTTCGTCGCGCCGGTCGATTTGGAACGAAAGATCGCGCCAAGACCCGGGATTTCGCCCAGACAGGGCACGCTGTAGTCGGTCTGACTGGCGGTGTCGTCGATCAGGCCGCCCAGCACGATGGTTTGATGATCGCGGACGATGGCCGTGGTCTCCACGGTGCGCTTGAGGGTCGTGGGCCGGAACTCCGAAGTCGATTCGAGCTCGGTCACCTCCAGGGCCAGGTTCAGGCGCACCATGCGGTCCTTGCTGATCATGGGCGTGATCTTGAGCGTCTTGCCAACATCACGGTACTCGAATGAGTTGTACACCTCGTTGCCGGTCTGGGTGGCCGTGGCGGTGGTCTGAAAGGGCACGTTGCGGCCTACATAGATTTTGGCCTCCTGGTTGTCGGTGGTCAGGATCTGAGGCGTGGAGAGAATGCGCGCATCGCGGTCTTTCTTGTAGGCCTGGACGATGGCGCCGATGCTCGGAAAAAGAATCTCTCCGATCTGGATGGCTTCTCCGAATATCCCCAGCGACAAGCCGCCCGGCAGGGGCGTACCGGTCACCGGAAATCCCGGGTCGCCGCCGATGGCGCTGCCGCCGCCGAAACCGCCGCCGTAGACTGTGTCGTTGCCGTCGATGGAACCTTCTTCGCCGATAGCCCACTCTGTTCCCAAACGGAAGTCCTTGTTGACGTTGACCTCCATGATCAGGGCCTCGATGTAGACCATGGCGCGGGGGATGTCGATCTTGCGGATGATGTCCTCGATCGTCAGGTATTCTTCCATCTCGGCCATGATGATCAGGCTGTTGGTGGCCTTGTCGGCCGTGATGCGCACCTTGTCGGAGACCACGGGCGCTGCCGGTTTGCCTTCCTGGGTCGCACCGCCGCCGCGCTGCTGGGGAAGATCCTGGAGTACTTTGGCAAGATCTTCGGCGGCGGCGTGCTCCAGGTAGTAGACATGGATTTTGCCCTGGCCGCGCGGGGTTTCCTTGTCCAGGTTCTTGATCAGTTGGCGGATATTTTCAGTGTCGCCCTCGCTGGCCATCACCACGATGATGTTGGTGCGTTCGTCGGCCACAAACGTAATTTCCTTCTCGGGCGTCGGCTTGCCGGGGCGCTGGGGCGACTTGAAGACCGTGTTGAGCAGGTTGACCAGTTTGGCCGCATCGGCGTTCTCCACCGGAATCAACGCGATCTGCTGGCCCACGCCGGTGACGTCGATCGCCTTGAGAATGTGCATCAGGCGTTTGATGTTCGAATGCACATCCGTGATGATCAGCGTGTTGGTGGGTGGGTAGGAGAGAATCACCGCGCTTTTGGACACCAGCGGCGTGAACAGGCGCTTGATCTCTTCCGTATCTGCGTAGCGCATGGGAATGATCTGGGTCACCACCGTGTCGCCCACCGCGCCCGATTCTTCCTGCAGCCGGGTTTTGATGCTCTTGGTGCGGGCTTCCGGCGCCGGCACGATCTTGGTGATTTCACCGGCCGGAACCGCGGCGAAGCCGTGCACTTCCAGAACCGACTCGAAGACTTTGTACGCCTCGGCCACCGTGATCCTGCCCGGCGAAACGATGGAAACCTTGGCCTTGACGCGGTCGTCGATAACGAAGTTCTTCTTGGTAAGGTCGCTGATGAACTTGATGAAAACCCCGATGTCGACATTGTTGAAATCGATCGACACCAGACGATTTCCGTTGGACATGCTCACCTTGCTGCTGCCGGGCGCCGATGGTTGCGCGGAATCGACGGGCGGCGTACGCTCGGGGATCTCCCGGGAGACATCGGGCTGCGCTTCGTCAGGCGTTTCGGCTTCAAGCTCCGGCGCTTCGGCCGGGGGTTGGGAATCTTCGGTAAGCTCCGGGTTTTCCGATGCATCCGTGTCCTGGGCGCGGCCGGGCTGTGCCGGCAGGATCGCAGCCCAGAAGCAGATGACAACGATGGCGATGAAACAGTGTCGAATCTTCAAAAGCATATACATTCATCTATCTCGGTTTAGAGTGAGTGAGCATCAGGTCCATGCGCTGGGGTAGCTTTGTTCACCTTAGCGGCAATCGGTGCGACCGTCAACGGAGAATACTAATGATTATCGGATACTATAGTTGATGACGCGCTCCTCTCCACGGCGCTTGAGCTGAACATTGACATTGGATGCCTGCTTGAGGCTTTCGTACAGGCGCAAGGCGTCATCCACCGTACGGATTTCCGAACCGTCCACGCCCATCAGGATATCGCCGTTGCGCAGCCCCATCTGTCGGAAGATGGAGTTCGGTTTTATGTTGGTCAGGGCCAGACCGTTCGGCTGACCGTTCTCCATGTGCGGGACGATGGCGATTTCCGTGGCCAGTTTGGAGACATCCTGCATTGCCGCATTGATCATCTCCCGCCGCAGGGAAATCCGCTGTTCGGCCCCCATGGGGGTTCCGCCGGGGCGCGGGATGGGGAAGCTCCGCGCCACAGCCGTCGCCACGGGCCCCCGCGAGGGCGCGATCTCTTCCATGGCGAGGATCTCGTCCTTGCCGTTAACGTTCAGAACGACCTTGGCGCGCAGGATCGCTTTGACGGTCGCGTTCTGGATACTGTCGCCCGTGCGGTAGAGATCCTGCTCGCGTCTCTGGGTATCCTCGATCACCGCATAAGCGGTCTCTTCCGCATCGCCGGAGACCGTCCCCCACAGTTTGAGCTTGAGTTGGGTCTGCTCCAGATTTTCAAGATCGAACGCCTGGCTTGCCGCCGGCGTCTGCGGTGTCTTCAGGGTTTTAAAAAGGTCGCGCGCCAGAATGGGTTCATAGTGGCTGCGGGGTTGTCCGGGCAGATCGGCGCGCCGCGCGGCGGGATCGCTGGCCAGGGTTTCCGGCAGCTCCGGCTGCACCTGCATGGCGAGGACCCGGTAGGCCAGGCCTACGCCGAAATAGGCTCCCAGCGTAAGCAGGCCCAGATTCAGAACGATGATTGCACGTTGTATCAGCATTTTTCGTTATCGCATGGTGTAGCTGGGGTGATCGAGCGTGCCGGTAATACGAAAGACCATCCCCCGGTTTTGGGCATTGGCCGAGGCCAGCAAGCCGCCCAGCATATCGTTTTTATGTTCGGCCAGAAAAGCGGCCTGCGGTTTGACCGTGCAGGCCAGGGTGACCCGGCTGGCACCCAGGGGCTGCCTCAGGACGATAGAGCCGCTCAGGCGGCTGTCGATCTGGGGCCCTGCGGCCTCCCAGCGCCGGATCTGCAGCATGCGCGAGGACAAACTCATCTCGGCCTGGACCCGGGTGAAATCGAGCTGCTCGAGGCCCATGACCGGCGGTGCAAAGGAAAGCTTGGCAGGCATGATTTCGAGGTTGAGTTTGGCCGTTCCATCCGCACCCCTGCGGGTGTCGAATTCCACATGCGCGTTCATGTTGCCGCTGGGCCGATAGGCCGGATAGCGCTTCAGGATATCGAGCAGCTCGACCGGTACGCTGTCGAAGTTGACGCTGATGCGGGTCTGCGCTTGCCGGGGGTCCGGTATCATCTCCACGCGTCCCCTGATCGTCCCGGCGCCCACGGGCGCATGGAAATCGAAGTTCTGGCGACCGCGCAGCAGGGCGAACAACTCCGGGGTCAGTTTAAGGTTGTCGAGCGTACAGAGCGCCATGTCATCGTAGCTGACCGTAAGGGGCTGGAACCTGAGGCCGGCGGCCAGCGTGGGGCGCACGCTTCGGGAACGGACTTCCAGTAAAGGGTCGATCTGCGCAATGCGGGCCGAGACGAGCTCCTGGACCGTTGCGGACGGGAAGCGGACGTACAGGAAGAACAGCACCGCGAGCAGGGTGTAGAGGCAGTACAGGGCGATTTTTGACTTGCGTTTCATCAGAGCTGATGGGTCTCCACGTGCAGGACCGATGTAATCAGTCCGGTGTTGGTGTCATCCTTGGCGATCGACATACGCTTGATCCAGACCCGTTCGCTGCCGTTTTCAATGCCGTGCAGAAAATCGATCAGCTGCGCCATGGTCAGGGACTGGATCTTGACTTCCACGATGGAGAGCGCGTAGGGGCTGTTTTTCGCCTGCGTCGTGGAGGGCTTCATGTAAACGATATTCTGTTTGATGCCGCTGCGCCCGGCCAGCCCATCCAGAAAAGAGAAGAGCGTGAACCCCTTTGAACGGCGCTGCAGGTCGCTCGTCGTGTCCCGAACGCTGCGCGTCAAGGTTTCGTATTCTCTTTTCAGCTCCTGCATATCGTGCAGGTTCACGGTTTTGACGTCGATTTGACGCTTCAGCAGGGCGCGCCGGTCCACGAAGGGAAAAACAAGGACCTGCAGCACCAGCAGGACGGCCACGACGACGGCGGCGGCCGCCACGATCCTGCGTTCGCGGGCCTGCAGTGTGAACGGCAGAGGCAGTGACTTGAAAGAGAGCGAGCGAAGCGCCGTGATATGCGATGCGATGTTTTTCATAAATCGATCTTGAGCTTGAAGCGGACTTTGTTGCCCGCTTTGTCCATATTGGCCGAGGCGATGGTCACCTGCTTGAAGAGCGGGCTGCCGGCCAGTCGGCCTTTGACGTCGTCAACGATGTTGAAGGCCGCCGTCTCTCCGGAAACGGTCACCGAGCCGTCGCCGGTCATCAGGCGGTCGAAGACGACATCCAAATCCTGAGGAATCAGCCGGCTAATCTCCAGCAGGGTGTCGATATTGCGGACCGCCATACCAGCCTGACCGCCGTCGCCGCTTTTTTTAAGCTCCCCCACGCGGGAGCGCATCTGCTCAATGGCGATGGCGCCGCTGGTGGAGCCGGCGGTCGGAAAGGCCTGCTTGTAAATGTCGAGGATGGCCGCGTCAAGCCGGTTAACCCTTTTCTGCAGCAGGTGGTTGTCCATCAGGACGCCGCTTAAACCGAGCGTCAGCACGAAGGCCGCAATAATTGCCGGGAATTTGACGTAGGCGCGATAGGCGATCCAGTAATCGCGCAGCGGCGAGCTGCTGCGGTGAAAACCGGGGCACATGCGCCCGCCGGCCTCGATCAGCGAAAGGGCCAGGGCGCTGTCGATCCGCCAGGGATCGTAGTCGGCGACTCGGGACGGAACTTCCACTTTGGGTAGATAGGCCAGGAGATCGATGGGACGCGTGGGCAGTTCCAGCGCCCGGTTGAGCGCCTGCAAGGTTGCGGGTTCGTACAGAGCCGGCCCGCACACGTAGACAGCGGCGGGTTCGAACACGATTGCCGCGCTGTCGGCAAAAGCCGTGACAGACTGGCGGATTTTCTGGGCGAATGCCTCCACGGCCGATTCACGGTCGCCGGAATGCAGTCCGGCCGGCAACGTGCGCACCATGGCGATTTTTCCGGAGACCAGGGCGAAAAGACACGCTTTGCGTTCGTCCACATCGATGAATAACGCATGCTCCGGCATCTGCGTATCCAGGGCCGTCAGGCTGTTGGCCATGGGAAAGGCACCCGGAACCACCAACTGCGGCGTCAGGCCCGCCGCCGCCAGGGTTTCCAAATACTCCTGAAGGACGGGCCGCTCGATGGCCACGGCCAGTACATCGCCGGAAGCGCCGCCTGCCGCTTTCTGATAATCGATCACCAGGTTCTCAACCGCCACCGGCAAGCCGGGTTCCAGTTCGAACGGCAGCACCTGACGGATCTTCTTGTCTTCTTTGAAGGGCATGCTGACGGAACGATAGAGGCCCTGGTCGGCCGGCAATGCGACCACCACGCTGGCGCCGTCGGCAGACAGGCGGGTTTGCAGCTCTGTAAGTGCGCTGCGCAGGGCATCGGCCGGAGCAGCGTCCGCCGCAAGGGGCAGATAGGCGCAGTTCTCAATGCTGCTGCTTTTGAGACCCGTATTCAGAAGAACAGCCGCGATGGCATGGTTGCGAATATCGATAGCGAGTATTTGGCGGCTCATGACCTCACTTTATTTGAGAACAGGCAGTCCGCACCGGACCACCGGGCGTTGCCGATTGATATACAAGTCGCGTGCCAATCATGCAAACGCGCCGCTGGTTTGCGGGCGCCGGAAGACGGATCGCCGAACTACGGCGTTTTTGATGCGGGAGTTATATGTCATTGGGTCTTCCAGTTCAAGACCTTACATTGCCAGGGTTCGGTTTCGGATGGTCGCAGACGCTGAACCACAGCAGTTATGGAGGTCTGTGCATCGCCCAGAGCAGCCACGGCAACGATGCGGAAGATGGTGGTCGACACGCTGATTAAGGCCGGATCGATGTTTACATCGGCCAGTCCGGGTACGTTTTTAATCCAGTTGATATTGGTCAGGTCGTGGGTGAACTGGCTTCCGCTCAAGGCCGCGCGGTACTCGACGATCAGAGGCGCGAAATCGCCGGCTTCATTCGGCAGCAGCGCGGTCAGGACGGGCAGTTCGGCGGTATTGATGTTGATCTTGCCCGGAAAGGTGAACTTTTGATCCCCGGACGCTTCGGCGCCGTAGGGCGTGACATATGCGCCCAGGCCGGCGGTCCCGCCGGCCCCGCTGAAGATTTCCGGAGTTATGCCCTTGACCAGGCGGACTTCGGACAAGTCGTCGAAAGGTCCGTTCTTACAGGCATACGGTGGATCGAGGGTTTCATAGTAGTCGCTTTCGGCGCCGCTCAAACCCGTGACGGCCTCGTCATCTCCTGAATCGAGCCAGTCCTTGATCGAATTGATGATGGTCGGCACCGCCGATTCGTCGAGATCCTCGTGCGCGGTCAGCAGATTCGATGCAAAGCGCTCCCACATCTGGCGCTGGGATTCGTTGAACTGTCTCCCTTCGGGGAACCGCACCAGGGAATTGATTTGAATTTTGCCCAGTTCATCGAAAATATGGACTTCGAGCTTGCCCTGTTCGAAGGCGATTTCCTCCGCCAGAGCGGCAAGCGTCTCCGGATCGGCCCAGTCCTCCTGCAGCGAGTCGGATTCGGATTCCAGGCGATCCTTGACCAGCAGGGCCATGGCCGCGTGGACCCCTGCGGCGGCCATCTGCTCCAGCGTCAGGCGGTCGCGCAGCGCAGCCGTGTTCAGCAGGTTCGAGCGTTCGTTCATGTGCAGTTCGAGCGCCGCGCCGACCAGCAGCAGCACCACTGCCAGCGCCATGATCACGGCCATGCCGCGCTGCGTGCGTCCCGGCGCGGCGAGCACGCGAATAGAGGCCGGCGGCCTTCGTTTAAAACGATGCAGATGCATTCCTGAAATCACCATCACACTGCACATAGAGGCGAACCGGGAAGAGAAAGAATGTGCTTCCCGCTGCAGCCATGTGCTTGTTCATCCGGCTCAAGCACACCGGGAATTTATTTTTTAACCGGTTCATAGCGGTGCATGGGCAGCGCGATCTCGGTCGTCAACGTGAATGAATCCGTCGCGGTGCCCACGACCAGTTTGACCGCCACGCTGCGCGGGGTCGCGTAGTCGAAATCGTCCAATTCCGAATTCCAGTTCTTTTGCTCCCGGCCTTTTTCATCGTAGAAGATCAGTTCGAAAGCGCGGACCTGCTCGCACAGAAGTGGATCGTCGCTGCTTTCCTCGAATTCAGGGTAGGGATAGAGTTTGTCCGAGCGCCGCAGGACGAATCCCTGCTCCCGGTCGTCCTGGACGTAGTAAACGATCTCGGCGATGCCTTCCATGGCCTCCTGGTTCAGGGGCAGGTGGGCCAGGGAGGTAAAGCGCAGCCTGGAGAAGTTTTCTCCGCCCACCATCTGTTCCTCGGCCTCGAAGCGGTGCATGTGCGGCTTGTCGTCCATGCCGGGCGGCGTGTAGCGCGGCGCCTGGGCGATGTGCAGCGCTTTCAGATCGCGGGAAATCCGATCCAGGCAGGCGTTGCCCATTTCGAGCGTGTCGCTGGCCGCGTTTACCGCTTCGGAGGGTCCGAGAATGCCATCGAAAGAGGCAAACACCAGCGACACGACGATGGTCAGGATGAACATCGCAATCAGGATCTCCAGCAAAGTAAAACCGTGCCGGGACAAACCGGCGCGGGCGCCGGTTTTAATCGGAATAGAATCGATAGGTCCGCAGATGATAACGCTCGTCCTCGCTTTCGGCGACACTGACATCGATGCGCGCCAGGTGGTATTTGCGATCCTTGAGCAATGCCTCGGATTGTATATCTTCGATTTGAACCGACCATGAATAGTTCGGATAACCCTCGCCGAAATCACCCGAGCCGCCCAGTCCGTTCTTGATTCCCTGGCGTTCGATCTCGGAGAGCTTCTGCTGCGCCAGGAGTGGCGCCTGACTGTAGAAGCGGGACCTGGCGCTCATGGTCAAGGTTTGGCTGTGCAGCCGATAGATGCTGGTCAGGGCGATCGACAAAACGGCCAGGGCGACCATCACCTCGAGCAGCGTAAAGCCGCGGTCCGCCGCCGAAGCATCGGCGCGCGAATTAGAACTGCACCCATTCCGCATACATTTTGACCTTCGGCAGCAAGGGCTCGAGAACCCAAGAATAGCGCTCGTTGCCGTCCTTCTCAACCTGAATCACCGCCTTGTCCGAGTATCCGGACGGGTAAAAATGAATTTCCGTTGTACCGGACGAAGCCCGATCCTTGCCCGGGAACTGGACCCCGACGATGCGCATGGAAGCGGGCAGACGATAGGCACGCTCGGCAGCCTCGAGCAGCTCCGCTTCGTTCATTTCTTCATTCGCGACCCACAAGCAGTGCCGGTTCAGGTCGACGACGAGGCTCTGCTGCTTATGCTTTTGGACCGCCATGCCCCGCAGATCGCGCACGGTGTTGATCGTCCAGCGGCTCATTTTTTTGACCGGGTCCTGAAACGGACTGGAACCGAAGCGCGGAATGGCTACCGCCAGGAGTATGCTGACGAGCAGCATCACCACCATCAGTTCGATCAGGGTGAATCCCGCCGCCGCGCGTGTTTGATGTCTGGTCAGTCGACGATTTCCCAGTTGTTGATATCCTTGTTGATCTCTTCGCCTCCGGTAGCGCCGTCGGCGCCGTAGGAGGAAATGTCAAAGTCGCCGTGAGCGCCGGGGTAAAGATAGAGATAGTCGTTGCCCCAGGGATCCTTGGGCACCTGGCCTTTTTCAAGATAGCCGCCCTTGCGCCACTTCTTGGGGGCGTCACCGCCCTGGGGCAACGATACGAGCGCTTCGAGCCCCTGTTCGGTGCTCGGGAATACCCCGTTGTCCAACTTGTACATCTTCAGGGCGGTGCTCAGGTTTTCGATCTGGACCCGGGCCTTGGTGATCTTGGCTTCATCGGTGTGGCCGAACAATCGCGGGCCGACGATCCCGGCCAGCAAGCCGAGGATCAGAATCACCACCAGCAGTTCGATCAGGGTAAACCCGTGAGGGGTTTTGAGTGGGCAGCGTTTCATCATCAGACTGAATCCTCCGTCGATTTCATCACTGTCAGTGCGGGGCCGCCGGTCCGCGGCAGCTTGAATGTCAAAAGCTTTATACGTCCGATCGCCGCAACTTTCAACCGGGCGCAGTTCAACGGTTCGTTGGAATCAGCGCACCAGCGTGCGCATCTCGAGAATCGGCAGAAAAATAGCCAGGACGATCAGCAGCACCATGCCGGCCATCACCAACACCATGATCGGTTCCAGCAGCGCGGTCAGGCGCATGATCGTGGTCTCTACTTCGCGCTCGAAGGCGTCGGCGACCTTCGAAAGCATTTCTTCCAGGTTTCCGCTCTGCTCGCCGACCTGAATCATCTGAATGGCGATCGGCGGAAAGGCCGCATTGACATCCAGCGCCTTGCCCAGCGGCTGCCCCTTGCCGACCTCGCTCTTGGCGGCCTCTACCACTTCGGCGATAGTCAGGTTGCCGACGATGTTGCGCACGATTTCCAGCGACGGCAGCATCGACACGCCGTTTTCGAGCAGCGAGCCCAGCGTGCGCGCAAAGCGCGCCGCCCCCAGTTTGCGGGCCCGCATGCCGGAGATCGGCAGCCGGAGAAGGGTCTTGTCCAGCCAGTACCGCCCCCTGGCGCTCCTGCGCAGCCGCCGCAGGCCGACCAGTCCCGCCACGATGAGCGCCGCCAGCACCCACCAGTAGGCTTTGAGCAGGTCGCTGGCGCCGATCAGCAGCTGCGTCGGCAGTGGCAGCGCCTGCTGCATGTCCTTGAAAATCGAAGTGATGTTCGGAATGACATAGATGAACAAGAATACCAGGATCAACAAGCCGATGACAATGATCATCAAGGGATAGAGCATGGCCGTGACCACGCGGTTCTGCAGGGCCTGCTGCTTCTCGGTGAAGTCGGCCAGGCGCTCCAATACGATTTCGAGGGTGCCGGAGGCCTCGCCCGACTGCACCATGTTCACGAAGAGCGCCGAGAAAATGTGCGGGTATTTGCCCAGGGCGGCAGCAAAACTGCTGCCTTCGACGATGTCGCCCTTGATCCTGGCGATGGTTTTTTTGAGCCCCGGACTGGTGACCTGGTGCATCAGGGCCTCCAGGGCCGAGACCAGGGGGAATCCGGCGCCGATGAGGGTCGCCAGCTGGCGGGTCATCACCGCCACTTCGGCCGGTCGTACGCGCGAGAAGAAGCGCTGGGCGAAAAACGAAAGTCGTTCGCTCTGCTGCGCCGCATCCTCTTTGATTTCACGGACATCGACCGGAAAATGACCCGCCGCGCGGATTTTCTGGCGCGCGGACTGGGCGCCGTCCGCATCGATGATGCCCGAGTGGGTCTTGCCCCTGGCATCCAGCGCCGTGTATTCGTAGACCGCCATGCAATCCAGTTCCCGTATTAAATCGATTGACGCGTCAGTGCGACCGCAAAGAAGCCGTCCATTCTGTGCCGGTGCGGGAAGGTTTGGATGAAACCCCGGGGGGAGATGAAGCCGTCTGCCCCCTGCACCGACGGCAGCATGGGCGGCTGTATAGCAAATTCGGCATGGTTTTGCAAAAAGTCCTCGACCACAGCCGTGTTCTCCTCCGGTTCGAAGCTGCACACCGCATAAACCAGCACCCCTTGCGGCCGCAGGTGCTGCGCCGCGGCGGAAAGCAGTTCCACCTGTTGTGACCGGTACCGTTGGAGGTCCTGGGGGGCGTGACGCCATTTGCCGTCCGGATTTTTCTGCAGCACGCCCAGGCCCGAGCAGGGGGCGTCCACCAGGATGCGGTCGAAGCGGGTCTCGGGGGGCGGCGGGGCCTGCTCAGCGGCCAGATCCATGGCGGAGGCGGAAACGATATGGACGCCCAGCCGGCGCATTTCCTTTTCCAGCAGGAGCAGTTTGGACGGTTGCGTGTCGGTGGCCAGGATCCGTCCCTGGTTCCGCATGAGCTGCGCCATGTGGGCGCACTTCGTGCCCAGGCCGGCGCATGCATCCCAGAGCCGTTCCCCGGGCCGGGGGGCCAGCAGGTGGCCGACGATCTGCGCGGCCTCGTCCTGCACCTGGAAGGCGCCTTCCCGGAACGTTTCCCACTCCGTCAGGGGACGGCGCGGCGAGGCGAAACGGATGCCCTCGGGCGTGTGGGGCGTGACCTGCGCATGCTGCACGTCGGGCGTGATGCGAGCGAGCAGCGCGTTCCTTTCGATGCGCAGGGTATTGGTGCGCAGCGTGATTTCCGGGATCTGGTTCATGGCCCGGCACAGGTCTTCGGTTTCCGCATGGCCGAAGCGCGCCCGCCAGCGCGCCACCAGCCAACGGGGGAAGGAATAGGCCACGGCCAGGGCGTTCAGCGGATCGGCGACAGGGTCCGGCAGGGCCGGTTCCGGGGCGTCCGCGGCGCGGCGCAATACGCCGTTGGCGAATCCGGCGGCCCAGCTGCGCCCGCCGGACTTGACCAACTCTACGGCCGTATGCACGGCGGCCGGCCTGGGGATGCGATCCATGAAAAAGATCTGGAACAGCCCGATCTGCAGCGCGGTGCGTACCAAAGGGTCTATTTTGGACGGTTGGCGCGCATAGTGGTCGATGGTCCAGTCGAGGCGCGTTTTCCAGCGCAAAACCCCGTAGACCAGGGCATGCACCAGCGCACGGTCGGCCCGGTTGAGCGCCTCGATGGCCGACGCGGAAGCGTCAAGACAACGATCCAGGGTGTGCGTTCCTTTATCGACCTGGTGCAGGATATCCAAGGCAAGGCGACGGGGTGTGGGCATGTGGTTGTCTCAGGAAAGAAGGGTCCCGGGAGCGATCGGGTGGCCGTGCAGAAATTCCTTGACCGGCAGGCGTTTGCCCGAGGCGCCCTGCAGTTCGATAATCGAGATCTGGCCCTGGCCGGCGGCGACCCGCAGTTCGTCCGCAAAACCCGGCAGAACGGTCCCGGGACGGCTCTGGTGATGTGTCGAAACAACGGAAGTTTTATAAATCTTCAGGCGCTGCGATTCCCAGAAGCAGTAGGTGCCGGGCCAGGGAATCATGGCCCGCACCAGCCTGTCGATCGCTTCGGCCGGCTGACCCCAGTCGATGCGTCCGTCGCTCTTTTTCAGCATGGGTGCATGCGTGGCCCGTGCATGGTCCTGGGCGCGCGGAATGATCTCGCCGCGCAGCATGCCGTAGAGCGTCTCGATCAGCAGTTCGGCCCCCAGGCGTGCCAGGCGGTCGTGCAGCGTGGCGGAGGTCTCTTCCGGAAGGATGGGCGTGCGCGCCGAGAGCAGGATGTCGCCGCTATCCACGCCGCGGTCCATGCGCATGGTGGTGATGCCGGTCTCCTTTTCACCCTTCAGGATGGCCCACTGCATCGGCGCCGGCCCGCGGTATTTTGGCAGCAGCGAGGCATGCACGTTGACCGGGCCGCGGGCGGGAATGTCGAGCAGGCGCTGCGTCAGGATTTGACCGAACGCCACCACCACCAGGAAATCGGGCGCGATCGCCTGCAACCGTTCGATAAATGCCGCCTCGCGCACTCTGGGCGTCTGGTCGACCGCACACCCCAGCTCCAGGGCTGCAAGCTTGACCGGCGGCGGCGTAGACTTGCGCCCCCGGCCGCTGGGGCGGTCGGGCTGGGTCACCACCAATCGGACCTTGAAGCCGGCCTCATACAAGGCGCGCAGCGAGGGCACCGCGAACTGAGGTGTGCCCATGAAAACGATCGTTGCCGAATGGCTCATGTTTCCTGCGTCTTCAGTTGCTTGAGAACCCGGCGCGTGTAAAGCTGCCGCTTCAGCGCGCTGATGCGGTCGATGAACAGCGTGCCGTTCAAATGGTCGATTTCATGTTGCAGCACGATCGCCAGCAACCCTTCGGCCTCGAGACGCACCGGGTTGCCGTCACGGTCCACCCCCTCCACCAGGACTTGGGCGGCCCTTTTGACATCCGCGCGGAACTCGGGGATGCTCAGGCAGCCCTCGTCCTCGGAAATCGTTTCGCCTTCGGCCGTTACGATGCGCGGATTGATCAGTACTTGCAGGGCGCGCTTTTCATCGCGCGGCGCAATATCATAAAGAAGCAGGCTCTGCCCGACTCCCACCTGGTTGGCCGCCAGGCCGATGCCGGGCGCCGCATACATGGTTTCGGCCATGTCGTCGATCAGCAGCTGCAGTCGGCCGTCGATATTCTGGACCAGCGCGGTCTTTTCCTTGAGCACCGCGTCCGGAAATGTGCGTATTTGAATCAAACCCATCCGGGTGCCTCCTCTATTCCTGTGGCTGCAGAGGGTCGCCGTCTTCCTGCGCATGCGAAAGGCGCAGGATGTTGACGCTGCTCAGCACGGCGGACACCAGGCCGGCGACGATGACCGGGAACATCTGGACGGCATGATTGACCAGTGTGAACCCGGCCGCATCTTTTGCCGCCACCCCGAACATCGCGAGGGCAAAAACGCCGCCGGCTTCCCATAGCCCCCAAAACCCGGGCGCCGAGGGCAGGGCGATGAAAATGCAGACCACCACCATCGTCGTGGTCAATTCAATCCAGCCCAGGTCGACGCCCGGACAGCCGCGTGCCATGGTGTAGTACGAAACGACCGCCAGCGACCAGACTGCGGCGGTCAGAAGCGCGCAAACGGCCAAGCGGCGCGGGTTCCTAACAAGGTTCAGGCCGGCCGCGAAATTGTCAATCATGGCCAGCGCCAGACGCGATGCTTTTTCCGTCGCCGGGCGCCAGCGCGGGCGGCCGAACAGCGGCCAGCGCGGCAGGCTGCGGACGATCCGCCGGGCGGCTTCGCGCACAGGGTGCAGGGCCAAAAGGCCCAATGCCGCCAGCAGGCCCAGTCCGATGCGGGCCATGCTCCACACCACCGTCCGCAGCGTGGCATGATCGAGCCGCATGCCGCCGAACATCACGCCTTCGGCCGTGTGCCGCGCGATCGTCGGATAGACGGCCATGGAGAGCGCAAGCAGGAAAACGATGTCGAACACCCGCTCGGCCACCACCGTGGCCAGCCCCGTGGCCACGGGAACCCGGCAGCGCTGCTTGAGCAGCACCGGCCTGGCGATCTCGCCCAGGCGGCCGGGCAGCAGGCAGTTGATCATGAAGCCGATCATCAAAGGGTGGTATGCCTGGCGGAACCCGATTTCGGCCGCCCCTTCAAGGATCAGGCGCCAGCGCAGCACGCGCAACATGAAGCCGGCCATCACCAGCGCGACCGTCGGCGCAATCCAGAAGTAATTCACCGCTCGCAGATAGGCGCCCAACTCCGCCAGCGGGACACCGCGCAAGGCCAGATACAGCGTGGCGACTGACAGGAGTCCGCCCACCAGGAGCGATATGGTTGCCTTTCGGGTCATCGGGTGCCCGGCATCCGTTCCGGCACGCCCTTAAACCAGGCCATTCAGAATGCCCCGGGCCTCTTGCACATCCTTGCGGATCTGTTCGCTCAGGGCCTCGATGCTGCTGAATTTGATTTCATCGCGCAAGCGCCGGATAAAGTTGACGCGGATATTTTCGTCGTAGATGGAGCGGTTGAAGTCCAGGATATGGACCTCGATGGTGAAGAGATGATCATTGAACGTGGGGCTGAACCCTATATTGGCCACCGCCGGATAGGTTCGGCCGCCATGCTCCACGGTCACCGCGTAGATGCCCTGCTTGGGGCACAGCTCGTCCTGCAGCTGGAGGTTGGCCGTGGGAAAGCCCAACAGGCGACCGCCGCGGTTGCGCCCGCGCGCCACCCGGCCCCGGACCTGGTAGTAGCGGCCCAGCATCCGACGCGCCTCGTCCATGTTGCCTTCCATCACCAACTGGCGCACGCGCGTACTGCTGATGCGGCCGGAGATGCCGTTGAAGCCCTGGATCCAGTCGACCACCACCACATCGTAGCCCAGGTCCCCCGAAAGGCTGCGCAGCAGCGATAGATCGCCGCGGCGGTCGCGGCCGAAGGAATAATCCTTGCCCACCACCACCACCTTGACCCCGATGCGCTCCACCAAAAGCTCCTGGACAAAGCGCTCGGCCGGAATGGACGCGAATTCGCGCGTGAAGGGCACGCAGACCAGGACTTCGATGCCGGAGCGGGCGATCAATTCGGTTTTCTGTTCATACAGCGTGATCAGGGGCGGCTGACCGTTCTTGGCCAACACGCGGATGGGGTGTGGTTCGAACGTCATGGCCACGGACGTACCGCCGATGGCCTCGGCCCGCTCGATCACCGTATGCAAAAGGGCCTGGTGCCCGATGTGCACCCCGTCGAAATTTCCGATGGTGATGACCGCGTTATGGAAGGGGTGTTGAATATCTTCGATGCGCTGGATAATTTTCATGTGAATGGCCGCCGAACCCCAAATATGATCTTGACACTCAATCCAAACCAGTATAGGTAATGCATCCGCTGCATGAAATCAACCTTTAAAAATCATGCAGTTAATGCCGAAGTGGCGGAATTGGTAGACGCGCTAGGTTCAGGGTCTAGTGGGGGTTCCCCCGTGGGAGTTCGATTCTCCCCTTCGGCACCAGAAAACTCCTAAGCTACCGTAACAGGTAGCTTTTTTTATGCAAGCCTTTTGGTGTTCACGGTGTGACGTCCAACTGTGACATCGGAGGCTTTTTTGATTTCCTCAAGACCACCCGAACACCTTTATCATCGATCAGCCTTTTGGCATGTCCGTGTTTCCGTTCCGCAGAGCCGCCTCCAGGAGTGTGCGATTTTATCTAACCACATCAGGTGAGCCCATATCTATTGACTTCGATTCTTTTCGTGCCACAAGCATGTCATAATGTTTTTGGATATGAAATGAAGCAGTAATCACAAGTGGAACTCCAATCAAAGACAAGTAAAGCAATATGTAAACAGGTTCACTCGGCTTATATACAGAAACAAGCACCTGATAAAAGACTCTATGAAACAGATATATACAGAAAGAAGCGTAAGCGATAGGGGCGTAAAATCGCTCCTCGATAATTTTAGAAACCACTTTTCCGATGGCAAGACAAATTGGAACTGAAGACATCATGAGTGAAATCAGTATGGGGGTTTTGTCGCCGATATTGTCATAAAGATAGATGCTAAAAGAAAATACCGCTGCGGAAAGCATTAATACATAAACTTCCTTGAACCTTTTGATTAGTTGGTTTTTATGCGCAGCGATGCCCATGAGGAACAATGGCAAGTAGACTATCATCCTGTAGTCGAAAAGATCGTACCATAACCTGCCAAGCATTATTGTTGCCGTAATGGCAGCTAAAATAGCAAACGATTTGATGATGGAATATCGGTACATAATAACAGGATAAAGAAGATAGAATACGAAAATCATTGAAACAAACCAAAGTGTTCTCACCGAACTGCCCGAAACCATGTTTATTAAAAATACATGTTGAATCAATCGCCTGAAAGATAACAAGGAAATCGCTGAGAATAAAAGCAGCGCCAGAAAGTAAAGCGGGTATATTCTTATAAATCTTTTTCTAAGGAATTTTATGATATCATCCGTATTCTTGATTTCGTTATTAATGCTTAGAAGATAGCCGCTTATAAATACAAATGTCCCCAGAAAAGAATAGGTCAAAGCATCATCCAGAAGGGAATTGTAAAATTGGCCTGCATAGTCATCAAGATGCCGCACAGCGATAATGTATAGAATTGAAACGCCCCTTAAAAAATCCAGATACGCAATCCTGTTATGAGATAGGCCATCTTCAGTCACAATTATATCCTCCCTTAAGAACAGGCTCTATTAACTATATGCGAGTCTTTAGAATTTTTTATGCTGCCCCAGGAGTAATCTCCCGAACCCATTTACACCTCGCATGGCACCCAGGTGGTAAAGTTCTAATCAGGACCCCCGATCGAGATGAAGCTATCGTTCCTCTAATATAATCTGACATAGCCATAAAATGCTTGATAAATCAAGGATGTCAGCAAATTCCATGGATGATGGAATGGGCTTGAATCGGGAAATCCTGCCAGGTCGACGGCCGAAACGCTTTGCGCCTCCGGCCGACACTGCAATTTGCGGATCGCTTGGATCATAATTGATCATCGAAAGGACAAGGTTCAGCATCTTGTAGAATTGGGCAGAAGGCATCACTAATGTTCCATTGTTCTTGACATAAATAATCCGGAGAAGTACTGAAAGCGAAACCTATTCACTATAGAAAGATCTTCAAAAGTGCGGAAAGGAGAATCGAATGAAGTGGAAGTATGTCCAAAGTGTCCTCTGTGTGTTCTTTCTTTCAATCATTGCGGCTTGCAGCGGAGGAGACGGCGGCGGATCGTCTACTCCTGTTGCAGATGGAAACCCAGAAGGAATTTGGAGCGGTACTTTCGACGAAGAAGGAACGACATATGAGGTCAGCGGCTTAATCCATTCCGGTGAGATTGTTGCGTTCAGTACCGATGCCGGAGTCGTCTACAAAGGGACGTACTCTGTTGCAGGAGATGAAATTACAGCAAATATGAACTGCTTTGAGAGCGGTGGGAGCTTTTTCGCAACAAGTGTGCTGAACGGCACCTTCTCCGAGCAAGGGCATCTGAACGGGACATTCACTACTTCATATGTCGGAAATGGAACCACCCAAGGCACGATTTCGTTGGCGTTCAATCAAATCTACAACCGCCCTTCCTCGCTGGAACTTGTGGCAGGAGACTGGGAAGTCGCCTATGGAGATTATTCGGCGCAAGCCCTGATCGACGATCAAGGTCATATTACAGCCGAAGATACCGATGGATGCATTTATGCCGGAGTGATCTCGGTCCTTGATCCAAACCACAATCTCTATGCAGTGGATGTCGATGTGACCGATTGTTATCTTGCAGGTCAATACGGTGGATTTGCCATGCTTGACGACAAGGACGCCGAATACGATAACAACACTCTTATCTATGGGGCGTCGAGCGATACCGAGATCGTTTTCAACTGGCTTTTCCGTTCCCTGCCGCAATGAGCAAGGGAGGGGAGGCCCTTCGGCCTCCCCCTTCAGCGGAAAAAGATACAATCATCGCGCCGCGGCAAGACCCTCAGGCAGCCCGACGGGAATGCGCCGCTCAAATCGCAAATGAATACCCCAAAACGTTCTTTCCGTATCTATGCGCTACATCAATTTTATGAAAAAACATAGCGCCTAACTGATGCGCTGCTTACGGGCACCATACCCCCAAACAAGTGGGCACGCCGGGTCGCGGACCGTCGAGCGGAACCCGGATTTGGAATTCGGCATCAATCAGGAATTCGGAACCGTCGCTGGGTTTGTGTCCCGGTACGCTCTTTTTGTTTTGAACTTGCGCCGACAGCTGCTATGGTCGCGGCCCATGAAACGTTCAACTTGCTATATCCTGATCGATCATATGCCCGTGGCCCTTGATTGTTCCAGACGGGAAAACCTGATCGGATGGATTCACTGGATGGAGGACAACCGCGCCCAACGCGTTATTGCGGAGGACAAGATCGGCCCGTACTGGGTCAGCACGATCTTCCTGGGCCGGGATCAGCAACAGCCGTCGTGCCAGGGGCCGGCCCGGCTGTTCGAAACCATGATATTCGAGCGGGACGAGAGCACCTGCCTGCTGATCGACGACACGGTCGAGCTGATCGCGCATGCCAAATCCGAACTACACCATTTGAGGTGGCGCTACGCAACCTGGGAGGCGGCCGGGCAGGGGCATCGCAAAGTGGCCGACATGGTCAGCCGGTCGGTCCACAAGGGGAGCCAATGGTGGGACTTTGTGGCCGGACTGGTAAAGAGCAAAACCGGTTCCCGATGACACCGATGACAGAACGCGTCCCGCAGCGCCTGCTTATCCCGGAGGAGGGGCTCGCTACCAGGCGCGGGTCGCGTTTCGCAGCAATCGTCTTTTACGCAGAAAATCGACGGCGCCGAGGATCGACATCGAAGAAAACAAGGGCACATAGACAATTGAAAAGGGAACCGCGAGCAGGCAGATGTGCAGTTGCCTGATGCCTGAAACCAGCGGCAGTACGAACGGCAGGGAAAAGAGCGTGAACGACAGCCGCCAGACGAGGTCCTTCAATATCCCCACCCCGAACTTCATTCCGGTCAGCTGCAGGCTGAGCCAGAGATTGCCCGATTGATTCAGCCACTCGAAGTAGTCGACCATGTCGTCATACAGAAAGATCTTATGCGTCAACTTGAACGTGGATAAGGTCAAGAGGATGCAGAATGAAAACATGAAGAGAATATGCAGCGGGTTGCGGATCCATACCCGGTAATATTTGAGAAAACATTGAAACCCGCCCGCACTCCATCTTAACTTCTGCCGAAACAGCTTCCTGAGCGTATCGGGCACCTCGGTGCGCACCGGGTAAAAACTCTGTTCCACCCGCCATCCGCCGGCATTGAGCTTGAAGGCCAGGTCCATGTCTTCGGTGATCGCGTTCAGCGTAAAGCCGCCCACTTGAATGAAGACGTCGCGTTTGGTGGCGATGAACCCGCCCCACAGGGCCATCGCCGAAAAGAGATTGTAGCCCCCCTGGATAAAGGCGAGCAGGTTGTATTCGATTGTCTGCATCCGTTGGAGAAATCCACCCCTGGCGGAGCTGTAGGGGCAGCTGACCGCGCCCACATCCGGACTTTGGAGGCGTGCAAGCGCGTCGTTCAGCGGTTTCCGGGAAACGATCACGTCCGCATCGACGAAGACCACCGTGTCGTTGCGGGCAAGATGGAAGTGATCGTTGAGGGTTTTCGATTTGCCCAGGTTGCTGGTGTTCAATATCAATTCGAATCCGAGCCGGCGCTTCAGGTCCGCGAGCTTTTCCCGGCTGCCGTCGTTGCTGCAGTCGTCGATGACGATCACCTCGACAGAAGGACCGCACGTCGCATAGATGCTTTCCAGCGTCTGGCCGACCGAATCGGCGTCATTGTAGCAGGGTACAATGAACGACAACGGCGGCATGACCGCGAGTGTCCGTTTTTTCCGTCGGTCCAGGATGCCGAGCAGGGCCACGACGGCAAAAAGCAGGACGATCATCGATATGGGAAGATAGGTGATCATGGGCCATCCCAAAGGTGAGTTGCATTACTAATAGATATCGGACAGGCAAATTCAAGGTTTGGGTTCAAACCATTTGCGTCCTTGAAGACCGCGCCCTCGTTCACAGATGCGCTAAAGCAGCCGAGTCGGATTGAGATGGTTTCGCGGGTGCGTTCCAGAGAGAATGGGGCCGGACTCGCCTGCAGGCCTCTGTCCCGGGGCAATGGTGCGGTCTTTGCGCTGCAGCGGCAACGCGTGTGCGGCGGCTACAGTTTTTCCTGGACTGATGCCACCTTGCGCCTCAGGCGGTCGGACGATCCTTTGCGGTAATCGGCCTTCAACGTCAGATAGATCCGGTTGCTATCGTTTTGAATCTCCTGAAAACATCGATCCACCAGACGCATCACCTCGCCCCATTCGCCTTCGACGCAGGTTCCCATTGGATTCAGTTCGTAGGGCATTCCGCTGTCCCGGATGATTTGAACGGCGCGGGCCACATGGCGGCTCACGCTCTCGCCCTTATCCATCGGGAATATCGAAATTTCTGCGACCACACTCATGAGAAGGTCTCCTTCCGGATTTCAGACGCGCCGGCGCAAGCATAAAGGAATCGCCCATCGATCGGCAAGGATCGATCGCGTGGGCTTCCAGCACCGTGGCCTGGGAAAACGTTTACGCCATGGCCGTTCACTTGGACTCCGCTATCCAAATCAGGCCGTTTACAAGGGGTTTTGACCGGATGCGGCATCGAACGAGAGACGCTGTGAATGTAATTTAACAGTTCAGCGAGGGCAGGACAAATGAAACTGTAAACGCCCCGGGAATGCTCCGGGAGCAAAAGGAGCGCACGCGCGGTCGACGCGCTCGTTGAGCGGGTCCCGGGCGTGCGGGCTGACCGAACCAGCGCTGTTCAACATATACTCAAGGCACTGCCGAACGGGGACACGATCTGAAAACGGCTCTCTTCGGAACAATCTACAGCAGTGTAGACACTGCTTTCCCTGCGCGCCATCTGCAGGTTCTGGATGGCCTGGATCAACGCACAGGTCTTGATACATTCATCCTTGGGGAAGTTCTGCTTTGTGCAATCCTTGCAGGGCGAAGCGATCATGGAGCCTCCTTTGATGGTTGTGGGCGGTCTGCGTGCAACCGGTCGGGAGAAGATCGCCATGAGGAGAAACAAAAAGCATGCCAGTTGCGGTTCAGCTCCGAATCGTCTGAATTTGCAGGGAGATCGCGCGCTGCGACGATGATGGCCGACAAACGGCCTGCGCGTCCGCATCGAGCATGTCCAAATTTTGACGCCCATGATCGGAAGCGGCGGGCAACAGCGTCAAAGCTCGCACCCGAACCGATCATCTGTGAAGCGTTCGGGTTTGACTTTCAAAGTTTTTAAGATACACTCAAAATCCATGGCGGAGGACGCATGATGGGCAGCATCGAACAATCAAAAGAAAACGGGGTTGGCCCCTCGGGCCGGACGATCGTCAAAGGTTCGGAGGATCAATACCGATTGACCGACCGCGTGTTGTCCACGGAAAAAGGCCTGCCGGAGGACACCTCCGGAGCGGTGAGCAAACCTTGCGCTCCGCCGCTGAAAGACAGCCTCGAACTGTCACGGGAAAACGGGTGACCGGATGCCGTCGCGGGTGAAGTTGGATTGGGCGGACGCTTGTCCTCAGCAGCCCCTGCCAAGCGTTAAATCCCTTTTCGGTATTATCCGTGTTCGGCGGTCTTTCCGATCCGTTCGGCAGGCCTGTTGCACTTGGGGCGATATGTGAACGGGATCGTATGCACGCCTGAGTGTCGTCTTGACAGGATCCGATTGCGGGTCATATCGTCTTAGTATTCTCCTCATTCCTAGTGGCTCAAGGGGAGCTTATTGGAGCATCCACTCAAATATTGCATGCCCCGCTCCCGCCAGGTCATGGCGGGAGCCAAAACAGGCTGTCGCAAACCGAGACAGCTCTTCGCAGCAGGTCGAAAACCGCGCAACTCGGCAGGCGTTTCGGGGTAACGTTTTCGACAGCCGCATAAACCACTTCGACTCTGCAGCAATCAGTTGATGGTCAACTCACTTCAGACCCGATCTGAGACGTCCTGACAGCCGGCAAGCACGTTTGATTTCGATTTGCTTGTAACCGCGGACCAAGGCATTCGGATGGTAGCTCGAGCGCCATCCCGCAGCCAATTTCTTCAACGAGACGGCGACCGAGGTGCGACATCGACGACCCGTGCGCCGCTTCAACCTGAAAGGAGTCTTCAGATGAGCGAAAGCAGGGCAGCGGAGCCGAAATTGGGTGTCAACGGTTTCGGCCGCATCGGCAAACTGACCGTCTGGCATCACATCAAGCGCAAGTATTTCGGTGAAATCATCGTCAATCTCGGCCG
>JAEYRZ010000105.1 GCA_023435265.1 Pseudomonadota bacterium
CCAAGAAACGCGACCCCTCGCAGACGCCCATGCAGGCCAAAGTCGGCCTGTTCCCCAATTTCGCCTGGGCCTGGCCGGTGAACCGCAGGGTGCTCTACAACCGGGCCTCGGTCGATCTCGACGGCAATCCCTGGAATCCTGGAAAAGCCGTGATCGCCTGGCAGGACGGCAAATGGGTCGGCGATGTCCCTGACGGCGGGTGGGCGCCGCCGGCCTCCGGCAAGGGACGCCACCCGTTCATCATGCAAAAGCACGGCCTGGGCGCGCTGTTCGGACCGGACCGGGTCGACGGCCCGTTCCCCGAACATTACGAGCCAGTTGAAACGCCTATCGAGAGTCATCCCTTTTCAAGCCAGCTCCGGAGCCCCTGCTATAAATTCGTTTCCAGCGACATGGATCTGCTGGCCAGACCGGCCGATCCCCGTTACCCCGTCGTACTGACCACCTACTGCGTCACCGAACATTGGTGCGGCGGCGGCGAGACCCGCAACGTCCCCAATCTTCTGGAAACCGAGCCGCAGCTCTATGTGGAAATGAGCCCGGAGTTGGCCGCGGAAAAGGGCATCCGCAACGGTGACGGCGTGGTGGTGGAAAGCATCCGTGGAAGGGTCGAAGCGATCGCCATGGTCACCGTGCGTATGCGGCCGCTGAAAGTCCAGGGGCGCACGGTCCATGAAATCGGCATGCCCTTCTGCTTCGGCTGGACCACGCCGGGCTGCGGCGACGGCGTCAATCGGTTAACGCCGTCGGTGGGCGATCCGAACACCTCGATTCCGGAGTTCAAAGCCTGCTGCGTCGACATCAAAAAGGCGGATCGGTTGACCGAAATCGCGTAAACGAATCGGGCGGCGCCGCCGCCCGGCATCGACAAGGAGACATTATGGCGAAAGCTTTTCTCATCGACACGTCCCGCTGCACGGCCTGCCGAGGGTGCCAGATCGCGTGCAAGGAGTGGCACGAACTGCCGGCCAACAAAACCAAACAGACCGGGTCCCATCAGAATCCCCCGGACCTCAATCCCAACAACTACAAGCTGCTGCGCTTCAGCGAGCACCTTACAGGCGACACCATCCGCTGGTATTTTTTCCCGGATCAGTGCCGCCACTGCACCGAACCGCCGTGCGCCGAAATCGCCGCCGATTATGCGGAAGGCGCCGTGATCCACGATTCCGGCACGGGCGCTGTGATTTACACCGATAAGACCCGAAATATCTCCGAAGAAGGCTTTCAGAACATGCGCGACGCCTGCCCCTATGATATCCCTCGCAGGGACGCGGTCACCGGCCGGATGGGAAAGTGTACGATGTGCCATGAACGCGTCGCGCGTGGACTGCGGCCGGTTTGTGTCAACACCTGCCCCACCGGGGCCATGAACTTTGGGGAACGCGACGAGATGCTGGCGCTCGCCAAACAGCGTTTGGCCGCCGTGCTGAAAGAACATCCCGAAGCCGTGCTGACCGGCGCAGAGGATTCAAGGGTGATTTACCTGCTGATGGACGATCCCAAGAAGTACCATGAGTACGCTGCAGCCCACGTCACGCACGGCTTGGACCGCAAGGCATTTCTGGCCAGGCTGGGTTCTCCGGTACGCAAAGGTTTGCGAGCCCTGTTGTCGACTTGACGGAAAGCGCAGGAAGAATCAGTACCGCCACCCCGGTTTTTGCCTCGGGTATCGACCGGGGTGGCGTTTGATACGGAGAGGAGGAATCGCTATGGGTGTTGCACGATGCGGCGAGCGGTGTGCGCAGCTGCAGCAAGCGGTTGACCTGACACTGAAAAAGCGGCCGGCCCTGCGTACCGTCGTCGAGCCCTTCGGCGCGGCGCTGCTTGAAAGAACCTTCGTGGTCGAGAAATTACACGCCGAAATGGCCGATGTGAACCTTTGGGACCATTCCGACCGGCTCTCGAGCGGCACCCCCGTCATGAGCGCGATCCCCCCTGCCACGTTGAAAACCCCGGTGGGAAAAGCAGCGACCGACCTGCTGCCGATTCTCGAGGGGTCATTCAAAAGCCTCGCTGCGGAATTCGGTGCCATCGAAAAATACCTTCATGAAGGCGTTTTGGACATGGGCCGCCTGGGGAAGGCCTACCTGGACAGCGACGAAGAAACGTTTCGATCGACCGTGCAGGATTCCCCGATCTCCGCCGAAGCGCTGAAGTTCGTCGTCTACTGGGCGCTATCGGCCGTGCTCCAAGCGGCCAGGCTGCATTGGTCGATCCCGGATTCCCACTCCGCCTGGTCCAAGAGCGAATGCGCCTTCTGCGGGTCGGGACCCGGCTTGGCTTCACTTTCCAGGCCGCCGGAAACAGTTTCGGAATTCTTCACCGCAGGCGGCGGGCAGCGATACCTTCATTGCGCATTGTGCGGGCACCAATGGCGTTTCGAACGTAACCGGTGTCCGTCATGCCATGCGAATGGGAAAGACGATCTCGTCTATTACCAGGAATCCGCCGAAACCGGCGAACGGATCTATGCCTGCCGTAAGTGCAACCGGTATCTGCTTTGCATCGACCTGCGGCAGCGTCCTGGATCGGCCTCCATGGATTTGGCCGCTCTGGGGATGGTTCATCTTGATATTCTGGCGCAGGGCAAAGGCTACCGTCCCATCGCGCGGGTGCCCTGGAACCGGATCGATCCATAACTACAGCTGCCCCCGGAGCCTGACCTGATGGCCTTTCGGCCTTAACGTCAGGCCCGCTCGAGCGGGCGGCAACTGCGCACCTCCTAAGTGCGGCCGTTCGTGATGGTCCTATTGCCGGTTCAACCGCCCGCTCGAGCCTGACCATGCCGCCCATGATTCCGGAGTCCCCCCATATTGCCGTCGTTTAAGTCGTTGCGCGATGCGCCGCTTTTTACTTGACAGGGCGGCGAACCTGCAAGTAAATACTTTGTAGCTATATCATATTTGATATATATCCATCCATCAGCGTTTAAACCAGATAACCAACCTTCAGTAAGGGGGCTTGCCGATGAGATATGGCGAGACAGGCTACAATCTCGAAATCGATCTGGCGAAAGGCAATATCGAGCGGGTCGCAACCGATCCGAAGATGATGGAACTGCATCTGGGCGGTTTGGGCACCAGCGTGAAAATTCATTGGGACCGGGTTCCGCCCGAAGTCAAACCCTTCGATCCCGAAAACCTGCTGATTGTCAGTTCCGGACTCCTGAACGGTACGCCGGCGTTCAGCGCGAACCGTACCGTGGTCACCTTCATGTCGCCCCAATCGAACCTGCTGGCTTATCCCATGATGGGCGGCTTCTTCTCCGCCGAGCTGAAATATGCCGGCTACGACAAAATCATATTCCGCAACAAGTCTCCGGAATGGGTCTACCTTTGGATTCACAACGACAAAGTGGAACTGCGCGACGCCGCTCACTTGAAAGGCAGAGGCGCGCTCGAGACTCAGGACCTGATCCGGCGGGAGTTGAGAGAGCCGCGGGCGCAGGTCGCGGCCATCGGAATCGCCGGCGAAAACAGAGTCTTCACGGCATCCATAGAACAGTCGCGCTCCAGCGCCAGCCGGCTCGGCGGCGGCGCAGTGATGGGCGATAAGAAAATCAAGGCGATCGCCGTTCGCGGAACCAAAGACGTCAATCTCGCCCGCGGGGCGGAGTTCATGGAACTCATGAAAGGCGTGACCGAATATATCAACTTCCGGAATGCAAATCCCATCCAGGATGTGATGACGATTCTCTCCGGCATCGGCTCGCCGCAGGAGATGGTGCACACAGATGAAAAATGGCACACCGAGAACTTCGCCTGGGGGAATGCGCGTACCCGCAGAAAAGGCTTCTGGACCGACGATATCAACGCTTCCTGGTCGAAAAGCCAGCGCGCCGCCATCAAACGCCTGATCAGCTGCTACAATTGTCCACAGCACTGCGGCGCCCTGATCGCCCACAAGGATACGCCGCGTTACATGGCCAAGTGCTTCGGCAAGCTGACGTACGCCATGGCGGCCTATGTGGACGACCTCGACTTCGGCTGGGAAATCCTGCAAAAAGGGACGGAGTACGGTGTCGATTCGTTTTCGACCCCTCAGATCCTGGCCTTCGCCGTCGAGCTGCGCGAAGCCGGCATTCTGACCGACAAGGACTTCGAGGGATGCCCGTCCGACAAACGCGGCAGGTTTCATTGGCTGCTCGACAGGGTCGTGCGCCGGGAGGGCATCGGCGATGTCCTGGCCGACGGGGTCTATTACGCGGCCCGCAAGATCGGCAACGGGGCGGAAGAATTCGACCACAATACCATTAAAAAACACGAACAGCTCCCTTTGAAGCTGGGCATGATGGACCCTCTGTATTACCTGATGTATTCCACGAACGAAAAAATCAGCATCACGCAGATCGAGGGACAGTGGCCCCAGGTGCCCTTCCCCACCAAAGAGCAGAGAGAAGAATTCGTCAGAGACTGGCCCCAGCTTCCGGATGAGAAGTTCAAGCAGTATCTTCTGGACTGGGAAATGCGGGGCGAAAAAGCCAACCCCTACTATCCGACCCCGCAGATGGCGGCCGAGATCGTCGACTGGATGGAGCTGCTGCACAATATCGACGACGCATGCTGCGTCTGCGCCGGGATGTCCTCGTTCTGCCTCAAGCCGCCCTATCACATCCATAATTACCCCAAACTGATTTCGGCGGCCACGGGAATGGACCTGGACGAGGCCGGCCTCACGAAGATCGCGAACCGAAGCCGGAACCTGCATCGCGCGGTGAACAACCGGAGGGGCATGACCCGGGCGGACGAGAAGCCGCCGCAGGATCATTGGAAGCGCAGGTTCCCCGACATCGAACAGGAACTCCTGTCGACCTATTACCGCTTCAAGGGTTGGAACATGGACGGCATACCGACGCGCGCCAAGCTGGAGGAACTGGATCTGGGCTATGTTGCCGACGATCTCGAGAAGAGGGGGATATTGAAGCATGGCCAGGATTAAAAAAAAGATCAAAACCATCAAGATCGAGGCCGATAAGTGCAACGGGTGCCGGGGGTGCGAGATCGCCTGCTCCAACTTCCATGCCACGCCCAAGTACAGCAGCGTCAATCCGGCCAGGTCCCGTATTCAGGTCATCACCCACCGGCTCGAAGATATATTTTTCCCCGTGTTTGCCGGAGAATATGCCCCGGCTGAGTGCATGGGCCGAAATTCCTATATCATCGAAGGCAAGCAATACGATGAATGCGGATTCTGCAGAGCCGCCTGCCCTTCACGGGACATCTTCAAGGAACCCGATTCCGGACTTCCGCTCAAGTGCGACATGTGCGAAGGTGAAGAAACGCCAGTCTGCGTCCAGTGGTGCCTCAACAAAGTCCTGATCTATGAAGAAAGGGAAGAGGAAGTCGAGGAAGGCATTGCTCAGGAGGAGGTCGAAACGGGAATCGGAGCGCTTGTCGATAAGTACGGACTGGAACAGGTGGTCGATACCGTCGTCCGCATGTCCCGCAAAAAATAGCGGGACTGAAAGCCGCAGCCGTTGATGGCTGCGGGGCTTTTCAGAGTCCGCTGCGCGGCGGGCCTTCGGTGACGATGATGCTTCGCTTCCCCGCACCGGTTGTCGCCCAGCGTCCGGACGGCGAAAAACGGACTTCGGGAGACTTCAGCAGTGCGGCGGCGACCCCTGTGCGAACCGCATCGATCTTCTCAAGGGCGGCGAAGACTTCGCTTTCGCCGGGGCGCTCGTCTGCCTCCGCGTGCACCGTAACAAGCAGCTGCCATTTATCGTCTTGCCCTTTCGAAAGGGTGACGCGGTAATCGAGCAGACCCTCGAGTTGAAACAGCGCCTCGTCCATATCCGGCAGGTTCAAGGCGCAACCCGGGCCCAGTCGGACCGTTCCGCCCCACCTGCCCCGGACACGGCCCATCCGCCTGAGAACACTGCCGCAGGGGCAGGCGCCGGGAAGCATCCGGGCGATGTCCCCGGTACGGTAGCGTATAAGCGGCATGCCCCGCCGGGTCAGCGTCGTAAAGACCACTTCGCCGATCATGCCCTCCGGACAGGCTTGGCCTGTCGTAGGATCGACAACCTCGAAGTAAAGATCCTCTTCCCTGAGATGATAGCCATGAAGGGCAGCGCACTCGACGCCGCCGCCGAGCCCCATTTCAGTCATGCCGTAGTGGGTGAAGACCCGGCATCCCCACTGTGTTTCCAATCGCTTTGCGATCGCCCGCGGGCAATAATCGGTGCTCAGCAGGACGCTCCGGACGTTCCATTTTCTTTTTGCTGCGCCTATGTTTTGTCTGGCCAGGGCGAGGACCTGGGTCGGAATCCCGACCAGGCAATGGGCTTTGAATGCCGCCAGGGTTTCGGCGGCATGGCGCGGATCGATTACCGGGCCGTAGGCAAGAGTGCCGACATTCATTCTGCGCAGGCCGCGGACCAGGAGATCTCCGACGCTGTCCGGTCTTTCCGAAGGAAGAAGAACCATGACGCGCTGTCCCGGCGCGACAAGAGTCGACATGCCGTGGTGAAAGAAGTCCATCGTCCGTTCAAGGTCTTCTTGCGTGAAAAAGACCCGCTTCGCCTCCCCGGTGCTGCCCGATGTGGAAAGCGTGACGATCCGGGCGACATCGTCCTGGCGGACGGCCAGAAATCCGCCCGGATCTGAGCCAAGCTCCGAGGGGGTTGTGAACGGAATCCGCGCGATATCCGCAAGCGAAGTCAGCGGGGGGTCTGGAAGGGCCGCCAGGCGCCGGCGATAGAAAGGGGCATGGCGCCGGGCGTACATGATCGTCTCATTCATTTTGTTGAGCTGATAACTTTCGAGCGCCCGGGTGAACGACTTTCCCGCCGGTCCCGGACCGCTTCCCGTACGGCTCCGGATCCAGGCTTCGAGAGGGGTGATCGCCATTTCGGAATTCAACGTCTTCATTGTGGATGGCTTTCAAAACAGCCGCACAGGATGTGCCGGAATGCTACTTGTCTTCCAGGGCCTGCTCCGCCTCCGCCATCTTGCCGGTGGCCAGCTCCTCGTCGATCAGGACCATGCCGCATCGGGGGCAAGCCGGAAGGTGCAGCGCGAAGATCGTTCTGGAGTACTGGAGCCTGACCGTCCGGACCTCGAGCGATGCCCGGCATGAATTGCAGATCCAACGATTTTCCCGGCCCTTTTCCTCCTTCTCCCTCATGATCCGGCCCCTCGCTTCATTTCCATGCGATGAGAATAGGCGCTGTGGACCTGAAAGCCGTCGCCCGCAACGCTGTACTCGACCCAGTAGGTGACTCTGCCGGGCCTGAGAAATGCCAGCGAGCGGCCGGTCGAAGGATCGATGAACTTTTTGCCGGTGGCCTCGGCATGCCGGATCACCTCTTCCACCGCCTCCAGGGAAATCATCCTGCGCGCAAGGAGCTGTTCGCCTTCACCGGAGAGGTACAGTTTGATCTGATCACGTCCTGTCATGTTCATCCCGCCCGCAGTTGCTCGCGCCGGTACTCGTCCCGGGTCCGTTTCTGGCGCAGGTCGATCCATCCGATCCTTCTTCCCGCATGACATGAATGTCATGGGCATGAAACGATGCGAATACCGGTGCGCCCTGCGTAAACGAGAGGTCCGCCAGGTCATGGTTGGTGATATAGGCGGTCAAAGGGAATCCGCAATCGACCTGCACCTTGGTGTAAAAACCGAAGGGAACGATCTTGTTGATCGGGCCCCGAAGCACATTCATTCCGCCTGGGCCGTTCGGGGGCGCCTGGGCCGAAAGGAAGATGTTTTCCGGACGGATGCACAGCGAAACCGTCTCGCCGGGGACGCCCTGACCGGCCGCTTCGATCTCACGTCCGGCGATCGAGGCGATGAACGTTTCATTTCCGCTGCGCAGGACCCTGCCTTCAAAAACGGTTTCCACGCCGACCAGGGAGGCTACGAATGCATTGGCCGGTCGGCGCAGCACCTCGCCGGGCGCGCCCGTCTGCAGAATCTCTCCAGACTTCATCACGCCCAGCCGGGTGGCCAGGCGCAGCGCCTCCATGCGGCTGTGGGTGACGAAAATGGTGGTGATGCGGGTCTCGCGCAGAACCCGTTCCAGATCCTCCATCAACGTCTCGCGGATGATCGGGTCCAGGGCGGAAAAGGGTTCATCCAGAAGGAGCACTTCGGGATCGGTGGCCAAAGCGCGCGCGATGCTCACCCTTCGGGCCTCCCCGCCGGAAAGAGTCCGCGCCGAGCGGCCCCTGAGGTGGTTGATCCCGAAACGGTCCAGCGCGCCCGCGACGATCGGCTCGATCTCCTTACGCTTCAGGCCGCGGATTTTCAACCCGCTGGCGACATTCTGATCCACCGTGGTGTCGAAAAGCAGCGGCTCCTGCAGCACCATGGCGAGTTTGCGGCGATACTCGAGCAGCGGGATGTCGGCGCCGATGCTTCGCCCTCTGAACCGTATCTCGCCCCGGGAGGGTTTCACCAGGCCGGCCAGCGCTTGCAGCAGAGTACTCTTGCCCGCGCCGTTCGGGCCGATGAGCACCAGGATCTCGCCTTCCGGGACCGCCAATAATGGAACATTCAGGATCAGCGCGCCGCTCCTGACCACCTGAAGGTTCCGGGCCTCGAACACCGTCGGCGCCGAACTCATCGCGGCCTTTCGCGCTGCTGCACCTTGGTGAGCACCAGGTTGATCAGGTAGGCCAGGAGCAGCAGGATGATGGAGAGCGCAATGGCCACGTCGAAATTGCCGCGGCTGGTCTCCATCACCGTGGCGGTCGTGAGCACCCGCGAATAGCCCTTGATGTTCCCGCCCACCATGATCGATGCGCCCACCTCGGAGATCACGCCCCCGAATCCGGCCATAATCGCGGCAAGCAGCGAAAGTTTGGCCTCCTTGACCAGAATCCAGATCATCTGGCGCCGTGTGGCGCCGAGCGCCAGAATTTGAAGGCGTAGTTTGGCCGGCAGCTGCTGCACGGCGGCCAGGGTGATGCCGGTCACGATCGGCGTGGCGATCACCGCCTGCGCCACGATCATGGCCAAGGGGGTATACAGAATTCCCATGAAGCCAAGCGGACCGTTGCGCCACAGGGAAATGGTGACGAAAAGCCCCACCACCACCGGGGGCAGCGCCATACCGGTGTTGATGAGGCTGACCACGACATTTCTGCCCGGAAATCGGGTGAGGGCCACGGTCGCCCCTACCGAGATCCCGATGACCAGGCTGATCAGGGTGGCGCTGCCGGACACTTTGACGGACAACCAGGAGATACCGATCACTTCCGAGTCGAAGCTGACCAGAAGCCAGAAGGCCTTCCGGATTCCTTCGATGATCAGGTCCATGGTATTATTTGCCCAGGTCCTCGACGTTCTTGCCCGCGTCCGGGAAGAACAACGGCGAACCGTATTTATCCACGCCGAAGGTCCGGATCACCTCCTGGGCTTCCTTGGAAACCATGAAGTCCGCAAAGGCCTTGGCCGCCGCGATGTTGGCCTTGGGCCATTTTTGTGGGTCCACTTCCATGACGTGGTAGATGTTGAGCAGGACGGCATCGCCTTCGACGAGGATGTCCAGTTTCAGGTTTTTGGCCAGCGCCAGGTAGGTGCCGCGGTCGGTCAGGGTATACCCCTTCTTCTCCGCTGCCACATTCAAGGTCTGGCCCATTCCGAGACCCGTCTCCTGGTACCATTTGTGCCCCTCGGGCACAATGCCGGCCACCTTCCACACCGACTTTTCTTTGGCGTGCGTGCCGGAGTTGTCGCCCCTGGAGAGAAAGAGCGCCTCGGCGGCGGCGATTTTTTTGAGGGCGTCCGCCGTGGATCGGGTCCCCTTGATCCCGGCCGGGTCCTCGGCCGGGCCTGCGATCACGAAGTCATTGTGCATCACCAACCGGCGGTCGACCCCGAACCCCTCCTGCATAAATTTTTTCTCGGCATCGGGGGAGTGAACCAGCAGCACATCGGCTTCGCCCTTACGGCCCATGGTCATGGCCTGTCCGGAGCCAACCGCGATCGTCTTGACGAAGTAACCGGTCTTTGCTTCGAACATCGGGACCAGCACGTCAAGCAGCCCGGTATCCTGCGTGCTGGTGGTGGTGGCCAGGATCAGGGCTTTGGTCTCGGCCCGGGCCGGCGAGACGACGCCGATCAGCAGCGCCATGACGCCGATAAACAGCAATGCCGCATGTCTGTGTTGTTTCATCTGCATTCCTCCTCAATAATTGCAGTCAGCTCTTTTGACCCCGGGTGCTCCGCCATTCTTTCGAATTGGGGAAGAAAAGCGGACTTCCGTACGTTTCCTTGCCGAAGTCCCGAATGATTCTCTGCCCCTTCTCCGGAGCGGTAAGCCATTTCACGAACATCATGGTTTCGGCGTAATGGACCTTCGGAAATTTTTTCGGGCTGACTGGAATCAGGCTGATGAAATTGAGCAGCGCCTCGTCTTTTTCCACCAGTACCACCAGCTTGATCTTGTTCTGAAGGGTCAGGAAGGTGGCCCGGTCGATCACCGTGTAGGCGGCTTTCTGATCGGTGTACTGCAGGGTGGGGGCGTTGCCCGTCGCGCCCTTCTCATAGATCTGGTACCAGGGGCCGTCCGGTTCGACTCCGGCGGCCTTCCATAGATCCATCTCCGCCACATGCGTTCCGGACTTGTCGCCGCGGCTGATGAAGGGCTGCTTGCTGGCCGCGATCTTTTTCAGAGCCTCGCCGGCGAGTCCAAGCCCTTTGATTCCGGCCGGATCGTCCTCAGGCCCCACGATGACGAAGTCATTGTACATCAAGTCGAAGCGCTCGGTTCCGAACCCTTCGACGACGAACTTTTCTTCAAGAACCTTGGCATGCACCATGACCAAATCGAAACTGCCCTTGCGGGCAAGGTTGAGCGCCGCCCCGGTCCCCGACCCCACGTGACGCACCCGAATTCCGGTTTCTTTTTCAAAGGATGTTTCCAGGACATCGACGATGCCGGCATCGATCGGCCCGATGGTACTGGAAAGCAGGATGAACTTGTTTCCACCCCGGTTGGACGGGCCTGCACAGGCGCCGAATAAAAATAAACAGATGACCGCAATCCAGAACCATTTTCGCATCGTCGGCTCCTTTGAATGGTTTATTCAGGACTCGCCGGGATCGAACGACCGATCCGATGGACCGGCTGCGGGTTGCGCCTTGCCAAACCCGAAGTCAAACCGCCTTGCCTATCGGCGCGCCCCAGTTTGTCCGAAATTCGACCAGTTCGATCAATATGTCAAAGTTATAGTTGGTATTCTTAGGAGTGACCACGAACAACTCATAATGACTTGTCCGTCTCCCGGCCCGAAGGTGATGTCGCTGTATTCGGTTGCAGCGGAGCATGAACTCAAGCGCCGCGCGCGCCGCGGAACCAATGAAATACTTTGTTAAAATGGTTTGTCCCGTGGATCAGCTTCCGCCCGTGCTGGCGCGAAGGGCCACGAACTGAAGCGGCCGATTCGGAAAGCGCGGCAGGCGCATACGGTCCGGATGGAAAGGGCCTGATGCACGACCAAGCGTTGGATGTGCCGGATCAGCACGTTCTGGATGGTCGGAGATAAAGTGGATTCGGCCATGGAATGGATGGATGGGATGCTCATGGCGCTGCGCGCTCGGGCTTCCGGGGTGAGGGCGGATCATCGGCGATCCGGCGTCCCCACCCGATGATCCGGTCGCACCATTGCGCAGCCGCCAGCAGACCGTCGTCGGCCCCCGGCGATCCGATGAGCTGCAGGCCGAGGGGCAGGCCGCGAGCTCCCTCCCCCGCCGGGATGGTCACGCAAGGAACGCCGCACAGCGTCCAGATGGTGCAGAAGGTTGGGTCGCCGGTCCCGGAAAGATCCGCAGGAGCCTCGCCGCGTGCAGCGGGCGTCACGACTGCGTCATACCCGCTCAGAAAGCCCGCCAGGTCGTCGCTCAACCGCGCCTTGCGTTCAAGCGCCGCGTCCAATTCCGCCTCCGTGATCTGAAGTCCTTCGTCGATCAAGGCGTTCAGGCGCGGACTGATCCGGCCCCGCTCGCGGCGTTGCAGCTCCTGGAAGACGCGGGCGCCTTCGGCCCACATGATCGTGTGGTGGGTGGCATGGGCTTCGGCAAAGGAGTCCGGCAGCTCCCGTTCTTCGACCCGCGCTCCGTCAGCGCGCAGTTGGTCGATCCGAAAGCGGAAATGTTTCTGTGCATCGGCATCGGCCAGTGACCAGACCGGCGACCTCACGGCGGCCAGCCGCGGCGGAGTCACCGATCCCGGACGGTCGGAAAAGACCGGACCGCGACCGCCCGCCCCCGTGCGGGTCCATAACACCGCTGCCAGCAGCGCGGCGTCGGGGACATTGCGGGCGAATACGCCCACCTGGTCGAGACTGGGGCTGAACGGGTGGATGCCCTCCAGCGGAATCCGGCCGGCGGTCGGTTTGAATCCCACCACGCCGCAAAAGGCGGCCGGCCGGATCACCGATCCATTGGTCTGCGTGCCGATGGCCGCCGGAACGAACCCCGCGGCCACCGCCGCCGCCGAGCCGCTGGACGATCCTCCCGGCGTGTGGGCCGGGTTCCAGGGATTGCGCGTCTGGCCGGGGGTGTAGAAGGCGAACTCGGCGGTGACGGTCTTGCCCATGATCAATCCGCCGGCGGCCACGATGCGCCGGACCGCGGCGGCCGAGCGCCGGGGAACGAAACCGGCGAAAAGCGGAGATCCCATGCCCGTGGGAATGCCCTCGGTTTCCACGATATCCTTGATCCCGATCGGAATGCCGTGCAGCGCTCCCGAACGGGGACGTTCATCGGCCCGCGCAGCCGCCTCCAGCAATCGCGCCGCATCGATCCACGCAAAAGCGCGGACCGTCTCCTCGCGCGACCGGGTGCGTTCCAGAAGGGCGCGGGTCAGGGTGACGCTGCTCAGTTCCCCGCGGGCGATGGTTTCGGCGGCCTCCCGCAGTCCGAGCCGAAAAGCGGCTTCAACGGTCATGGGCTTCGATCCTTTGGGCTCTGGCGGTTGCGTCCAATTCCGGATTGAGCAGGTTGGGCGGATTCCCGGTGGTGAGCGCCGCCACCAGGTTCTGAGCGGCCAGCAGGGCCATGGCGTGGCGTGTGGCGGCCGACGAACTGGCGATGTGCGGCGTGAGCACGACATTGGGAAGGTCGATCAGCGCGGGGTGCACGGAAGGTTCGTTCTCGAAGACATCCAGCCCCGCACCGGCCAGGCGGCCGTTCGCCAGGGCGTCGGCCAGCGCCGCATCGTCCACCACGCCGCCGCGCGCGGCATTGATGAGAATGGCGCCGGGCTTCATCAGCTCCAATTCCCTGCGGCCGATCAGGTGGTGGGTGGAAGGCGCATAGGGCACGTGCAGGGTCAGAATGTCGGCACGGGTCAGCAGTTCTTCCCTGCTCACGAAGAGGGCGTTGCAGGCGGCCTCCACCTGCGCATCCGCACGATGGGGATTGTGATACAAAACCGGCATGTCAAACCCGGCCGCGCGGCGCGCCACTTTCTGCCCGATCCGGCCCAGGCCCAGGATGCCCAGTGTGGAATGGTGCACATCGGCGCCTAGGAACTGTTTCAGGTACCAGCCTTTCCACAGGCCGGCGCGCAGATGCGCATCGGATTCCACCACCCGCCGGGCCGTGGCCAGGATCAAGGCCCAGGTGAAATCCGCCGTGCTGTCGTCCAGCACGCCGGGCGTGTTGGTGGCCATGACGCCGGCCCGCGAGCAGGCCGCCACGTCGATGTTGTTGAATCCCACGGCGATATTGCAGACGGCTCTGAGCCTGGGGCAGGCGCGGAGCAGGTCCTCGTCCACGCGGTCCACCAGTGTCGTCATCACCCCGTCCTTGTCGGCCAGTTTTTCGAGCAGGAGCGCGCGATCCATCGGAATGTCCTCCTGATTGGCGCGCACCTCGAAATGTTCGGCCAGATAATCGAGTACGTCTTCGAAGATTTCACGGGTGACCAGGATGTTCGGCTTCATGGCAATTCCCTCGCGTAGGTGTTTTCCCTATCTAGTGTCCATCCAGAAATGGCAGATTACGGTCCAGATCAAGGCCGCAGCGACGGTGAAACCGCAGGCGTAGCCCCCGCTACGTCGAGGATTTCACCCGAGCGAGAACGCAGAGCTGGGCCGTAAGATGCCGTTTATGGATGGACACTATCTATACACTAAAGAGGGCAACCACAAGCCGATCGCCGGAAAAAGATAGAGCAGGGCCAAGGTGACGATCTGGATGCCCATGAAAGGCAGCATTCCCAGGAAGATCTGGTTGAGCGACACCCAGTCCGGCGCCACGCCCTTGAGGTAAAAGGCGGCCATGGCGACGGGCGGCGAGAGAAAGGCGGTCTGCAGGTTCAAGGCCACCAGGAGTCCGAAAAACAGGGGGTCGATATTGAAATGCGTCAGCAGCGGAAGAAAAATCGGCATGAAGATGACGATGATTTCGGTCCACTCCAGCGGCCAGCCCAACAGGAAAATGATCACCTGGGCTAGAAGCATGAATTGAATGGGGCTCAGGTCCATGGAGATCACCCAGCGGTTGATGATTTCCTGCCCGCCCAGCAGGGCGAAGGCCGCCGCAAAAATGCTGGAGCCGACGAACAGCCAGCACACCATGGCACTGGTACGCGCGGTGAGAAAAACCGACTCTTTGATCATTTGAAAGTTGAGCTGCCGGTAGGCCGCGGCCAGCACAAAGCCGCCGAAGGATCCCATGGCCGCGGCCTCGGTCGGGGTGGCCAGTCCGAGGATGATGGTTCCCAGGACGCCCATGATCAACAATGCTAAGGGGAAAAAAGATCCCAGCAGCATTTTGAAGATCTCCAGGCGTACGAACGTAAAGACCGCATAGAAGATCAGCAGCCCCAGGGCGACGATCCCCAACGCGATCCAATAGCCTCTCGGGGCGGGTTCGCGCTGCACCTGGGAGCCGGCGGAATCGGAGCCGCCATCCTCCGTGGCCTGTTCCCCTGCCTGCGGCGCCGCCTCGGCGGGCGTCCCGGGAGGTTCTTCCAGCGCCGGCTCCTGGAGACCGTCTTCGGTGCTGGGCGCCACGTCGAGCGGCGGCTCCTGCAATCCATCCTCCGCAGGGGGCGCCTCTTCCACCTCCGGCTCCTGCAGGCCTCCGCCGTAATAGTCTTCTTCTTCGCTGAATGCTCCGGAGCCCATGGGGACCAGTCCCTCGGGCAGCTCCTCTTCGGGCGCCGTCAGGGAGAAGTAGATCGATCCCATCAGCAGAGCCGCCGCCGCGGCCGGCAGCAGGGCAATGCCCAGGTGCCGTAAAAGGGTGCCCAGCGGCACGTCTGCGTTGCGGCGTCCCTTGAGGGCGCCGATCAGTCCCGCCATCACATTGGTGCTGCGCTCCCGCATAACGGCCAGCGCGAACTGGGGCAACTCCACGCGCCGGTCCGCTTCGGAAAGCGCGGGTGCCGCGGCGGGTTTCAGTTTGGCATAGATGATGACGCTGCCGACATACATCGCCGACAGCAGGAGCCCCGGAAAGAATGCGCCCGCGTAAAGCTTGACCACTGAAACGCCGGCGGTGGCGCCGTAGAGGATCAACAGCACCGAAGGGGGAATCAGAATCCCCAGCGTGCCGCCGGCGGTCACCGAACCGGCCGCCAGCCGGACTCCGTAGCCGGCCTTGAGCATGGCCGGCAGGGCCAGCAGTCCCATCAGCGTCACCACCGCGCCGATGATGCCCGTGGCCGTGGAGAAGATGGCACAGGTCACGATCGTGGCCACCGCCAGAGAACCCGGAATGCGCGAGGTGGCCAGGTGCAGGCCCCGGAACAGCCTTTCGATCAAGTTCGCGCGTTCGACCAGGTAGCCCATGAACACGAACAGGGGCACCGCGATCAGCACGTCGTTGTTCATGACCGCATAGGCGCGCTGCACCATGAGGTCCAGGGTGCGGGTCACCGACGTGCCCGGGTCCTGGCTGTGATAAAAGAGAAAGGTGAAGGTGGTGCCCATGCCCATCAGCGTGAAGGCCGTGGGAAAGCCGAGCATGATCGCCACCACGATCATGGCCAGCATCAGCAGGCCAAGGTGGCCGTTGGTCATCTGCGCGGGGGGCGGCATCAACCAGAACACCCCGATCACCACCAGGGCCATCATCGAGATTCCGAACCACACTTCCTTCTTCATGCGTCAGGTTCTTTCTTGGCTGACTCCATTGCGGCGAGGTCCGCGTCGGTCACATGCACCATGGCCTTGAGTTTATCCACGTCGACTTCGCGCACGTCCTCCTGACGCGACGGCCAGCGCCCATTCTTCAGGCAGAGAATACAGCGGATGATTTCGACAACGCCCTGGGCCAGCAGGATGGTCCCGGCGGCCGGAATGACGGCCTTGAACAGATAAATCGGCGGACCGCCCGAGCCGATCATCGAACGCTCGCGGATCGCCCAGGAAATCATGGCGTAATCGTAGCCGGCCCAGCACAGCGCGATCACCCCGGGCAAAAAGAACACGATGTACAAGGTCAGGTCGAGCGCCGCCTGCAAACGGGGCGGGAAGAAGCCATAGAGCACATCGCCGCGCACGTGACCGTTCTTGGATAGCGTGTAGGCGCCTGCCATCATGAACAGAGTGCCGTACATCATGATCATCACATCGAAGGTGTAGGGGTGCGGCCGATTCAGAACATAGCGCGAGAATACTTCGTAGGTGATCAGGAAGGTGAGCGCCACGATGAGCCAGGAGAAAATTTTGCCGACCAGCGTGCTGATCCTGTCCACGCCAAGCAGTAGTTTCTGCATATCCGATCCATTTCCGCCATCGGGCCGCCACCCGGGTCGCCCCGGGTG
>JAEYRZ010000155.1 GCA_023435265.1 Pseudomonadota bacterium
GAATTACAGGTGGCCTGAGGATTTCGGTGCTGAGACCGAAAAATGCCACGGCTGCAGCAAGTGCACCACGATCACCACGGATACGCGTATGTGCCCGGTCTATAAGATGACCCGCGACGAGGCCGCCGCCCCCAAAGCCAAGGCGAACATCCTGCGCGCCCTGATCAGCGGCGCCGTTTCGGAAAGGACATGGTATGAGAAAGGATTCCGGAATGTCATGGCGCTGTGTGTCCAATGCGGCAGCTGCCACAGGGAATGCCCGTCCAATGTCAATATCCCCAAACTGGCCATGGAAGCCAAAGCCCTGTACGCACGCCGGCATGGGGCCCGCCTTGCCGAGCGGCTGACCGCCGAAGTGGAAACAGCCGCCCGGCTGCTGACGCCGGCCGCCCCCTTGATGACGGCCGCCGCCCGCCTGCCGGCCATGACGCGGTTCGCTGCTCGCCTGACCGGCCTTGCGGCGCAGCGCCCATTGATTGCCTTCGCCCCGCGATCGCTGTTCCGGCGCCTTCCGCAACGGCTTCCCGGCAGCCGGCAGACCGTGCTCTTCTATGCCGGGTGCTACGCCGGCTTTATCCGTCCCGAGCTTGGCGAGGCGGCGGCCCGTGTGCTCAATCATCTCGGGATGACCGTGCTGCTGCCGCCGCAGGCCTGCTGCGGACTGCCCATGCTCTCCAAGGGGCTGGCGGACCGCGCGCGGCGCAAAGTCGAGCAGAACCTCGCCGCCTGGCGGGAGTTGTTGCCCTCCGTCGACGCCGTCGTGGTCACCTGCTCCTCCTGCGGCCACGCCCTGCAAAAGGATTGGGCCGACCTGCTGCCGGACGCGGCGGTGGCGTCCGTCCAGGCCAGGACGATCCACATATCGCAGGTGCTCAACCAGCATCGCCAGAGCCTGGACCTGCACTTCCCGGGGCTGCGCCTGGCCTATCACCAGCCGTGCCACCTGCGCCTGCAGGACGAAGCGGGCAGCTCGGTCGAACTGCTCCGATCATTGCCGGACATTGCCGTCCAGGAGCTCGGCAACCAATGCTGCGGCATGGCCGGCAGTTGGGGGCTGATCGCCGAAAATTACGATCTCAGCAGGCGCATCGGCGCCTCCATGATCGCAAAGCTAGTCGCCTCGCACGCCGATTACGGCGTCACCGATTGCCCTACCTGCCAGATGCAGATGGAGCAATTTGGAAATCGACCCGTCCGGCATCCAGTGGAGATCGTCTGGGAGGGTCTGCGGGGCGGAACCGATCGATGTCGGAGCCGGCGGCCCGGCTGAGATTTCTGTTGTGGCCGCCGGGATGATTTGCTATGTAAGCCGCAACCTTCGGGGATGTAGCTCAGCTGGGAGAGCGCAGCGTTCGCAACGCTGAGGCCAGGGGTTCGATCCCCCTCATCTCCACCAGAAAGTCCATAAGCCTCTGTCAGAACAGGGGCTTTTCTCATTTATACGCAGCTTAAAAGCTCAACTCCATTCGTTACACAAACTCTCACACAAATTTGGTGAATGGAGTTGATGATGGTCAGAAAGATCCCACGCACACCGTCTTGTTTGGTCAGGGACCGGGTATTGCTTTCGCTTCACGATCCCTCACGATTTACGACATGCATCGTCTGCCACCGGCCCGGCCTTTTCGTTTCTTTGATGGCTATTTGCGCTGAAAGCCTCGTCAGCCTTAGTAGCAAATTTACGGAGAAATCCAATAACCGCTTGATTACAGGCATCAGGTTGCTCGATCAAAACTTGGTGACCTCCGCCTTGAATGATCACCAATTCCGAACGTGGGATCCATTCAGCCATTATTGTTGAATTGACCGGTGGCACCAGGACGTCAGCAGAACCCGTCAGGATCAGGGTTTCTGCTTTTATCAACTGTAGCCTGTCACAGGCATCGTGTCCCAAAACCGCATCCCACTGCCTTTTCAGCACATCCTGCCGAGCAGGATGCGCCATCGACACCGTGATATACTCTTGGACGATCTGCTGCTTTCGTCGCAGTATCTGGGGTGCAAACAGGTAGGAAAAAGCCTCCATTCTGGATTCAGGACTCCCTTCATCTACAAGCCGCTGGAATGCTTGAGTGACCCTCTTGGCTGGTGGTACATATTGCTTTCCTCCGCAGTGAGTCACTGCCAGAATCAGGCCTTTAACTCTGCTCGGATAATGGATGGCCATCTCCTGGGCAATCATGCCGCCCATCGAAAGCCCCAGGACATGAGCTGAATCCAGATCTAAAGCATCCATCAACCCTATAGTGTCCTCGGCCATATCCTTGATGGTGAACGAACCACCAGGATCAGATGATCGTGCAATCGCACGATTGTCGAAAATAATAACTCTGTAGAACTTAGAAAATGCGGGCACTTGCGCATACCAATGATCCGCGCTGCTACCAAACCCTCGAATCATTACCAGGGTATCTCCCTCTCCATGAGACTCCCAATATACTTTCCTTCCCTTGTGCTCTGTTTCAGGCATTTCAACCACCTTTCGTGACCAAATTAATCAGCATCACTGGAAGGTGATCATGGGTAAAAGAACTGATTCGCAGACCAAATTTACTTGATATCAGCTACCAGTCCAAGTGGTTCAACTGGGGTCACGTGAGTTGAGGTGTATTCTTGACCTATCCGGTACATGCGGGTAAGTTGCTGTCATCCTTCGGCACGCAACCAATGGAACGGGTGAAGCTGATGCCTGATCTCAAGCGTGTGCTCTATTCCCTTGATAAGAGAACGCTCCTGCATTTCGCACAATCCCTTGGGTTCAAGGGTTGGGCCGCACTCTCCAAAGTAAATTTTTGATGAATCCGGAATTAATAATTCCTGGTTCAATTCAGCTAACGCGAGCCTAGAGAAATCATAATGAGAGTATTTCAAGTCGAATCTGAATGGTCGATGGACAATGTCCGACTCAACACCAGACCGGATCCAAAGCCCAATGCGGGACAAGTTCGAATCCGAATGAGTGCATCCGCTCTGAACTACAGAGATCTCCTCGTCCCGGTCCGGGGTTATGGAAAAAGAATGAAGACCTTGCCCCTTGTAATGCTCAGTGATGGGTGCGGCTTCGTCGATTCTGTCGGAGAAAGTGTCACACGGGTGAAGATGGGGGATCGCGTTTGCCCCATTTTCTTTCAGAACTGGGTGAGTGGACCACCATATCAGGATCGCCTTGCGTTCAGCCTGGGGTGTGAGATTGATGGCACCATGGCGCAATATATGCTGCTGAGTGAGGATGGCGTAGCACACGCCCCGGGTCACCTGAACGATTTGGAAGCGGCTTCACTGCCCACCGCAGCTGTGACCGCCTGGAGGGCATTGGTAACAGAAGGCCGGGTCATACCCGGTGACAAGGTTCTGGTTCAGGGTACCGGCGGGGTTTCACTCTTTGCACTTCAGTTCGCAAAGACCCTGGGCGCCTATGTTATTGCCACCTCATCCAGCGATGAAAAGTTGAGCAAGGTCAAATCCATGGGGGCTGACGAAACCATCAACTACCGCTCGGTCCCGGAGTGGGGTAAACGCGTTCGGGAAATAACAGGCGGCAAGGGGGTGGATCACATCGTGGAAGTCGGCGGTGAAGGAACTTTGCCGCAGTCCCTGCGGGCGATTCGGCCCGGGGGGACGATCAGCATGATCGGCGTGCTTTCAGGTGGTGCCATGAATGTTTCACTGGGCCAAATCGTTACCAGACATGTAAGGCTGCAGGGGATCACGGTCGGAAACCGGGACGATTTTGATCAGATGGCAAAGGCCATGATCTTGAACAAAATTCACCCGACGATTGATCGGGTGTTTGCCTTTGAGGAATTGCGCACTGCTCTCGATCACCTGGCGAGTGGGAAGCATTTCGGAAAGATCTGTATCAAGCATTGAACCGAGAGGGATATACACCTATGATCTTAACTCGAACACGGGGCCCAAAGGATTGGCGCAAGGGTCTTGCAGACCCAGTAAAGCATTGGAGGCCGGGCTACTCTGCCATGAGCCTCGCCTACTGCTGGGAGCAAGCAAAGGGTTTCCCAGTCAGCGTCCAGCAGGCGCTGGCCACGCATCCGGCTCTATCAGGTATCGAACTCCTTCTTGCAACCCCAGAGTACAAGGTCCTCCTTCCTGGAGGTCGGGCTGCCTCCCAGAACGATCTTTTTGTCCTGGCAAGGTCGCGTGAGGGGCTGGTGACCATCATGGTCGAGGGAAAAGTGGCCGAACCATTTGGACCGCTCGTTGCCGAATGGCTTGTCGATGCTTCTCCTGGAAAGATCGAGCGGCTGGCGTTTTTGTGCCAGACTCTTGCCCTCAGTACTGATCAGGTGGGTGGTGTTCGGTATCAACTCCTTCACCGGACTGCATCAGCCCTCATCGAAGCTCGGCGCTTCCATGCGACATCCGCCGTACTGCTCGTCCACTCTTTCAGCAAGTCCAAAGAATGGTTCGGAGATTTTCGAACGTTTGCTGGGTTGTATCGCATAGATCCCGAACCAGGACGAATCTACTCGGCAGGAAAGCTTGAGGGTGCGGAGCTGTTCCTTGGGTGGGTTTCGGATCCTGGCGATTACGGAGAAGCACCAGGGGCAATAACGACTGTCACCGGAACCGCCGCGGCACGCAAATGCGAATGCTGCGGGCATCATGAGATTGGCATTGAAACGAGTGATGGCAAGTTCATTCCAGTGAGACCCGGTGATAAGGTCCAGATTACCGGAGATGATATCGATGCCACTGATTGAATACACCTGCTCGGAGTGTGGCGCCCAGTTCAAGCGGCTGGTCATTCTGGGGAGTGCGCGATAGGACCGCGCCGCCCCTTGAATCAGACAGGAGTTCGACCAGGATATGCCACGCCAGGCCCTCATCCTCGATGGTTTCGAAATCGCCATCCCGGGCTCCGAAGGGTTGAGCGCAGGGGTGAAGGCCGAACTCGAGGCATCGGGTTTTCAGGTCGCCGTCCGGCCGATCCGGAATATGCGCATCGCCCCCTGCAGAGCCTGTTTCGACTGCTGGCTGAAGACGCCCGGCAGCTGCACCTTGCGCGATGATTTCCACACGATCGCCCGCGCATACCTGGACAGCGACCTGGCCGTTTTCTGGACACCGGTCGTTTTCGGCTCCTACGGCAGTGGAATGAAAAGAGTACTGGAGCGCCTGATCGGATTGCTGACGCCGTTCTTGCGCTTCGAAGCGGGCGAAACCCATCACCCGCCGCGCTACGCGCATAATCCTGCGCTGTTTGGACTGGGCTGGCCGATTTCTCCGGACCCGGCCTGGGCCGCCGTGTTCGAACGCCTGGTGGCCCGCAATGCCGCCAACCTGAGATCTCCGCGATATGGCGCAGCGGTCGTCATGGACCAAGCGGACTGGCCCGGCGCCCGGACGGCGCTGCGAACCTTCCTGCGGGCGGCTGGAAGCGGCCTATGAAGCGCACGGTGCTGTTGCTGAACGGAAGTCAGCGGCAGGGCGGCGGCACTTCGGCTGTGCTGGGAAAACTACTTCTCACATACCTGTGCGCCGGCGGCTTTCGTTCCGAGCGGATCGAATTGCGGCATGCGGTCAAAACAGCGCGGGGCATTGCCGCGGTCTGCCGTGCCGTGGAGCAGGCGGAATTGATCGTTCTGAGCTTTCCGCTCTATCTGGATACCGTGCCCTACTGTGTCACGCGTGTTTTCGAAGCAGTTTACAAAGCGCAGGGAACGAAACCAGCTGCGCGGCAGGGCTTGGTCGCGATCGTTAACTGCGGTTTTCCGGAAGCCCACCACAACGATGTGGCACTGGAAGTCTGTCGCCGATTCGCCTCGGCCAGCGGCATGCGCTGGCTGGGCGGTCTGGCAATGGGCGGTGGAGAGGCGCTCAAAGGCCGCCATCCGCGATGGTTTCTGCCATTGACCTGCCCGATACTGCAGGCGCTGCGGCGGGCCGCCGTCGACCTGGCCGCCGGACGCCTGGTGTCCGAACAAGCCCGGCGCCGCATGGCCCGGCCGCTGTTGCCGCGTCGGCTTTTCTACCTGATGGCCGGTTTCCGCTGGTACAGTGCGGCCTTCCGCTCCGGCGCCCACCAGAACTTGCGGGCGCGCTGCAAACCTTCCGGACGGGCCTAGCCCACGATCGGCGCGCCATTTAAGGCCGGCCGCTCGAACGGCTGCCGCCGCTTCACAATTTTCGGCGGGCCTGCTTGAAATCGATGACGTTGGCAGGAAGGGCGGACACCGGTTCTTCTTCGTGGGGAACGGCTGCCCGGAGAATGGGGCCGGACACCCACTGGTGGTCGCAGTCAAAGCAGCCGTGCCAGCTGTGTTCGGCCAGGTCGATCGTGCTGACGGCGTCCATGCGGTTGTGATGGTGGTCGAACACGTAGGCCACGTTGACGGCGGTGTAAATATGTTCGCTCCGGCACGAGGGGCAGCGGTGTACTTTTCGGGCGACCTCTTTGATGTTGTCCAGTGCGCTGTCCACGACGGCATTCGCCATAATGATTCTCCGGAGTCGTAAGTTGTCACACCTCGATCGAGGTTGCTTATCATATCGGTCGGCACCGTTGCCGACTTTAGGCATCGGCGGCATGATGCCGCCGCCGGTCGGGTTGCTTCCGGGAGACGATCGGCTTGCGCACGGCCGACTTGATTTTAACGGCCGGCGCTGTTACTTTCGGGACCGTCGCAGGCCAGTAGCTCTAATGGTAGAGCGCCGGACTCCAAATCCGGGTGTTGGGGGTTCGAGTCCCTCCTGGCCTGCCATTCTATTGCATTGCCGCCCGGCCTTCTCAGCGGCCCGGGTCTTTGAAAATCTCGTTCAGCGCGTTGGAAAGAAGCGAAATTCCGAAGGGCTTTTGAATGAAACGATGCGCACCGGCGTTCAAAATCTCCTGAGCCGGTCCGTTGAGCGCATAACCGGAACAGACGATCACCTTCAGATCCGGACGCGCCTCCATCAGCAGGGGATAAATCTGATTGCCGCCCATGTCCGGCAGAATCACGTCCAACAGGGCGAAATCGATGCGTCCCTCGTACGTCCGTGCAATGAGGACCGCCTCCCGCCCGCTCTTGGCCTCCAGCACACGGTACCCCAGCTTTTCGACGATCGCGCGGCTGACCTCCATGACGAGGTGCTCATCTTCGATGATGAGGGCGGTGCCGGTGTGGCGGGATGAATAGAGCGGCATCTCCTGGGCCACTTCCTGAGGTGCCTGAGCGGGCGGCAGATAAATGGTCACCGTGGTCCCCTGACCCGGTTCGGAATCGACATAGATATAACCGCCGTGCTTTTTCACAATTCCATATACCGCAGCCATTCCCAGGCCGCGGCCGGTGAATTTGGTGGTGTAGAAGGGCTCGAAAATGCGTGCGCGCGTCTCTTCGTCCATACCCTTGCCCGAGTCGCTGATCCTCAGCAGCACCATGCGTTTGGGACGTAGTCCCGGGCATCTCTGGCAGTCCTCTTCGGTGACCATGACATTGGCGAGTTGGATACTCACCCGTCCGTTTTCCTGTATCGCTTCCGAGGAATTGGAGAGAATGGCGGCCAGCAGCATCTGCATCTGAGTCGGATCGATTTCGATGAAATCGGCGGCTGGATCGATCTCGGTCTGCAGATCGACATGGGGGGCCATGCTGTGCCCGACCAGCCTCAGGGCGTCTCTCACGAACTGATGCGCCGGAATGATCTGAGTCTGGAATTTACCGCCCCGCGCGTAGGCCAGCAGCTGGCTGGTCAACTGAACCATCTTCTGGCCGGCCTGATTGATCGGCTCGATGAAACGCAATTGTTTTTGATCGCACAAACCGTCCATCTGGATCAGTTCGAGGTTGCCGAGAATGACCGAGAGCGCGTTGTTGAACTGATGGGCGATGCCTCCGGCCAGGGTGGCGATCGCTTCCATTTTCTGGGCCTGCTGCAGGCGGGCCGTCAGTCGCTTGTTGTCCTGTTCGGCGCGCTTGATTTCCGTCAGGTCCACCACGAAAGCCAGGGCGCCGGCATATTTGCCCGCTTCGTCGCGCTCGGCGATCGCGCTGAGCAGAATCTCCTTCAATTCGCCGTTGCGTGTGACAAAGCGAAATGCGGCGTTCTTCATCTGACCGGATTTGTAAAAAGCGGGCAGGATCGCCTCCAGTGCAAAGCGGCGGCTTTCGGCATCGAAAAAATCCAACGCATAGCGTCCGACCACTTCATCGCGCTGAAACCCCATCGTTTCCAGCCACAGGTTGCTGACGCTGGTCACCCGGTCATCCCGATCGACGGAAAAGAGCATGACCGGTGTATTGTTGTAAAGGTTGCGGTAGCGGCGTTCGCTGGCCAGCAACGCGGTTTCGGTCTGTTTTTCCCTGGTGACGTCGCGGGCGCAGCCGACGGTTCCGAGGATTTCGCCGCCTTCGCCCCAGAACGGCGCCTTGTGAACATCCAGAATCAGGATCTGGTTGCGGACCAGGCCTTCCTCCACGAAGCGGCCGCTGTAACGCCGGCGCTTGACAATGGCATCCGATTCCTGACTGATTTCCCCGAAGGTGTGCCGGTGCCCTGCCGCGCGCTCGCGGTCCGCAAAATATCCTTCGGTTCGTCCGATCGCCTCTTCGGGCCGGGCGCATTTGAGCAAATTGTCGCACAGCGCCTGGTTGACGAACATGTACTGGTCGTCCCAGTCCTTGGCCCAAATCATGTCTGGGACGTTGTCGGTCAGCAGGCGCAGCATTTTATAAAGATGCTGGTACTTCTGTTCGCTTTGACGCAGCGCCGATTCCACCCGCTTGCGTTCCTCTTCCAGGGAAATGGCTTTGGCCAGAGTACACATCAGGTAGATTTCGGCCCTGCCGAACCGGCGGGTGCGCGTATCGACCACGCAAAGCGATCCTACCACCGCTCCCGCACAATGGACCGGGTATCCAAGGTAGGATTTCAATCCATACCGCTGAATATACGGATCGCTTGAATAATAAGGAGTTTGGGTGAGATCTTCATAGGCAACCGGCTGGTTGCCGCTCTTCATCGTCGCTTCGAAGCAGATGTGGCCCTGCTGTTTGTCTTGAGGCGGAAAATCGGGTGGCAGGTCGAATCCGGCCCAGCAAAAGAAAGAACTCTCCTCGTCCCCGACGCGGCTGTACAGCGAACAGGTGCTGCCGAGCACCTCACAGGCCTGTTGTACGATGATCCGGATATTTTCCTCCGGGTCCGAACCGAGGAGGCTGAACAGATCGCCGATCTTGAGCACGCTCTGGCTGGCTTGCAGATTGGCCGGTACGTCATCTTGCAAATTGATATCACAAGATGCTTTCGAGTTCATGAACGATCCTCCTGCCCGAGCAGCCGACAAGCATACTCCGGGGATGGTAAACGAACGACCTGTCAGGGGGATTCAGCAATAAGGGTGCCAGAAATTTGGACCGATCGGGAGATCGGGACCGAAGGTGAAGCGGTCGGCCGGCACCTCATAGGCCGGCTTGGGTCAGACCTCGGATTGAGGGCGGCTTGATACCCGCATGAGCAATCGAGTGCGTACTACCCGCGATACATCGAAGGGTCAGGATATTCCGGCGCTCCTGAGCTTTGGCCGGGTCGGAGTCCGGCGGACCGTTCACGACAATCTGGTGGAATATCCGCACATTTTACCCGACGCGGGCCACGAAATGACACCAAACGGGTTCCGGTCCTCGATCCGATATTGGATTTCCGCTCCCCCAGGCTTGAAAAGCATATCGATCCCTCGATAAGCCACCAAACGGATAATCCACGGCGTTCCCATTGCGAATGTCAGCTCACTGCCAGCGCATCATTTTCCACATCGATTGCTAAAAAACAAGGGAATTCTCAGGTGCGGGCTGGATCAAGGGCGCCATGTGTCGGCAAGCTGTTCGGCCGCGCCGCGGGCGGCGCGCAGCCATTCATGCCTGTCACGACTGGCCACGGAGGTTTCGGCAGTCTGCACGACCGCGCCGGTCGCCACATCCACCAGACGAAGGTCGATGCGCAGATTCGGGCCGATGATTTGATAAGCGCCGAAAACCATCTGGCGCGCACCGGCGATATGACCGACGCGCAGGCGTGTGTCTTCAGCCGCCAACTGCGATGCCCCCAAGGCAAGTTCTGATAAGGCCAGATCGAGTTTCTGGCGCTCCACAATTCCGCACGGAAGTGTTTTTTGAAACGATTCCAAAACGTTGGCGGTCAGCAGCGGCCCCATTTCAGCCTCAGGCGCACCCGCCGGACCCAGGTTTTCCAGCTCCCAGACGGCGATCCGGCACGAATGGTCCCCAGGGGGAGCGCCGGCGCAGGCCGCGAGGATAACGGCCAGCGCCAGCAACACCGGCCAACGCTCATTGTTTGACCGCATGGACCAAAATCTCCTCAATCTGGTCATCCCGATGCAGCGGGCGCTCTGTTCTGACGATCCGCGCATGGCTTAAATCTGTCTCCAAAGTGACAATTTCCAGCTCACCCACTGTTTTCGAGGCTCCTTTCAGGGTTCGCCCCTTGTAAACGATCGGTTCGGGGGCGTCGATCACGGCAAACCGGGTGCCCGGAACGACTCCCTGGTTCGTACCGATATTCAACAAGGCATGCTGATCCTGCACCTGGACGACATAACCGCGCAATGGGTATGCTTGAATGACGGCGGCCAGAAGATCGCGGTTCAAATCGTGCAGGCGGCGGTCGAGCGACTCGTGCGGCGCGATGGTCAACGTGAATGTCCTGGCTATGGCGGTGGTTTCGGAATCGATCAGCCTCAGGGTGAGCATGGTCGCTTCGGGTAGATGCAGGATCGAACCGGTGGCCAACAGCTTGGCGGCGAGCACCTGGCCGAGGCGCAGGGCGGTACCCGGATCGGCCAGCTCCGAGGATCCCAGATTCAGCTCGGAAAGCAGCGCGTCCAACAGGGCACGCTCGACCACCTTCACCCTTCCCGATGCATTGAGCAGATCGCCCAGGTAGGTGGTCAGGGCCGCGGAGAAGCCCTCCCGGCTGCCGGGGGCGCCTTTTTCCTCCAAATCGATCAGCGAAAGGACCATCGGACGCGATGTCCAGGCATCCACATCTTTTGCGCTTTCACCTTTCTGCTTCCGAAAGCGGTCCGCCAGCTCCTTGATGAGCTTATCCACACGTTCCTTGCGCTGGCGGTCCTTCTGCACAGCCAGCATCTCCTCGGCCTTGCGCGCGAGGGCGGCGGCAATGGTGTCGCTCCCATCCAGGGCCAGGGTCTTGCGATACTGGGCCAAGGCGAGGTCCCAACGGCCCTCTTTCTCAAACGCCACCCCCTTGTTGGAGGTCGGTTCCAGGTAATAGGGGTCGAGCGCCACGGCCTGATCGTACAGCTTGCGGGCCTGTTCGAGATGACCGGCGCGGGCCTGGAATTGTCCGAGCCGGTTGGCGGCTTCGGCTTTTTGAAACGGCGCGGCCTGCGGTTTGGCCAGCGCCGCCTGGTAGGCTTGCAGCGCCTCCTGTGATTTGCCCTGCTGGGCCAACAGATCGCCGCGGATCATTTCCGCATAACCCCGTTCCGGAGCCCGGCGGGTGACCTCCTCCGCCGCTTGAAGTGCTTCGGCGTTGCGGCCCTGTCGCGCCAGCACGGCGGCCTGCCCCTCCTTGCCGACCACCCCGGCCTCGCCCTTCTCCTTGGCCATGGAATCGAACACCTGGGCCGCCCCCTTCAGATCGCCGGATTTCAATGCCGCGTACCCTTTAACCGCCCGGGCCGCGATATGACCTGGGTCTTTTGCGGCCAATCGATCGCCGATCGCTTTGGCCAGTTCGGGTTGACGGCGGTGAATCTGACGCTGGGCCAGGGCGACCAGCATGCTTTCGATGGTCTTGCCTCCGCCCTGATGGTAATCGACGATCTTGAGTTCGGAATTGATCGTGCAGACCACTGGGAGCACCAGCTTGGCGTTGTAAGCCGAGCTTATCTCGGCGGTGTCGATCAGGATGGGGAACCGTGGTCGGCTCTGTTGGACGAAGGCCTCGACCGCCTGCCGCTCCGAGCGCGTGATACCCCACACCACGAGACCCGCGGATGGATAGCGCGCACTCAGTTGATCGAGCATCAGCAGGCCTTCATGACTGGGCCGCGAGTGCGCATCGAAAAAATAAAGCACCGTCATGGGATGGGCCTTGGCATTTTCCAGGGTCTGCACGCGCCCCGTCAGATCATCGAGTGCAAAAGACGGAGCGGCGTCGCCCGATTGCAGCGCCGGACAAGGAGCAGCCGCGAGCAGCGCAATGGCCATTACGAGGCCCGCTACCCGCCCGATCGGATGTGCCTTCATGGTATCCCCCTTTTGACGACAGAGATTCGCGCGTATCGATGCCGGCTTGAGCAAGCGGCACTGCATTGATCTTATATTCCGCAGGTGCATATTTGTAAATAGCACGGGTGGTTCCACCCAGAGCGATCGCATGTCGCTTGTTATCCGGGGTCGGTATCGGGATCGGAATCGATATCAAAAAAAAAGCCGCCGGCATGGCCCGGTTCCGGAGAGGTATTTTGGCGACGCGCTGCGATGGCGGTAGCGGCCCCGACCCGCTGAGTAGTCGAATTTACTTTGATCGCCCCGTGTTTTCATCACTCCGATTCCGACAGCACCCTTCCTGGCTTCGTACGCTGAAATTGACACGATTCCTCCCGGAGGGTATAACGCAGCCATTTTCTTGCTCCGACCGTCTCGGCGCTCCGCGGCGATCAGGTTTCATCTTTCAACCCCCCACCCAAAGGCGATCAAGGATGAACCGGTTGCGTGGCATTGGGCTCTGCATGGTGCTGCTTACGATTGCACTGGGTCCCGCCTCTTTGGAGGCCTCCCTGGACCCCGAAGCGGTACCGGCCGAGCTGGCGCCGTGGCGCGCCTGGGTATTGCACGGCAACGCCGAAGCCCTTTGCCCGACCGCCTATAACGACGGCGCCGTGCTTCACTGCCGCTGGCCTTCCCGCCTGGAACTGGAGGTTTTTACCGAAGGCGGCCGCTTCGAACAACGCTGGCTGATCTTTTCCCGCGGCTGGGTGACGCTGCCCGGCGGACCGGAAAGCTGGCCCGATGCCGTTTCTGTCGACGGCGCATCCATGCCGGTCATCGATCGCGGCGGCGTTCCCATGGTGGAACTGCTGCCGGGCGAACACCGCGTAATGGGCCGTTTTTTCTGGAGCCGGAGGCCGGAGGTGATTGCCGTTCCCCCCGAACTGGGGCTGCTGTCGCTGAGCATCGACGGCCGCAGGATTCCGGCGCCCGTGGTCGATGGAGAGGGCCGGCTCTGGATTCAGAAAGGCACGAACGCGGAGGCGGTTCAAGACCACCTTGAAACCCGCATATTCCGCTTGATCAATGATACGGTTCCACTCCAGGTGACCACCCTGCTGCGCCTCTCGGTTTCGGGCGGCGGCCGCGAGGAGGTTTTTGACCCGATCTTGCCGGAAACGGCGGTACCCATGGACCTCGCCAGCCGCCTGCCGGTCCGCCTGGAGAGCGACGGCCGACTGCGGGTGCAGGCCCGCGCAGGTCAGTGGGAAATCCGCATCGACGCCCGCCTTCCCGGACCAGTGCGCAAGCTGACCGCACCAGACCGATACGGCGACGAAATCTGGTCCTTTCGTGCGCAGCACGATCTGCGGCTGGTGGAAATCGTCGGCGTTCCGGCTGTCGCCCCGACCCAGACCGAACTGCCGGACGAATGGCGGGCGTGGCCGGCCTTTCTGGTCAAAGCGGGCGCTTCGGTCGAATTCAAGGAGATCCGACGCGGCAACCCGGATCCGAACCCGGACCAGTTGAACCTTCACCGCATCCTGTGGCTCGACTTCGATGGCCGCGGGTTCACCGCCCATGACCGCATCGACGGCACGCTGAGCCGTAGCTGGCGCATGACGGCAAAAGCGATGGCCCTGGGCCGGGTGAATGTGAACGGGCAGGATCAGGTCATCACCCGATTGGATGGATCGGAGCAGCCTGGAATCGAATTGCGCCAGGGACGGCTCGAGATGTCAGCCGATTCACGGGTTCAGGAGACGGGCGGCCGCATTTCGGCAGTGGGCTGGGACCTGGACTTCCAGGAGGTGGACGGACTGCTGCACCTTCCGCCTGGCTGGCGCCTGTTGACCGCTGCGGGGGTCGACCAGATTTCGGAAAGCTGGGTTCAGCAATGGACGCTGCTCGATTTTTTCCTGGTGCTGATCATCGCCCTGGCGGTTTTCAAGCTGCGCGGCTGGCGCTGGGGGCTGGTCGCATTGGGGGTCATGATCCTGGTTTTTCACGAGCCCGGGGCACCACGGATCGTCTGGCTGCACCTTGCCGCCGTCCTGGCGCTCTGGCCGCGGCTGCCTTACGGCTGGGTCAAAAAAGCCGTGTGTTTGTGGGGCCTCGGGGCCTCGGCGGTCCTCTTGGCAACGGCAATCCCTTTCATGGTCCATCAACTCCGGTGGGGGATTTATCCCCAACTGGCGGATGATCGAATGATCGCCGCCCCGGTCTACCGTACAAAGGCGGTGATGCCGGAATCATTGCCATCAGCACCGCCGCAGGCGCCGATCCCTCCAGGCGAAATCCTGAAGAAGGATCCGGCGCGCCCGCAAACGGCTGACGACAGGCCGACGGACCCCTGGCGCCATGATCCGAATGCGCTGATCCCGACGGGTCCCGGGCTTCCGGATTGGCAGTGGCGGACCATTGCACTGCAGTGGAACGGACCCGTGACGGCAGACCAGGATGTACGGTTCTATCTGCTCTCCCCCCGGGTCAACCTGCTGCTGGCCTTCTTGCGTGTGGGGCTGCTGGCTGCTTTGATTTTCGGTTTGTTCGACTGGCGAACGCTGTGGAATACGATTCGCAAGACGGCTCCGGGAGCCACGGTCTTGATATTGACCGCCTGGTGCGCCGGAGGCCTCGAGGTCGCGGCCGCTCAGGCCGAAACAGCCTTCCCGCCGCCGGTTCTGCTGGATGAGTTCCGCCAGCGCCTTTTGGAAAAGCCCGACTGCCTGCCCTATTGCGCCGACACGCCGCGCATCGAGCTTTCCATAAACGGCGATGTGCTGCAATTGGTGCTGAAGATCAACGCCGCACGGCGCACGGCGGTCCCTTTGCCGGTGGATCGAAACGCCTGGACGCCCGAACAGATCCTGCTCGACAATGCCCCCGCCGCAGGGTTGACGCGCACCGCAGGAGGCCAGCTGTGGGCCTTTATCCCGCAGGGATTGCATACGATGGTGCTGACGGGAAGCGTGAATCCGGATGGCGTGGTTCAGATCCCGCTGCCGATGCGTCCCCATACGGGATCGTTCACCGCACCCGGCTGGGAGGTCAAGGGCATCCAGGCCGACGGCCGGGTCGATTCGAGCCTCCATCTGACCCGCCTGCAACCGGCCGAAGGCGGCCCGACTGCACAACCCGCTTTGCCGGCCTTCCTGCAGGTCGAACGCGAATTGCAGTTGGATCTCTCCTGGCAGATACAAACCACCGTCCGGCGTATGACGCCGCCGGGCGCTCCGATTGTCGTCGCCATCCCGCTTCTGCCGGGGGAATCGATCACCACCGGCGGGGTGGTGATCGATCAGAACCAGGCTCTGATCCATCTTGCGGCCCACCAGATCGTCTTTACCTATACTTCCGACCTGGCGGCGGCCTCCGAGATCAACCTGACGGCACCGCGCGGCGTGCCCTGGACCGAGATATGGCGGCTGAATGCCAGCCCGGTATGGCATTGCGCGCTCGAAGGCATTCCGGTGACGCATCACCAGGATGCGGAGGGTCGGTGGAACCCGCAGTGGCATCCCTGGCCCGGCGAGAAGGTGACGATCCGCGTAACGCGTCCGCCTGCGGTACCCGGGCAACACCTTACGATCGAACGATCCGACTTGATCCTGACGCCTGGAATGCGTTTCCTCAAGGGAGAACTGACGGTGCAGATCCGCTCCAGCCGCGGCGGGCAGTATACGGTGACGTTGCCGCCCAAAGCCAATCTGCAGTCGGTGGCGGTCGACGGCCGAACACTCCCGGCCAGCCAGGACGGCGCGTTTATCACCATTCCCCTGCGTCCGGGCGGGCAACGTATTTCACTCCAGTGGCATCAACCGGTCGGGTTCGCGGCCTTCTTCAAGGCTCCCGCGGTCGGGATCGGTGCACCGGCGGTCAACGCCCGGGTGACGCTCCAGATGCCGGCCAAGCGCTGGATCCTGCTCACGGGTGGTCCGCGATGGGGTCCAGCCGTGCTTTTCTGGAGCTATTTGATGGTGATCGTGCTGGCGGCGCTTGCCCTGGGGCGCAACGACCTGACACCGCTCAAAACCTGGCAGTGGCTCTTGCTGGGACTGGGGCTGACCCAAGTTCCGCCGGTGATGGCCCTGATCATTGTCGGTTGGCTGCTGGCGGTGGGGATACGTGACCGGCGGGGCGCCCCGGCGCACCGGCTGGCTTTCGACGGCATGCAGATCGCCTTGGCGGTCTGGACCCTGGCCGCCCTGATCAGCCTGTTCGCAGCCGTCAAAGCCGGACTGGTCGGCCAGCCCGAAATGCAAATCCACGGCAACGACTCCGACACCTGGACCCTGAATTGGACCCAGGACCGTGTGGCCGACAGTATGCCCCGGCCCTGGGTGCTGAGCCTTCCCTTGTGGGTATTCCGTACGCTGATGCTCGGTTGGGCGCTCTGGCTGGCCTGGTCGCTCCTGGTTTGGCTGCAGTGGACGTGGAAGTGCTTCAGCCGTGACGGGCTTTGGCGCAGCGTGCTGTCCGGGCGCGGCAGGGCACCGTCCGCCGACGCCGGCAGCGGCGCGCAGCCAAGCAGTTGATTCTGAAACCGGATTTCCATATGATCGGCGCATCGTACCGGCGTAGAACCATCTTGAAGGAATCATGCTTCAGGAACTGACCATCCGCAATTTCGCCATCATCGAAGATCTGACCATCCGCTTCGATGAAGGACTGACCATTCTCAGCGGCGAGACCGGCGCGGGCAAGTCGATCATCATCAATGCCATCGGCCTCCTGCTTGGGAGCCGGGCCAGCACCGCCCTGATCCGCACCGGCGCCGAAAGCGCCGAGCTCGAAGCGGCTTTCGAAATCGAACCTTCGGGCTGCGCCGCCCGGGCCATGGAAACCCTGGGCTACGATCCGACCGAAGGTTTGCTGATCCGACGGATTATCGCCCGCAGCGAGCGCCACCGTATTTTTATCAACGGCCGGTTGGGCACGATGCAGAACCTGGGGGCGATTACCGCGCACCTGGCCAGCATTTCAGGACAGCACGCGCATCAGGGGCTCCTGAAAGAAGATCAACACCTGGCCGTCCTCGATCAATTCGGCGGCCTCGGTCCGCTGCGTGAAACCTATGCGGCGGCCTTTCGCGCAATCCTGCCCCTGATTGGCCGGCGGCGGGAACTGATCGACCGCAAGGCGCGCCAGGGCCGTGAACTGGATCTGCTGCATCATCAGCACCAGGAAATCGAAGCGGCGGCCGTGCACCCGGACGAGGATCGGGAACTGGAACAGGAACGCCTTCGCCTCAGACATGCCGAGAGCCTCTATCAGGCCGCGCAGCAGTGCGTGGATGAACTTTACAGCGGCGAGGGCGCCGTATTGGAACGGCTGGGCGCAATGGCCAAAACCCTTGCCCAGTCCGGCCGCATCGACAGCCGCCTGGCACCCCATGCGGAGCAGCTGCATGATCTGAGCTACCGTGTGGAAGACCTCGCGGCGCAATTGCGCGACTACCTCAACCGCATCGATCTCGATCCGGAACGGCTCGAGACGGTGGAAGCGCGTCTGGATCAGCTCAACCGCCTCAAGCGCAAGTACGGCGGGTCGCTGGAAGCGGTGCTCGACTTGCAGCGCACTTTGGCCGAACGCTTTTCCGAAACCGAAAACATCGATCAGGTCATTGCGGAAATCAGCCGCGAACTCGACCTGCGGCACGGCGAACTGTGCCGTTTGGCGGCCCGGCTGAGCCAGGCACGCCGGCAGACGGCTGACGATCTGGCCCGCCGGGTGGAGACGGAACTCAATTCGCTGCATATGCCGGGAACCCGCTTTAGCGTCGAGCTTGCGGCGCTGGCCGCATCCGGCGAGGTCGAGCCGTACTTGACCGATGCGGGACGCGCCCTCTCCGAGAGCGGCTCGGACCGCGCCGTTTTCATGATCGCGCCCAATGTGGGCGAAGCCATCAAACCGTTGACGGCGATTGCGTCCGGCGGCGAACTCTCCCGGGTTGTGCTGGCGCTCAAGGCCATTCTGGCCCGCACGGAGGCGCTGGAAACCGTAGTCTTCGACGAAGTGGACGCCGGCATCGGGGGCGAAGCGGCCGATCTGGTCGGCCGCAAACTGGCGGCGCTGGCGGAGCGCCATCAGGTTCTATGCATCACGCATCTTCCTCAGATCGCATGTCACGGCCGCCATCATTTCCGTATCTGCAAAAAAGTCGAGAAGGGGCGCACCCGCACGACCATCGCGCCGCTCGACGCCGATGAGCGGGTGGCCGAAATCGCCCGCATGCTGTCGGGTGAAAGAATCACGGCCACCACGCTCAAACATGCCGGGGAACTACTGGAGCGGCGATAGCCGCCAGCTGCAACCAGACCGCACACAGTGCCCCGGCCGAGGACGCTCGTCCGTTCCGATCCATCCTGGCAAAACGCCGTAACCGCACGGAAGGTGAAGTGCCCTGATCTGCTCCTGATGGAGGTCATCGATGTCCTGGTTTTACAGTATTCCGCCTTTTTTGACGGCGACCCTGCTGCTCGCGCTCTCGGCGCTCGCTTTCTGGCGCAGCGGCGGCGGCTGGACCAACCGCCTGTTCGGGCTGCTTTGCCTGCTGGGCGGCGTGCTGTACATCGACATCCTCATCGGTCTGAATGCCGCTTCAGGCGAAATCGCCCGGCTGACCAACCGCTCGGGCCATTTCCTGTATCCTTTTCTCGTCCCCCTTTTCATCCATTTCTTTCATACCTATCTGGGCGTTCGGCGGCGCTGGGTCGTGATCGCGGCCTATGGGTGGGCACTCGCCCTGGCGCCGCTGGCCTTCGGCGATCAGATGATCTCCGGCGCGCGGCAATACAGTTTCGGTTATACCGGCCGGGCCGGACCTCTGTACCCGGTCATGGCGGCGGGCACGGTCCTGGCGACGCTGTACAATCTCCTCCTGATTCGCATGGCCATGCGCAACGAACGACACGCCGCGCGGCGTAACCGCCTGGGCTATATCCTGGTGGGTGTCGGCGGACTCGGGGTCCTGAGCAGCCTGAACTTTCTCTCTCTTTTCGGTGTGCCGGTATATCCCCCGGGCGCTTTCGGCTTTCTCCCCATGGCCGTGCTGGCGGCGGGTCTTTTCCGGCACGACCTTCTGGATTTCGGCCTGCTCTGGCGCAAAAGCCTGCTCTTCTCGTTCTTCACCGCAGCTTTGACTGCAGTTTATGCGCTGGTCATTGTGATGGTTCAGGCATTGATCAGCGGCCGCCTCGCCGAGTCCTATCTGTTTCCGGTACTGCTTTTCGTTCTAATCACCTTCCTGTTCGGCCCGCTCAAGCAGCGCGCCCAGTCGGCGCTGGAAAAACGTTTCACCACAGGGCGATATGATTACCAGCAGACGATCAAACGGGTCAGCCGAACCATTGCCGCGGTGCTGGATTACGGAACGATCGACCGGTTGATGCGGGAAACGTTGATCGAAGCCATGCAGGTTGAAAAAGGCATGCTGATGATCCGGACCGGAAAACAGGGCCGGTTTGTCCCGCTTGCAGTCGTCGGCGCCCCGGAAATCGGCGCCGGACAATGGGAGCCGCAGCCCGCGCTGGTGCAGCGGCTCGAGACCGATCGGCAGCCGTTGCGACGCCCGGTGGTCGCCTGCCGCGGAGAAAGCAGGGACGCCGCCATTGCAGCCGATCTGAACCGTTGGAGGGCTGAAATCGTTTTTCCCATGCACTTTGAAGAACGCCTCAACGGCTTGTTGATCTTAGGTGAAAAACGCTCCGGGGCGGCATACTCTCGAGAAGACATCGATCTCATGGAGACGCTTTGCGCCCAGAGCGCCCTGGCGATCGAAAACGCCGCCGCCTACCAGGCTTTGAAGACACTGAACCGGAATCTCGAACAAAAGGTCGCGGACCGCACGCGCGAGCTGGAATCTGCCCTGATCGAAAAAGAACGCACCCAGGAACAGCTCATCCGTTCCGAAAGCCTGGCCGCATTAGGGCAGCTGGTGGCCGGCGTGGCCCATGAACTCAACAATCCCCTGGCCAGCGTCACCAGCCTGCTGCAATCCACCCGCGAGGATCTCAGGCTCTGGGATCCGCAGCAGCCGCCCGACGAAGCCTGGATCGAAGATCTGGATTTCGCCGACAAAGAACTGCGGCGGGCCAAATCGATCGTCGGCAGCCTGCTCGGGTTGGCGCGCCAGACCCAAACGTATACCGAGGAGTTCGATTTCAACGCCGTGGTGCAGGATGCCCTGCGGGTGCTGCACAATCAGTTCAAACATACCGGTATCAGGATCGAGCAGGATCTTGCGGCGCCGTTGCCCACGATTTTGGGGAACTTCGCCAACTTGGGGCAGGTTGTGGTCAATATCATCAAAAACGCGCTGCAGGCGGTCGCGGACCATCCGGACGGCCGGATCTCGATACGCTCCCGTTATGATCCGGACTGCAGGCAGATCCTGTTCATGTGCCGGGATAACGGCTGCGGCATCGCAGAGGCCATCCGCAAGGATGTCTTCAAGCCGTTTTACACCACGAAGCCGGTGGGGCAAGGCACGGGGCTGGGCTTGTATATCTCTCACGAAATCGCGCGCAAACACGGCGGCTCCATCGACTTGCACGCGGCGCAACCGCATGGGACGATCCTGACCGTGCGCCTGCCGGTGGCCTGCCCGCAGGCGTTTGAAAGGGGCCATGCATTTTCGAAGCGCCCTGCCGGTCGCTTCAATTCAAAAATGGCGTGAAATCAAGCGTTCTCTTGACAATCCAGGGGCAATGATAATAAAAAAGCGCTCGAATCAATCATTCAAGGATAGTGCGATGCCGATCTACGAATTCAAATGTCTCAACTGCAATGAATACGTCGAAATCCTGGTGATGCGCCAGGACGACAAAGAAGTTGAAATGAAATGCACCAAATGCGGCGCTGAAGCGCTCGAACGGATTCTCAGCACGACCAGTTTCGCGATGGGCTCAGGCGGACAGAAAAGCGATACGTCGGCGCAGACGCGGACCTGTTCCGGCGGATCGTGCACCACCTGGAATATCCCGGGTCACTCACAATAACCGCCGATATCGGTATAACGATTCAATGGCCCCCCTGGCGCTCCACAAACAAGAAAAAGAACAGTTCATCAAACTTTTCAAGCAGGACTGCATCGATCGCTTTGAAGATCGACTGCTGGTTCTCGAATTTTTTCTGCGGGTCGAACACCACGTAACGGTCGCCGAACTGACCGAATTGATCCGGCAGGGCGGTTCGGCGCTTCCCGAGGCGTTTGTCGGCGACACCATCGAATTGATGTGCCGTTATGGTTTCGCGCAGCGCAATCCTTTCGACAATGGGGTCATGCGCTACGAGCACCGCCACCTCGGTCAGCATCATGACCACATGATCTGCACCAAATGCCGCAAAATCATCGAATTCCAGAACCAGGCGGTGGAACAGCTGCAGGAGCAGATCGCCTCCGATTACGGCTTTCACATGCTGCAGCATAAAATGGAGCTTTACGGGATCTGCAGCGAGTGCCTGGCCGGACGCGACCGGCTCATTTCGCTCGATACGGCCAAAAACGGCGAGCGTCTGATCGTCAAGGCGTTCAGCGGCGGGGCAAAATCCCGGTTGCGGCTTTTGACCATGGGATTGCGGGTCGGCGATCGTATTGAAGTGATCAACAACGTCCAACACGGCCAGCTGGTGATCGCCCTGGATTTCAAGCGCCTGGTGCTCGGCCGCGGTCTGGCCGAAAAGATCCAGGTGGCACCCCTGCGGGGAAACGAAGCAACGGCTTCATCCCGCAGCGATCCGGTGTGATGCCGCCGATGAAGCAGTTGATCAACGCATGAAAGGTTCCCGGAATGAAACCGTTTCTTTTGATTCTTTTTACGGTTATCGCCTGTGCAGTTGCGGCCGGAACGGCGGCCGGCGCGGAACGCGTTGCGGTTACCGTCGATACGGCGAATATCCGTTCGGGGCCGGGAGCGAACCACGCTTCGTTGTGGCAGGTCGAAAAGCATCACCCTTTTCTGGTTCTCGAGAAAAAGGAGGAGTGGTACCGCGTACGCGATTTCGAAGGCGATGAAGGCTGGGTCCACCGCTCGCTGGTCGGAAAGGCCGATACAGTGGTCGTCAAATCGAATCAATGCAACATACGTCAAGGCCCCGGAACGCAGTTCGACATCTTCTTTACGGTGGACAAGGGTATCCCCTTCAAAGCGCTCCGGCGCAAAGGCCAGTGGATCGAAATTGAACATGCAGACGGAGACCGCGGCTGGATCCTGAATACGCTGGTATGGTGAAATCCGATGACGATTTACGAGCGAATCGATTCACAAAGAAAACTGATTGTCGGCGTCGGTTCCGCGCTGATCGATATCCTGGTTCATGAAAATGATGTTTTCCTCCAAAAAACAGGGGCGATCAAGGGCGGGATGGCATACGTCGACAAGTCCTTCATCGACACCACCGTGGGCTTGGCGACATTGACCCCGGACGTGGTGCCCGGCGGATCGGCCTGCAATACCATGGTAGGCATCGGCCGGCTGGGCGGGCGGGCGCGTTTTGTGGGCAAATGCGGCAACGGCCCGATGGGCCAGCTCTTTCGAACCGACTTGCTGAAACAGAACGTCGAACCCCTTCTGTCGGGCTCGGTGTCGCCCACCGGACGGGTGCTTTCGATCATCACCCCGGATGCACAGCGCTCGATGTTCACTTACCTAGGGGCCTCCGCCGAAGCGAAACCACAGGAAATCACGCCGGAATGCTTCGAGCAGGCGGCGGTTGTGCATGTCGAGGGTTATCTGGTGTTCAATCGGGAACTGATCACCACGGTGCTCGAATCGGCGAAAAAAGCGGGTGCGGTTGTCAGCCTCGATCTCGCCAGCTTCAACGTGGTCCTGCAATGCCGCGATATGCTGCCCGGGCTGATCGCCGAGTACGTCGATATTGTGATGGCCAATGAAGATGAGGCCCGTGCCTACACCGGGCACGCGGATGAGCAAAAGGCGCTGCAGGCGCTGGGCGACGGCCCGGACCTGGCCGTTCTGAAGCTGGGTGAACGGGGGAGTTTGATATTGCATCAGGGCCGGACCCTGCATGTCGCAGCTTGCGGAAACGGGACCCGGGCCGTCGATACGACCGGTGCCGGCGATCTGTGGGCGGCCTGATTCTTATATGGTCTGACCCATCGTATGCCGCTCGCGCGCTGCGGAGAACTCGGCGCACGGTGCGGGTACGAAGTCTGTCAAGTGGTGGGCGCCCACATCCCCGATGAACGCTGGGGTATCATCAAAGAAAGTCTGGAGGAATAATGGCCGCGAAACGCGTCGATCGCAAACAGCTGTTGAAAGAACCGGATGAATTCTTCACGACCACAGGCCGACTGATCAACTGGGTGAAGGCCCATCCCAGACCCGTGGCGTACGGGGTATGTGCTTTTCTCGTACTGATC
>JAEYRZ010000185.1 GCA_023435265.1 Pseudomonadota bacterium
CTCCAAGGCCGCTCTGGTCATCCTGGGCGCCCTGGCCACGGCTTTCGGCTTCGTGATGTACGTGCTGCTGATGGGCGTAATCTGGGGCTTCCGCTTCCCGGCCGTGGGCGCCGCCCTCGGAGTTCTGGTGGGCATGGTCGCGGTCTTCCTGACCTACTACGTGTGGCCCAACCCCCTGAGCATGCACAGCGCGTTCTGGGGAACCTTCTCCGGTCTGGTGGTGGCCTACTTGTTCCGCGGGTTGGGCATCAAGGACAAGGAGGAAACGGTCAAGCGCCAGGCGGAGGTGCGTGCCTTCCTGGACGACATCGACGCGCCCACCGAGGCGGGCCGCAAATGGCGCAGCGTGATGAAGATCGTGGTCCCCGTGTGGTACTTCTTCGCCATCGGTCCGGCCTGTATCCTGGGCAACAACGCCTTCTCATTCGCCGGTTTCCCGGCGCTTTGGTCCTGGCAGATCGCATGGTGGATCATCGGCATCGTCATGATGTGGGCCCTGTGCTTCAAGGCCGAGATGGCGACCACCAACGCCGTACAGATCGACCGTGCCGAGAAGGAAACCATGTACGTGGTCAAGGAAGCCTAAAGGCTTGGATAAGGAGGATGTGCCATGAAACTGGAAGACAAATGGATGATCGGGCTCGTCGTGTTCAGCATTCTGTGGACCGCCGCCTTCGGGTGGGGTGTCTTCGGTTGATGTTTGAATCTTCGCCGGCGGGCGGTTGACTCCGGTTACCATGATCAAACGGTTTCAATGAAGCCGCCGCCCGCCATTGAAAGCAAAAAGCCCCCGGACCGCTGCGAAATCGGCCGGGGGCCGAAATCCGAATGAAGGAAACCCAAATGAGCGCACGATTAACGCCTAAAATGCTGCACTGCAAGTGCGGGCACGCGTTTGAATCCACCCGGGCCAAAACCTGGTGCGAAAAATGCTGCCGGCCTGTTTTTTATCTTGAAAAGGACCAGCGCCGCCAGCAATACAACAATTATTATTTTGTGACCATCATTGCTATGGTATTGATGTTCATGGCGTACTTCTTTGTCGAGATGATCGCCGGACCGCTCATGTCGCTTTGAATTTTCGTTTGCCGGAATGGCAGTCATCAACAGCACGCCCGATCGAGGCTGCGCCCGGCGGCGCGGCTTTATGCTGAGGGGATTGCATTCCATTGAAGACCCAGAACCAATTCTGGTGGTTCGTCACCGTCGCCATATCCGCCACCCTGGCTGTACTGGTCACCATCCTCATTCTTTTCTGGCAGCAATTGACTACCGACCAGAAGCAAATCCTGTTCATTATCCTCAAAACCCATTTCGCCTACTTCTTCGTTGCGCTATTTGTGCTTTTTACCGCTTTCGGCTTCACGCTTGACTGGTTTTTCCGTTTTTACGTCATTCCGGTCAATCTGCTGACCGAGAAGGTCCATCTTGCCAGTACGGTCAACCCCGATCTGCACATTCAACTGGACGGCGCGTATGACGTGATGCGGCTCGCCGACCTGGTCAACCAGATTCTCAAGCGGCAGAATGAATTGCGCCAGGCAATCGAAAGTCAACTCGCCATCGCGAAGGCTGAAACCGAAGCAGAACGCAATACGCTGGCCGCCATTCTCGAAGATCTGCCGCAGGGAATCCTGATCTGCAACCTGGAAGGGCAGATCGTTTTTTATAATCGCAAATTCAAATCGCTGCTGCATACAGAAATCGGTAGCCAGAGTGCCGGGGTGGGACTTAACCGGTCGGTCTATGCGTTTATCGATCGGTCACTGGTCGACCATGCCCTCGAACGCATCGGCGGCAACCTGGCGCGCGGGGAAAAGACCGCCGGCGAGCGGTTTCTCATGCCCACCGAAAGCAGCCGCCTGCAACCGGTGGCACTCCTGCCGGTACTCGACAGCCAGCATCATATGACCGGCTTCGTCCTGTTTCTGGAGGACGATTCGGTGGCCCATAAAAACGTCGAGGAACTGGCGTCCCAGCTGCAGCATTGGCGGCACCAGCTGATTCAAAGCGTTGCAACGATCAGGAGCACGGCTGAAATCATCCGCGACGAGGGCCACCTGCTGCCTCCGGAACAGGCGGAACTGGTGCGGACGCTGGCGCAACAGGCCGAGCTGGCCGCGGAACTGGTCGCCGGGGGCTTTGCTTCGAAGTGGTCTTCAAGGCAGCCGCTGCCGCTGACTATCATCGAAATCGCCGAATGGTCCAGGCTGCTGGTGCAGCACGTGGAAGAAGCCGCGGGTGTCGAATTCGAAATGCCGGAATCCCCTGTCAATGCGAAGGTCAGCATCGACATTCACCATTTGACGCATGCCATGGTGTACGTTTTTCTTCAGTTGAAGGGGCTGGGCATTTCGCGGTTCCGGGGTGCCTACACCCGGCGCGACGGCTGGTTGTATCTGGATATCCACTGGAGCGGACAGGCGCTTGATACAACGACATTGAACCGCTGGAAACAGGAGATCCCGAGATTCGGATCGCTCTCGCTCTCCAACCCGCTGCATGAAATCCTCGAACTGCACGGTGCGAAATTATGGCTCGGGCGGCGCGAGTCCGCATGCGATCATTCCTGCATCATGCTGTTGCTGCCGCTGATCGAGGGTTCCGAAATCGTCATCACCAAGGAAAACGTGACCGTGTTGCCGGATTCACGCCCGGAATTTTACGATTTCAATCTGTTCCGGCAGGCCGGCCAGAACCCTGAGTTGGACCAGCGCCCTCTGAAAGAGCTCACGTGTACCGTTTTCGACACCGAAACCACCGGTTTGGACCCTCAAGGAGGGGACGAAATCATTTCCATCGGCGCAGTCCGTATCGTCAACGGACGCCTGCTGCGGGAAGAGCTTTTCAACCAATTGGTCGATCCCCGCCGCACGTTGCCGTGGGCATCGATCAAATTTCATGGCATCCGCCCGGAGATGCTTGAAAACCAACCCACCATCGCCGAAGTCCTGCCATGGTTTCACCGGTTTGCCCGGAATACCATTTTGATCGGGCACAACGTGGCGTTTGACATGCGCATGCTGCAAATGAAGGAGGGAACGACCGATATCCGTTTCGAAAATCCAGTACTGGACACCATGCTGCTGTCGGCCCTGGCCCATCCTGCGCACCCCGATCACGGGCTGGATGCAGTGGCCGAACGCCTCGGGGTGCAGATTACGGGCCGACACACCGCTCTGGGCGACGCCGTGGCAGCCGGCGAAATATTTTTGCGGCTGCTGCCCATCCTCTCGTCAAACGGCATCTTCACCCTGCAACAGGCCCGTCAGGCTTCCGAAAAGACCTATCTCGCCCGCCTTAAATACTGATCGCTATAGTTGAAAGAATAGTAAAAATTTTTAAACCGCAGAGGCACAGAGGACACAGAGAAACATAATGTATCTGAATAACTTACTCTGTGGTTAATCTGCCTTTCTTCTTGTCCATCGAACGATCTAAAAATGGGAACAGCGACTTTTACGGCCGGCATTGTTGTCAGGTTAAAACCTCGCTTATCGAGCCTTGCCTCTGTGCTCTCTGTGTCCTCTGTGATAATTGATCTCCTGTCACGCCTTGCGCGTTCTTTATTCAGCTTCTCAGTCGGGAGAGTGGATGAAAGCAATATTGTCCAAGACGCTGCGTCTTTCGGAAATACCGGACGCGCTATATGACGACCTCGTCGCGCGTATGCAGATGCCCAATCCGAAATGGATCGAAAACGAGCGCATGGGACGCTGGAACCGCGGGACCCCCAAGATTCTCAAATTCTTTCGGAGAACACCCGGGAAGGGGCTTGTGCTGCCGCGCGGGTTCGTGCGCCAGTTGCTCCTGCTGGCCCGCAAATATGATGAAAACGTGGACCTGGACGATCGCCGGCGCAAACTGCCGGAGGTCGAATTCAAGTTCGATGGCACGCTCAAGGATTTTCAGCAGGAGGCGGTGTCCGTCATGCACCGCAGGGAGTTCGGAACACTGAGCGCACCAACCGGCAGCGGAAAAACGGTGATGGCTTTGAGCATCGTGGCCCTGCGGCGTCAACCGGCCTTGATCGTGGTGCATACTAAAGAATTGGCCTTCCAGTGGGTCGAGCGCATCGAAAGCTTTCTGGGTATACCGGCGCAAGAAATCGGTTTGATCGGCAGCGGACGTATGCGCGTCGGAAGGCAGATCAGCGTCGCGCTGGTGCAAAGCCTGTACACGCGCGCGGATGAAATCGCGCCCGGCGTCGGTCACCTGGTGGTGGATGAATGCCACCGCGCCCCCAGCCGAACGTTTACCGAAGCGGTTACGGCGTTCGATTCCTATTTTGTGCTTGGACTTTCGGCCACCCCGTTCCGCCGCGATCGGCTGTCCAAACTGATTTACTGGCACCTGGGCGATCTGCATCACGAGATCGGCAAGGCAGCGCTCGTGGCTCACGGCGACCTGCTCGACATCGAGGTGGTCGTGCGGCACACGGACTTCAAGCCCTATTCGGATCCGGTGCAGGAGTACAGCCAGATGCTCTCCGAACTGACCGCCGACGATGCCCGCAACCGCATGATCGCCGACGATATCGCCCAGGCGGCGCGGCACGGCCCCGCCAACCAGGTCTGCCTCGTGTTGTCCGACCGCAAACAGCACTGCGTCACACTGCAGACTTTGTTGAAGCACAAGCACCACGTGCCGGCAGAAGTTCTGACCGGCGATCTGGCTCTTGAAGAACGGAGGGCGATCATCAGGGAGGTCTGCGATGGACGCGTGCGGGTTCTGATTGCCACAGGCCAACTGGTGGGGGAAGGATTCGATTGCCCCGCCTTGTCCATCCTTTTCCTGACCACGCCGGTACGCTTCAGCGGGCGCGTGCTGCAGTACCTGGGCCGCATCCTGCGGCCGGCCGCAGGCGTGGAGCGCGCACGGGTATACGACTACGTGGATATTCACGTGCCGCCTCTGGCGGCGGCGGCGAAAGCCCGGCAAAGACTCTATGCTTCAGGGGTCTGAGGCGAGGCCTGTTATTTGGAAGGCAGCGTGCGAATGCTTCGAATGACGACCGGGGTCTCCGGCACATCGGCGTGCCCTGCGCGATTTGTCGTTTTCACCGATTCGATGGCGCGAACCACTTCCATGCCCTTGGTTACCTTCCCAAAAACGCAATACCCCCAACCCTGAGGGCTCTTGGACTTGTGGTCGAGGAAGGCGTTGTCTTTCGTATTGATGAAAAACTGGGCGGTGGCCGAATGCGGGTCGGCGGTGCGCGCCATGGCGACGCTTCCGGTGATATTTTTGAGCCCGTTGTCCGCTTCGTTCGCGACCGGCTTGCGTGTGGGTTTCGGTTTCATATCCGGGTTCAGTCCACCGCCCTGGATCATGAACCCCTTGATGACCCGATGAAAGATGGTGTTGTCGTAATGCCCTTCATTCACATAGGCCAGAAAATTGGAAACGGTCTGAGGGGCCTTTGTCGCGTCCAGTTCGATGACGATTTCGCCGAGGCTGGTCGAAAGCTGTACCTCATCGGCGAACGCAGTTGCAGAAAAGAGCAGGATCAACATCAGGGTCCAACGTATTGTCTTCATCGATCTCCTCCTCGAAGCCGTTGTGCTACCATCCTGACATTCGGCGCGGGCGGTCCAGGCGCGTGATTCCCTGACGCTGCGCCGCCTGGCGTGCCGCGCGGCATTCCTCCGCCGATGCGGACCGGGCCAGCGCCGGTATATCGGCGGCGCGGCCGCACGGCCGGTATTGAGACATGATATTGACATAGGTATGGGGGGAAACTTCCCGGGCGATGAAGCGCATGACCGCTTCCGTGCCCGAAAGATCTTCGGGCAGAACCAGGTGGCGCACCAGCACGCCGCGTCGGGCCAGCCCGTCGGGGCCGATCTGAAGATCGCCCACCTGGCGATGCATTTCGATCAGTGAGCGACGCGCCTGCTCAGGATAATCCGGCGCATCGCAGGTCTGCGCCGCGACCGAGGGGTCCCAGAACTTGAAATCGGGCATATAGATGTCGATGACGCCTTCGAGCAGCTTCAGGGTTTCCACCCGGTCGTAGCCGCCGCTGTTATAAACCAGCGGGACCTTCAAGCCGTCCGGAACCGCCAGCACCAAGGCGGCCAGGATCTGCGGGATCACGTGCGAAGGCGTGACGAAGTTGATGTTGTGGCAACCCGCATGCTGCAGCGAGAGCATCATGTCGGCCAACTGGCGGTCGGAGACCACCTGACCGTAACCGGTATGGCTGATATCGAAGTTCTGGCAGAAACTGCAGTTCAGATTGCAGTACGTGAAGAAGATCGTACCTGAGCCGTGCCGCCCGACAAGCGGCGCCTCTTCGCCGAAATGGGCGTCGCAACCGGCGACCAGCGCCTGAACGCCGGTGCGGCAAAAACTGGTTTCGCCGGAAATCCGGTCAACGCCGCAACGGCGTGGGCAGAGCCTGCATTGCGTGAGGGCCGCGGCCGCCTGTGCCGCTTTTGCGGAAAGGCTGGATTGCCGGTGGGTTTGAATATAGCTCGGCTCGAACCCGGGAACTGCTGTCTTCAAACGCCGAACTCCAAGAAGAGGCTGTCGTTGCGGCCTTCGGTGACCGGTTGCCCCTGATCCCACTCGTGAATGATGCAGGCGTTGCTCTGCTCTGTCGGAACCGCGCAGCTGATGAACGGCATCAAGGGATCACCGGCGAAGGACTTGTAGTTGAGCAGCACCGCTTCGTTTTCAGGCAATGCCTCGAATTCGACGATTTGTTGAAGATAGATGGTGCACCTTCCGGTAAACAAAGAGCTCGACTGCCTGAACTGCTCCAGGCGCCGGCGGAATTCCGAGACGGCCTGGTCCATCGTGGATGCCTGCACCATCATGGAAAAAGTGCCGTGGCGCCGGTCGTTTTCGCGGGGGCTTTGTTGATCGGTCAAATATTGAAAATTGGCGATATAAAGCATTTGTCGGTCTTTCTGTTCGTGAATTAAGGGCTGAAGCCGTGCCTGATCTCTTTTTCCATGATCCAGGGCGGCTGTCAACCCGCCGAACGGGCACGCAGTTGCATCACTCCGCCTGCAGCCCGGCAACGGCGGCCGTCATGCGCGTGAGGGCCTCGCGCAGCAGCCCCCTTCGGCAGCCGAAATTCAGCCGGACGTACCCCGGGACTCCGAATTCACGCCCGTCCATCAGTCCGACACCGGCTTCTTCGAAAAAGGCCGCCGCATCCTTGAGCCCGAGCGCGCTGACATCGATCCAGGCCAGGTAAGTGGCTTCGATGGGGTTCACGTTCATTCCCCGCGTTTGATTGATCCGCCGGCGGACCAGATCCCGGTTCTCGCGCAGATAGGTGATCAATGCCTTCAGCCAGTCGGCGCCATGCTGGAACGCCGCCTGTGCGGCCACAAGCCCCATGATGTTCACATGGGGCACGATGCCTTCCATCGTTTCTTTGAACCTGCGGCGCAGCGCGTCATTGGGTATTATCGCGAAGGCGCAATCCAGACCCGGCGTATTGTAGGTCTTGCTGGACGACATCAAGGTAATCGTATGCTCGGCGATTTCCGGATCGAGCGACGCAAAGGGAATGTGGCGGCATTCGGGAGACAACACCAGGTCACAGTGGATTTCGTCGGAGAATACGGTCAGCCCGCGGTCCAGGCAGAGTTGCGCCAATTGAACGAGTTCGTCGCGTCTCAGCACCTTTCCGGTGGGATTGTGCGGATTGCAGAGGATATAGGCCGTGCTGTCCGGGGGCAGGCCGCGGCGCAGGTCATCCAGATCGAAATGCCATTCGCCGCGCGCATTCGACAACGGAAGGGTGTGCAGGCGGCGCCGCGAAAGCCCCGGGGCGGAGAGAAACGGAGGGTAGGCCGGAATATGCGTGACAATGACATCGTTGGCGCGACCCACACTGCGGCAGCACACGTTGAGGCCGCAGACCAGTCCCGGCAGCCAGACGATCCAGGAGGGCGATACGCGCCACGCATAGGTGCGGTACAGATAATCGATCACAGCCGCATTCAGGGATTCGCGGGGACGGGTATACCCGAAAACGCCGTGTTCCACACGCTGGCGAAGGGCTTCGATTACGGCTGGAGGGGATTTGAAATCCAGGTCGGCGACCCACATCGGGATGATGTCGCGTCCCTGGTACTTTCGCCACTTGTTGCTGTCTGATGCACCGCGGTCGATTACGGCGTCAAAGTCGAACATATCGTTTCCCATTCCGCTGAGTCATGAATTCAAATGCAAAATATGCATCTGCAGGCTTCGCCGACTTCGGATCGAACGGTCTTTCTACAAATCCGCCAGGGAATAGCAAGGGTTTTTTATTGTTTGTGGCTGCTGGAACGTAATGGCCTGTTGCCTGGGGAACGGAGAGGATCCATTTTCCGACCTTATCACGTGGACTGTGTTCGCATTCGCGCGCTCCGCCGTTTGCTCAACGGTTCAAATCGATGACGGTGCGGCCTGTATTTTTTCCCCCCAGGATGCGCTCGATGGCATGATCCAATTGGTCCAATCCGATGGTTTCGGATAGACGCTCGAGGCGGGGGGGCTTCCAATCGCCGGCGAGCCGCTGCCATATCGATCGCCGCGAGGCCATGCCCGTGGTCGCCGAATCGGCGCCCATGAGGCTGACGCCGCGCAGAATGAAGGGATAAACGGTCAGCGACAGTTCGGCCGAGGAAACATTTCCGCAGCAGGTGACCACGCCGTGGCGGTTCGTCGAACGCAGGGCCGTGGACAACGTCAATCCTCCGACCGTATCCACCACCCCGGCCCACCGCTGCGGCAGCAGGGGTTTCGAAGATGTGTCGTGAACATCTGCACGGTCGATGATCTGTTTGGCACCCAACTCGGTCAATAAATCCCGCGCCGCCGCTTTGCCGCTGGAAGCCGTGACGCTGTAGCCGCAATGCGCCAGAAGGGCGACGGCAAGACTGCCGACGCCGCCGCTGGCTCCGGTGACAAGTATTTCGCCGTCGCCCGGCTTGACGCCGGCGCTGACGAGCTTGTGCAGGCAGAGCGAGGCGGTAAATCCGGCGGTTCCGAAAATCATGCTCTCCTGAAGGGAGAGGCCTTCCGGGAGAGAAACCACCCAATCCGCGGGAACCCGGATGTACTGCCCGAAACCGCCCGAGGTATTCATGCCCAGATCGTATCCGGTGACGAGCACGGCATCGCCGGGGGAAAAACCGCGATTGTCGCTTTGCGCCACGGTACCGGCGGCGTCGATGCCGGGGGTGTGCGGAAAGATGCGCGTGACTCCTTTGTTTCCGGTGGCGGAGAGCGCATCCTTATAGTTCAGGCTGGAATAATGAACCTTGATTAATACCTCGCCCTTGGGTAAATCGGAGAGCGATTTTTCGCCAATGCGTCGCCTGAAACGGTGGTCCTGGGTTTCTTCGACGATCATCGCCCGGAAAGATTCGGCCACCATCGCTGCACCTCCATATGTCCGGAAAAGGGTGATCGACAGGCGCCGGTTCGAATTTGACCCGGCACAGATCCGCATCATCTTGCGTCATCATGGCTGCAATATAAGGTTGGTTGTCATGTCCACAACTCCGATCATCCAGGTGAACGGCGTTTCCAAGCGCTATGGCAAAATCGACGCCGTCGACAATCTAAGCCTGGATATTCCGGAAGGGGTCTGTTTCGGCCTGCTGGGTCCCAACGGTGCGGGGAAAACCACTCTGATCGAAATCATCGAAGGCATCATTCCCGCGGGCAGGGGAGAGATCTTGTATCGGGGCCGGCCGCGCACAGCCGCCTTCCGCGAAAATATCGGCATCATGTTCCAGCAGACGGCGCTCCTTCAGTTTTTGACGGTCGAGGAAACCCTGAGCACATTCAGGGCGCTGTATCGTGAATCGTTCGATTTGGAAGCATTGATCGCGCTTTGCTATCTGGGTGAAGTGCGCGGCCGGATGAATGACAAAATTTCCGGCGGCCAGCGCCAGCGGCTCCTGCTTGCCCTGGCTTTGATCAATCAGCCGGCCGTGCTGTTCCTCGACGAACCTTCGACCGGCCTGGACCCGCAGGCGCGCCGCAATTTGTGGGACATCATCGAAAGCATCAAAAAGCAAGGCAAAACAGTCATCCTGACCACGCATTACATGGAAGAAGCCCAGCAGCTGTGCGATCGAATCGCCATCATGGACCACGGGCGCATCATCGCGCAAGGGGCTCCAAACGCGCTGATCGAAAAACACGCACGCGGTTTTGCCGTCATGCTGCCGTTTGAAAACCGCGGCCGACTGGCCGTCGACGCGGGCGTGGCGATGCGCAGGTTGAACGACCGCATGATCATAGAGGCCGAGGATCTGAACTTCATTTTGAAGCAACTGATGGACGCCGGCGTGGACCTTTCACGGATCGATGTGCAGCCGCCCAGCCTGGAGACGGTGTTCCTGAATTTGACCGGGCGTGGCCTGAGAGATTGAGTGCGATGCGTTTCAAACGTCTATGGGCGCTTTTCGTGGCCCGCAACAGGGAATTCTTTCGGGACCGCGCTGCGTTCGGCTGGAACTTCCTGTTCCCGTTTTTACTGATCGCCGGTTTTGCAATCATTTTCGGCGGCAATGAGCACCGCCAGGTTAAAATCGGCCTCTTTCCCTGCGCATCCGAACCCGTTCAGATGGATCCGCAATGTCTTCCGGAGTCTCTCCGCCCCCTGCGCTACGCCGAGTATGTTCCGTTTGCGGATCTCGCAACAGGACTCGAGCGGCTGAAACATCATCGCATCGATTTGCTCGTCGATGTCCGGTCGCAACCAATCCGGTACTGGGTCAGTGAATCATCTCCAAAAGGATTCATTGCCGAGCGGCTGGTCGGGGCGACGCTGGACCCTCCCCGCGAATCGGTCGTCAGCCGGCAGGAGCAGGTGGCCGGCCGCGAAATCCGCTATATCGACTGGCTCTTTCCCGGCGTGCTGGGAATGAACATGATGTTTTCGGCGCTTTACGGGGTCGGCTTCGTGGTCGTGCGCTATCGCAAGAACGGCGTGCTCAAACGGCTGCATGCCACTCCGTTGACCGCCTTCGAGTACTTGAGCGCCCAACTGGTGTCACGTCTGTTTCTGCTCGCCTTCACGTTGATGATCCTGTGGATCGGCTGCGACCTCATTTTCGACTTCAATGTCGAAGGAAGTTATTTCGACCTCGCGATCGCCTTCCTGCTCGGATGCCTCAGCCTGATCGCGCTGGGGCTCGTTTTCGCCTCGCGCGGCACCAGCGAAGAGTTTTCCAACGGTCTTTTGACCTTTATCACCTGGCCGATGATGTTTTTATCGGGGGTCTGGTTTTCGATCGAAGGCGCGCCGCGCTGGGTCCAATGGATCGCCCAGTTGTTTCCGCTGACCCATCTGCTGAACGCTGTACGCAAGATCATGAACGACGGCGCCGCCTTGGCCGACATCGGCTTAGAGCTGACGGTCATGACGGCCATGACCGTCCTGTTTCTCTTCGTCGGCGCATCGCTTTTTTCTTGGCATAAATGAAAGAAGGCCGATATTGATCTGCTTGACAGGCTGTTAAAAAACGAGCATCCAGCCGTCAGGCAAGGCAACACAGCATCACGGCTTGAAACGACGTTTTTCAACAACCTGTCAATACCCAACGCTGCAGGGAAGGAGAAATGAAACAATGAAAATCATGGTGGGCTATGACGGCTCCAACAGCTGCAAGGCGGCCCTGGATGTCGCCGTGCAGCATGTTCAGGCTTTTAAAGGCAAGCTGTATCTGGTTTCGTCGATGAGCCGGGGAACCGAAGGAGAACAGGATCAAATCAAGGAAACCGAGAAAGCGCTGGCGGAGCTGAAATCGGACCTGGAAAGAAGGGGTATCGCCTGCGAAACGCACCTCCTGATACGCGGCATGGAGCCTGGAGAAGATCTCGTGCGCTATGGCCAGGAGGAAGGGATCGAGGAGATCATCATCGGAATCCGTCGGCGTTCCAAAGTCGGCAAGCTGTTGTTCGGTTCAACGGCGCAGTATGTCATTCTCAATTCCGCGTGCCCCGTCGTGACCGTACGCTGAAAGTGCCCGGATAACCTAAGTACGTACGGCCTGATTACGATGACGTATGGTTACCACAGAGGACACAGAGAACACAGAGAAAAAAATAAAAACGACCTCTGTGACCTCTGTGCTCTCTGTGGTTATAAAATGAACTGACCAGTAATACGTCACCGAATTTTTGCCACAGAGCACTAAGGGCACAGGAAGCACTGCAAGCAGCAGTGGCTGTGCCCTTTGTGCGCCGGCCACCAGAATCACGCGCTCCACACACCTCGTCAATTGGTCAAACTATGGATCGGGGAGGGAATCAGACCGCCGCGGCGAATGAAGGGATTATCGCCCTGCGCGTTGTTGACCGCCATGATGGTGGACTGTCCGAGCAGTCCCCCGAAAAAAGCCTGTTCGCCCGCCTTCTTGCCTGGAACGGGAATGATGCGGGTAGCGGTGGTTTTTTTGTTGATCACGCCGATGGCCATTTCATCGGCGATGATGGCCGAAAGGGTTTCATCGGTCGTGTCGCCCGGGATGGCCACCATATCCAGGCCCACCGAACAGACGCAGGTCATCGCCTCAAGCTTTTCGAGGGAAAGATAGCCTGCGCGGGCCGCTTCTGAAATATTGAGGTCTTCGCTCACCGGGATGAAGGCGCCGCTCAATCCGCCGACATTGGAACTGGCGAAGGCGCCGCCCTTTTTGACCGCATCGTTGAGCAGCGCGAGCGCGGCCGTCGTTCCCGGCACCCCGATACTGCGCAACCCCAGGCTCTGGAAGATTTCGCCCACGCTGTCGCCCACATTCGGCGTGGGCGCCAGGGAGAGGTCGACGACTCCGAAGCGGATGCTCAGCCGCTGGGCCACTTCCCGCCCGATCAGTTCACCCACGCGCGTCACCTTGTAGGCGGTGCGCTTGATGATTTCGGAAATTCGGCACAGATCGAGGTCGGGTTCATCCTGAATGGCCCGGTCGATCGCCTTCTTGACCACGCCGGGGCCGCTGACGCCGACGTTGATCACGGCATCGGCCAGCCCGATGCCCAGGTAGGCGCCGGCCATGAAGGGAATATCCTCCGGAATGTTGGCAAACACGCACAACTTGGCACAGGCCAGCCCGTCGCGGTCGGCGCTCAGTTCCGCGGCGCGCTTGATCTGCCGCCCCATGAGCAGAACCGCGTCCATGTTGATGCCCGCGCGCGTGGAGGCCACATTGATCGAAGCGCACATGCGCTCGGTTGAGGCCAGCGCCTGAGGAAGCGCCTCGATCAAGGCGCGGTCGCCGCTGGCCATTCCTTTTTCGACCAGCGCCGAGTAGCCGCCGATGAAATCGACATTGACTGCCTTGGCCGCCGCGTCGAGCGTCTGCGCCACGGCGATCATATCGTCGGGTCCGAAAGGCGCCGCGGCCACAGCGATGGGGCTGACCGAAATGCGCTTGTTGACCACCGGGATGCCGTATTTTTCGCCCACGCTGTCGCAAACCGAAACCAGCCGCTGGGCCATGCGCGTGATGCGGTCGTAGATGTTGGTCTTGAAACGCTTCAGATTGTCGCTGGCGCAGTCGAGTAGGTTGACGCCGAGGGTAACCGTACGCACGTCCAGGTGCTCGTTGCGCAGCATTTCCAGAACGGACAGTATTTCGCGATGGGTGAGCATGTCGGGTATCCATTCTCCCGTGCGGCAAAGGGAGCCTTTATTCACTTAAACCGTGTAAGCGGGTTAGATACGGTTGATGGCCTCGAAAATGCTTTTATGCTGCATGCTGACCTCCAGGCTCAGCTCGGAGGCCTTTTCACACAAGCTTTTGCGCAGCTTCTCCAGATCGATGTCGAGCGGCACCTCGACCTCGTAGATCATCACATTGCGGCCGGGTTCGTCCCCGCCGCGGAAAACAGCCTGCAGTTGGGTCACATTCACGTTGTGGGATGCCAGGACGGCGGTGACTTTTGCAACCAGGCCCTTGCGGTCCGGACCGCGCGTGGTGATCACAAACGGCTCGCAGGCGCAGGTGGTCCATTCGCTGGATTTGCCCTCGAGTTCCCGGACATGAAAGTGAAGATCCATGTCGGCCGTCGCGGCATCCAGGCTTCGTGATAACTCTCCCTTTTCAACGCACTCCGGGCCGGTCACGATAAAAACACCCGAGAATTCGGATTGCAGGATGGTCTGGCTGACATCTTCGATATTGAAATCCTTTTCGAACAATACGCGCGTGACCGCGGCGATGATTCCCGGCCGATCTTTGCCCAAAACGGAAATGATGAATTTATTCATGGCAGGTTTCCTGTCGTGCCAGGGGTTTCAGTGATTTCGTGCAAGCTCTGCCCGGCTGAAAAGAGCATCTATATGAACGAAACGACCGGCAGTGTCAACGTACGAAAAGACCGGACGCGGAGCGGCCGGTTTTGATTGCCTTGATTCGGCTTTCGGGGTATTTCATCGGAACCCGGTACGTTGCCGGGCAAAATTCATGAGTGCCATGCAGCCGAAGACGATCGTCACCACTCATAAAAACACCGATTTCGATGCCCTGGCGTCGTTGACGGCGGGTTTGCTGCTCTACCCGGATGCCGTACCGCTGCTGCCCAGCCCGCTCAATCCCAATGTCAAAGCCTTTCTCTCGCTGCACAAGGACGTCTTCGCCTGGGCCGACCGCCAGCCGCCTATTGCCGATAAGGAGATCGAACGTCTGATCGTGGTCGATACCGGATCGTGGGACCGTCTCCCAAACCTGAGGGAGATCCGCGGCAATGCAGCCGTTGAAATTCTGCTCTGGGACCACCACGATGCGCCGCCCACGATCCAGGCCGACTGGCATTGCCTGGCCCCGGCGGGCGCCAACATCACCTTGATGCTGCGCTGTCTCAGGGCTGAAAAAACCGCCATCAGTCCTATTCAGGCAACCCTCTTTCTTTCCGGATTGTATGAAGATACCGGCCACCTGACTTTTTTCGGCACCACCGCCGAAGACGCGCATGCCGCCGGCTACCTGCTTTCGCACGGCGCCGACCTGAATATCCTGGGCAAATTCCTGCGGCCGGCCTATGGCGAGAAGCAAAAGAACGTCCTCTTCGAAATGCTTCAGGCGGCGCGCCGCACGCGCATCAACGGACACACGATCAGCATCAGCAAACTGCCGGTGCACGGGCATGTCGACGGACTCGCACTGGTGGTCAAAATGTACCGCGACATCATGAACGTGGACGCGGCGTTCGGGATTTTCAGCCTGCCCGAGCGGTGCATGGTGATCGGCCGCAGCGATGCCGACAGCCTCAACATGGGAGACATCATGCGCAGTCTGGGCGGCGGCGGACACCCGGGGGCCGGGTCGGCCATGCTGCGCCAGGTCAATCCGGAAGTTGTGGAAGAGATGATCTGCAACCTGATCCAGGGCAACCAGCAGGCTTCGGTGCAGATCGGCGATCTGATGTCCTTCCCCGTCCATTCGGTGACTCCCGACACCCCTATGTCCGAAGTCGCTCAAGTTCTGCGCGCCAAAGGCTGCACGGGACTGCCGGTGATCGCCGACGGCCGGCTGCAGGGCATGATCTCGCGGCGTGATTTCCAGAAGCTGCGCAACCAGTCCCAGCTCCGCAGGCCGGTAAGCGCCTTCATGAACCGCAATGTGATGACGATCGAACCGGGCAAGAGCCCGCTGCAGGCGGCGCGCACCATGATCCGGCACGATATCGGCAGGCTGCCGGTGGTGGCCGACGGGAAGGTGATCGGCATCGTCACCCGGTCCGATGTCATGCACTTTTTCTACGATCTGCTGCCGGATTAGAGTTTTTCAGCCATTCCGTCAATCTGGCGAGTCCCTCGGCCGTCGTCACCTCGGGCACATAACCCAGATCGCGCTTGGCCGCGCCGATGTCGAACCAGTGGGCGGTCGCCAGTTCCCGGGCCACGAAGCGCGTCATGGGCGGTTCCGCTTCGACCCGCAGGGCGCTGTACGCAGCTTCGCAAAGGGCGCCGATCGTCCAGGCCAGCCATGGGGCGATGCGCCGGCGCACCGGCGGCAGGCCGGCGCAGCCGAGGATGGAATCGATCATCTCCCACAACGGCATCGGCGCGTCCTGGCTGATGAAGTAGATCCGGCCCGTCAGCGCGGGATCGTCGCGCAGCCGCGACTCGGCCAGCACATGCGCCGCGGCGGCATTGTCGATATAAATGGTGTCCACGAGGTTGCGTCCCGACCCGACCCGCCGCAGGCGCCGGGCTCGGGAAATGATGCGTGGAACCAGGTGCGGATCGCCCGGCCCCCAGATCAGGTGCGGACGCAGGACAACGGCCGGGAGCCCCTGACGGGCCGCCTGCAGGACCGCTTGTTCCGCCAGGGCTTTGGTGCGGGGATAAACTGCCGAATAACGGGAAGGATAGGGCGTCGATTCGTCCGCGCCCGCCATGTCGCCGCCGTGGAACACCACGCTCGGCGAACTGGTGTAGATCAGCCGCGCAACCTTCTGGCGCCGGCAGGCGGCGATCACATTGCGGGTGCCGATCACGTTGACGGCATGGAATTGGCCCGCAGGACCCCAGACCCCCGCTTTGGCGGCCGCGTGGAAAACGGCTTCCACGCCGGAGCAGGCGTCCATGACCGCCTCGGCGTCGCTCAGGTCGCCCTGGAATTGCGCCACCCCCCAGGCAGAGAGCTCCGGATGCATCGTCCGCGAGAAGGAGCGCACAGTTTCGCCCCGCTCCAGCAGCAGCCGCACCAGGGCGCGGCCCAGGAATCCGCCGCCGCCGGTCACCAGAACAATCCTTCGGGGCACGCTCCCTCCCTTCTCAGCGCAGGCGCTTTTCAGCCCAGACCGCCAGTTTTTCGCGGAAGATTTTTGAATTGTGGCGGATATCCACCGGAAAATGCCTGTGAATCAGGAAGGTGTCGATTTCCTCGGTCAGAACGTTGGCCCGCGCCAGTTCGCGCAGCTCCTCGACGAGCGCCCGGCGGTCCACGCTGCGCTGCCCGGCTTCGAGTTCGATGCACACCACCGGGCGTTGGCGCGGCGGCCGGCCCACTCCCACCAGGGCGCTGCGGAATACGGCCGGATGACCGTTGAAGACCGCCTCGCACGGAATGGTGAAGAGCGTTTTGCGGGGCATGACGACGCGATGGTTTTTACGTCCGCAAAACCAGAGCCGCCCCTTCTTGTCGATCCATCCCAGATCGCCCATGCGGTGCCAGATTCGTGCGCCGTCCTTGATCTTGGCAAGGGCGGTATCGCGCGGGAGGTCGAAATAGCCGGAGGTGACGATGTCGCCGCTGACCACGATTTCACCGATTTCGCCTTCGGGGGAGAGCCTCACCTCAGACCATTCCTCGATCGGCTGCTCGGTGATGGCGATGATTCTGAGCCGGATATCCTTGATCGGGCGCCCCATGCACATCCCGAACCCCATTTCACTGAGGCGCGCGGTTTCGGAGAGGATCTCATGACTGCCGAACGATGAGACCGGCATCGCCTCGGTGGCGCCGTACCCGGTATGGATCTGACCGTCGTCTTCGAGCATCGTGCTGAACTGGGCGATATTGGCCGGTGTTGCCGGCGCTCCGGCCGAAATGACCCGTTTGAGCGAGCTCAGCTTGATATTCTGTTCCTTGCCGTAGCGGCCCACCCGGTTGAGCAGGGCCGGCGAGGCGAACATGTTGGTGACGCCGTGGTTGAGCACCGCCTCGATGATCTTCTGCGGATCGACCTGGGCCGGCCGCGTGGGATCCATGTCGGGAATGACCGCCGTCATGCCGAGCGCCGGGTCGAACAGGGCGAACAGCGGGAAGGTGGCCAGATCGATCTCGTCCGGCGAGATGCCGAACTGCTCGCGGATCAGGCGCACCTGGGCATCGAAAACGCCATGGGTGTACATGACTCCCTTGGCCGGTCCGGTGCTGCCGGTTGTGAAGAGAATGGCGGCCAGCTCATCGCCGCGGGTTTCGGCGATGGGGAAGTCCTTCCAGGGAAGCGCGCGGATGTCGGCCATACGCAGGCCGCGCCAAAACCAGCGCCGGCCTACGGTCACGACCGTGCGGACGCCTCGAAACGCCGCGGGCCTGAGAACTCTCAGGACATGGGCCGGCGGGATGCCGATCATAGCCTGGGCGCGGCTTTCCTGGAGGCAGGCGAGCATGCGGCGGATGCCCATTCCCGGGTCGACCACCACCGGTACGGCCCCGGCTTTGAACATGGCGAAAATCAAGACGAAGAACTCGAGGCTGGGGCGGACCATGAGGATGGTGCGGGTCCCCCGGCCGATTCCGGCATGCGTCAATCCATGGGCGAAGCAGTCCGATTCCCGGTCGAGCTGGCGAAAGGTCAGGTGGGAATAGGCGACGCGCCCGTTGGCATCGCGTGCGGCGGGAAATACCACGGCCCTGCGGAAAGGTTGGATGCGCGCCGAGGTGCGAAGGTGGTGGGCCACGTTGACCAAAAGCTCCGGATCGATCGCGGCCGTGGCGGCGATGTCATTCATGGCTGCTCCCATATCACCCGACGGGATGATTGCGCAAGAAGGCCGAAACGGAGTCGATGATCTGCTCCGGCACATCCTCGAGCAGGTAATGGCCGGCCGCGGCGAACCAATGCGCTTCGGCGTGCGGCCAGACGCGCCGCCAGTTCGCGAAGTAGTCCCGGTCGAAGACGAAATCGCGGGCGCCCCACAACAAAAGGACCGGGCGCCGGCCGATGCGGCCCAGATTGCGCTCCACCCGGGCCACGATCGAACCGCTCGGGTCCATCGGCCCCAAAGGAATATCCTGGACGAACTTGAGCGTGGCAAGGCGGTGGGCCGGGCAGTTGTAGGGGGCGATCAGCCCCGCCTTGACATCGACGGGCAGGCGGCGGAAGGGAGCCATGTACAGCGCCCCCCGGGCGAACACGTTGAGGCGCAGGACGAACTGCTCGATCAAAGGATGGGGTTTGCGGATGATCCGCAGGCGCCGCGGAATGCCTTTGCCGCCCGGAGGGAAAAAGCCGGCCGTGTTGGTGATCACGATGCGCGCCACCTGGTCGAGGTGGTCGAGCGCCCAGGCCAGGCCGATCATCCCGCCCCAGTCGTGCACCACGAGGGTGACCGGCCGGTCCAGTTCAAGGTGTTTCAGCAGGGCGGCCAGGTCGGCGACCCGGTCCGCCAGCCGGTATGCATAACGTTCGAGCGGCGGTTTGGCGGACAATCCGCAACCCATGTGGTCCGGAACGATCACCCGATAGCGCCTCCGAAAGGCGGTGACCAAATTCCGGAAGTAAAAGGACCAGGTGGGATTGCCGTGCAGCATCACGATCGGGTCGCCCCAACCCTCGTCCAGGTAATGGTACTTCAATCCATTTACCTGGAAGTAATTGGATCGGAACGGATAAAGGTGCGCGAACCGCGCGCGGTCGATCGCCGGAGCGGGCTTTTTCACCACGCGACCCCCAGCATGATGCAGTTGAGGCCCGAGCCGATGCCCAGAAACCCGACCCGGTCGCCGGGAATCAGGAATTCCCTTTCGGCGGCGATTGCGGCCGTGATGGGCAGCGAAACGGTACCGATGTTGCCGAGGTAGCGGTAGGTCGTGAAATCACTGGCTGCGTCCAGCCCGATGCTTTCCAGGATCGTGCGCTGGTGCGCGGATCCCACCTGGTGGCAGATCACCTTGTCGGGCTTGTCCGCCGGCCACTGCATTTCACGTATGAAGTCACGGTACGTATCGACGCCCAGGGCCACCCCGTGTTTGAGCACCCCGACCGAGTCGGTGCGCATCACGAGCGGGCCGCTGGCGGGAATGCCGCTATCGGGGCCCCAGGTGCAGAGGCGGTGAAAGCGGGTCGCGTTACGGATCACCCCTCCCAGCAACCTGGGCGCATGAGGCGCTCGCGATGCGGCGCTGAGCACTACGGCCACGGCGCCCGAACCGCCAGTGAGCGTCGCGATCGAATCCCTGAACAGCGCCATATCGCACGACTGGTTGAGCCGTTCGATGGTCGTATCGACGATCTGGCGGGACGACTCGCACGACACCACCAGCCCGGCCCGGATCTGTCCCAGCGCAATGGCGTTCGCCACCTGGAGCATGCCGTTGAGTATTCCAAGACAGGCATTCGAAAGATCGAAGAGGTGCGCTTCGGGCGCTATCCCGAGGCCGTCGGCCACGGCGCAGGCCGTGGCGGGTTCGAGGTTTTCGCGGCACACGCCCCCGTAGACCAGCATTCCGATCTCGGCGCAAGAGATGTTGCCAGAGGCGAGCGCCTTGCGCCCGGCCGCGACAGCCCCGTCGGAAAGCCTGAAGTCGGCATCCCAGAAGCGCCTTTCGGCAATGCCGGTCAGGGCCGCCAGTTGCCCCGGGGCAATGTGCAGCTTCTGGTAAACGGGTGCCAGGCGCGCCTCGAGGTCCTCGGAGGTAACCACGTTGGGGGCCAGTTCGTAGCCGATTCCCGCGATGGCGATATCGGTGAAACGCATACTATCCTTCCCCTCCGTGCCCTTTCGCGTCTTCCGCGGTCAAAAGCAAAACCACAGCGGACTCAGCGGCAAGGAGGACATTTCCAAAAGTGGCACAATCGGTGACATATTACGGGTCAGTTCATTTTAAAACCACAGAGAGCACAGAGGTCACAGAGGATGATTTTTATCTTTTCTCTGTGACCTCTGTGTCCTCTGTGGTGGAATAAGATACCATCGTAATTATGCCGGTACGTACTCAGCGCATCGGTGTGCCGAGATATCCGGGACACCTGAACCGTGCCTCGAACCAAACTGGATCTTTCCAGATGCTGCGGCCCATAATGCGTGTGACCGCTGGTAAGAAAACGATGACAGCCGGACGATGCAACAAGGTTTCATATGCGTTCAATTCTGACAAGCCGCACGCCGAAACCCTCCATCTTATAAATGCAGCGGCCGTCCACATGCAACCATCCATCGGCCTGCAGAGACGGTTGATCACCTTCTTCGACCGACGTGACCACCGCATCGACCGTCACGCGATGGTTCGCCGGGAGCACCTGGCCGCGGTACTGCCAGCGGTGCGCCGGACCGCACAACCACTCGAACCGGTGCGTGTCGGTCAACTGCGGCCAGCGGGACAGCGCGGCATATTTGATCAATTGCAGGAACGCTTCGACGCCCAGCGACCCCGGCCACACCGGGTCCTGGAAAAAATGGGCTTTGAAGAACCACTCGTCCGGATCGACGTTTTTGATCCCGCGCACCCACCCCAGTCCATGAGGTCCGCCGTGCGGGTCGTCGATTTCAATGCGGTCCATCATGCGCAGGGCCTTGGCGGGCATCCGCAGGCCTTCGGGCATAACGATCCGGCCGCGGGGCGCTTCATCGGGAGCATTGGGGGCCGTATCGGCAAGCCGGCGCTCCGGCCGGGTCAAAAGGGCCGATGCGGCAAGGTCGGACCCGTTTTCTCGAAGCCCGACCTGGTTGGCGAGCGCTCCGGCTGTGAAAAAGCCGAAATAGGTGGTACCGGTATAAACCTTTACCGCGGCGGCCAGGACCTCGAAGTCGAAATGCTCGATGATCATGTCGGCCGCTTCGGATACTTTTGTCACGCGGGTGCGCATGGTCAGGGTTCCCACCCGGGGGCCTACGCCGGCATGAATCGTCGCCTCGCCGCCCAGATTGCGGAACTTCAGATCTTTAGCGCTGCGCAGGGCCGATCCCAGATAGGCCGCGAGCCAGCCGCACGGCTGCAGGGCGATTTCCAGCAACACGCAGAACGGCATGCCACCGCTGCGTTCGGCGGCGAAATACCATTCGTCGGGCGGCACATCGTATTCCGCTTCGATCCAGCCGCCCGGCTTCAGGATCCAGGCCGGCGGTGCAATGCGGGGGATGCGGTCGATGAAGCAGTACGGAGGTCCCGGAAGCCGGGCGATGACCCGCTCCTGGTCGAACGGCGCATAAGGTGGACCAAACGCCAGGGATGGCCGCCCGACGGCGAACTGGAGGATATGATCGCGGGTGAAGGAGAGGGTAGGGGACGGCGCCGCAACTTCTGACGGTGCCGGCTGCCGCGACCGCCAGAAGTGTTCGACCGCTTCGCGGGTCACATGGCTCATCTGCATCGACATATCTTTGAAAAAGACGATGTAGCGCCCGTCCGCATACATGTGGGCGTCGGCCAGAACGTACGGCTCCGGTCGGTAGCCGATCTCCTTGATTTCAACCTCGTAGTGCACGTGCCGGGTCGCGGGCGTGACCGGGCCGCGGCATTTAAGGCGGCAGGCCACGCCCGGCACCGGCTCGTAGGCCGCGGCTGGATCGCCGCCCACCCAGCCGAAGCGCAGCAGCAGCACGCGCAGCGTGTGGGCGCAGCACTCGTACATCAGGGTGCCGGGCATCACCATGTCGTCCACGAAATGGCAGATCAAAAACCAGTCGTCCGGCTGGATGTCCGCCTCGGCGCGGATACGCCCCAGGCCGAATCGTCCACCGTGCGGCTCCATTTCGATGATGCGCTGGATCAGCCGCATGCGTCCGCCGGGAAGGCGCAGGTTGGCTGGGAGTTCGATGCCGGCGAAGTCGGAGCCGAAACAGGCGCCGAGGTCTCCGCGCCGCAAGGCCTCGATCTGCTGATCGCCGTACTGCGCCTCCGCCTGCGGCAGGAGCGGCGTAAAGGGTTCCCCGCCGATGCGGGCGCCGGGCGCACGGTCCTTTTCGGTGAGCAGGATGCCGCCCGAGGCGGCGACTTCGGCTTCGGTGAAAAAGCCGGCGCAGCCGTCGGTCATGCTGATCAGGTGCTCGGCGCCGACATGGCCTTCGAAGCGGAAAAAGAAGAGATAGGTGGCGTCCTGCCTGACGAACTTGTCGATGTGGATGTCGTAGCGGATGGTCTCGCCGGCCCGGGGCAGCCCGCGATGGAACACGATTTCGGCATCCAGCAGGCGATAGGTGCGTTCGCCCTTGACGTGATGGTCGATGCCCAGGTAGCCGCTCAGGAACAGGTCGGCCTGCCCGGCCTCCACCGCAATGCACACCGGCGCGCGGCCGCCGTCCAGATACCAGGCCTCCGGCAGGACATCGTGTTCGGTGACCACCCGGCCCTGCCCCATGCTGCCCGGTTCCCCTTCGACCGAAACAATGCGGTCGACCAGCATCAGCGGTTCATCCGGGAGCCGCACGCGGGCCTTGTAGGTGTCGACCACCGCGAACGCAGGTCCGAGAACCCGGGCGACCGAACCCGTGGCGAATTCGAGGCACTGTTCGCGGTCAAAGGCGACCGCCGGCCTTTCGGAATGCGGCGCCGGCACGCACCCGGCCGGAGGATCCGATACGGTATGACCCCTGCCGTCCTGCAGCGCAGCCAGCGCGCGCAGCAGTCGATCCTGCTCAACAAGCGTTTCACCGAACTGAGCGGACAGCTGCTCGGAAAGCTTTAGAAACTCCTGGTGGGCCTGGGCCGTTGCGTCGACCGAGCGGTTGAATTCTTCCAGCATCCAGGTCAGAGCAGCCGGTGCCGAGGATAATCCGGGTTCGGATGATTCCGGTCGAGCAAAAGACGGCAAATCATGCGTAGCAGCTGGTTGGCGCGCTTCCTGCGAAGCTGCGCGCGGCGGCGTGAATCGAATCGGAGGGCCGCCCGTCGGCACCCGGATGGCAGGGGCGGAGGACCGCCCCGGAACGGCGATTCGATCATCCCGCCGGTACAGCGGGCTTGGGTCCAGCGCAACCCCGGACGCCGCCAGAACGCCCAGGCATTTCAGCAGGGCCAGGCACTCGTCTTCGCCGCGCACGCTGGCCGGGACGGCGATGTGCGCCTGATCCTGCAGGATCTGTCCGATCATGCGCGTACACGAAGCATGCGGTCCGACTTCCAGAAACATCCGCACGCCGTCGGCATATGCCTGCCGGATGGTGCGCGGGAAATCGAATCCGCCAAGTGCCTGCTGGAGAATCGAATCCGCGGCGGCTTCGCTGGTCAGCGCATACGCCGAGCCGCGTGCACAGCTGTAAAAGCGGATGCCTTCAGGAGCCGATGCCGGAAAACGATGGAGTTCTTTATAGTCGGCTGCGACGGGCAGCGCGGCGTCGCAGTGCACGGCCACCACGCCATCCAGGTAGATGGCATCGCAGGCGAGCTTTTCGATGGCCGCGACGACCTGTTCGCCGAGACCGCCGATGACGCATTCTGCGGGCGTATTGACGATAAGGCGTCGCACGTACGGCAGGTCCGGAAGTACGGCGTCCACCTGTTCGGCAGAGCGGTTCACCGCCGCCACTTTCCAGTCAATGGGTTGCTCGGGAAACAGCTGCCAAGCCTGTCTCACCGCAAGGCAGGGACCGGCCAGTTGGGTCTTGAACAAATCCGAAGCTTCCAGCCTTTCGAGCATGGCACCGCGGTCGGGCCAGGCGCCCAGACCGAAGAGACCGGCCGATTCACCCAGGCTGTAGCCGATGGCGGCATGGGGCCGAATGCCGAATTTCTTCAAGAGCAGCGCCATTTGACTGCCGAAAAGCACCTGCCCGAAGATGGTGCGCAGGGGATCGGACACCAGGGCGCGATAGGTCTCCGTCTCCCATCCCGGACGAAAGTCGTGCCGCCGGGGATCGTACCAACGCGGCAGCATCTGGGCCTCCAGCCGGTCCGTGGCCGCGTCCATTTCGCGCAGGACATCCGGCCAGAAGGCCCCCAGGCGGCGACCCATGCCTACGTAGTGGTTGCCCGAGCCGGGAAAGACGAACGCCAGTTCCCCTTCGGATATACTTTGCGAAGGCCGGTAGCAGATGCCGCCCCTGCGCCCGGGGGATATCGCAAGGTCGCCTTTAACGGCCCGCGCCGCCTCGGAGAGATAACCGTTGAGATCGGCCGCCGATTCGGAGACCACTGCGATCCGCATGGCGCCCTGCCGTTCGGGCTGGTTTCGATGCCACTCGCGGGCCAGCCCGTAAAGCGACTGGCGCTCGCCCGCGGAAGGCCGGTGTTCCGCGATCTGCCGCTTCATCGCATCGATGCGGCCAATGAGGTCGTTTTTGGTTGCGCCGCTTAAAATGAACAGGCTGCAGGGCAGGGGGCCCACCGGTGAAGAAGGTGCGTGGGGCTGCCCGGCCCCGGGACGATGGCGCTCCGTATCCGGCTCGCGCAGCACAAGGTGCATGCAGTTGCCGTCTATCGTCACGGCGGCGCAGCAAGCGGTCCGCGGACCGGCAATGCGGTCGTGCGCCCAGTATGCGGGCTGATGGGGGAAGTATAAAAATCCCGACTGGAGGTGGGGCGACCGGGGCGACTTGAAGTTGACGGCCGGGGCAAGCATGCGATGGTGCAGGCAGAGTGCGGCCTTGACCGTGGACACCAGTCCGGACGCGGCGCCGGTATGGCCGGCGATGGCTTTCGCGACGCCCACGGCGATGCGCGGTTCGCAGGGATCCGCCGGATCGGTGAATAACCCGTTCAGTACCTCGGCTTCGACATCGTCCTGCTCCGCTATGCCGCTGCCGTGCGCTTCAACGAGACCGGCCGTCTGCGGATCGATGCGGCGCTCCGCAAAGGCCGCTGCCAGGGAGCGCTTGTACGTCTCAGGGCTGAAATGGGCGGATGCCGATGCATCACCTCCGGCAGCGCCGATACCGTCGATCACCGCATAAATGCGATCACCATCCGCGCAGGCGTCCGAATAGCGCTTGAGCACCAGCGCCGCGGCCCCTTCGCCCGGCAAAGTGCCGTCGGCCGCCTGATCGAAGGGCCGAAGCACACCGGCCGGGCTCAACGGCAGTTTATCCTGCAGCGTAGACAGATTGCGTTCATCGCAATGCAGGTCCACCGAGCCGACGAGTACGGCATCGAGCTGCCGTTCCTGCAGCAATCGCGCCCCGATTTCGACCGCGCGCATCCCGGAAGCTTCTTCGGCCGAAACCACGAACGAGGGGCCGCCGAAGCGGAACTCGCGGGCGATACGGCTGGCCACGATGCCGCCCAAAGCGCCCAGCGTCCGCGATGCCGTCAGGGGCGGTCCGCAGCGATCGGTGTTTTCGGCCAGCCAGGAATCCAGCTGGTCGGGAGATGCTCCCGGAAACACCTGCGCCGCCCAATCGGCAAGGTTCCAGCGCAAGTGGAAGTTCGTCGAAGCATAATCAAAGGCGATGCCGATAACGGCCCCCATGCGCTCGCGCGGCTCGCGCAGGGGCAGTCCGGCATCGCGCATCGCGCCGGCCGCCGTCTTCAACATCAGCAACTGCTGCGGCAGGATATCGGGGATCTCGCCCGGCGGTATCTGGAACTCGCCCACTTCCAACAGGACATCTTCGACAAAGGCGCCCTTGAATGATGCGCTTCCGAAAATCTGCGCTGTACCCTGAGGCGATCTGAACCGCTGCTGCGGCAGATCGGTGAACATCGGACGGCCCTGAAAAACAGCCTGTTCGAATTCGCCAAGGCACTTCAGGCCGCCCACATGAAGATCCATGCCCACGATGGCGATCCGCTCGGGCGGTTCTTCCGAGGAAGCGGAAGAAACATTCAAGGCCCCGGCTTGCGGTTTTTCCGATTCAACGGACCACGATTCGAGAAGCACATGCGCGTTGATCCCGCCGAATCCAAACGCGCTGACCGCAGCCCGCAAACGTCCCCGATCCCGCGGGATCCATTCCGCGGCTTCGATCGCAATACGGAAAAGGCCGTCGCCCAGCGGGCTGTTGGGCGGCGGCGACTTGAAATTGGCCGTCGGGGGGAGCGTTCGATTCTGCATGGCCAGAAGGGTGCGGATCATTCCGGCCGCACCGGCCGCGGTAAGCAGGTGGCCGATCATCGACTTGGTCGAACCCAGCACACATGGGTGCGGACGGTTCGGCCGCTCCTCCCACAGTGCCCTCAGGCTCTGCAGTTCGATGCTGTCGCCGACTGGTGTGCCGGCGCCATGGCATTCGATGTAGTCCACAGACTCGGGCGACCATCCGGCCTGCACATACGCCGCGCGCATCGCGCGGAGCTGGCCGGCCGATTCCGGGGCCAGCAGATTGCCGCGCATATCGTTGGACAACCCGATGCCGCGGATGACGGCGTAGACCGTATCGCCGTCGCGCAAAGCGTCGTCCAGGCGTTTCAAGGCCACCATGCCGGCGCCTTCTCCGACCACCAGGCCGTCCGCTGAAGCGTCGAACGGCGCGCAGCGGCCGGATCGCGAAAGCGCCATCAGCTGGCTAAACCCGATCTGCGTGTACAGCATATCCGCGCCGTTCACACCACCGGCCAGCATCACGTCTTTGCGGAAATGCCGGAGCTCGTCGCAGGCCAGCTTGAGCGCATACAGGGAGGAGGCGCAGGCCGCGTCCAGGGTCAGCGATCCTCCTTTCAGACCCAGCGCCGCCGCAACCAGCGCCGCCGGAGAACCGACCACGCGTTCGCAGCCCCTGGGACGCGCCGTTCGGGATATCTTTTGCGGATCCGCCTGCAGCATGATGTCGCGTGCGACTGCATTGGCAGCCATCGTCGGCAGCGCAATGGCCGCCAGGTAGATGCCGGCCCGCTGCGGGTTCACGAAACGTGCCCGCGATTCAGGAAGGGCCTGCCGGGCCGCTTCAAGTGCCCATTGGTGCAACGGGTCCATGGCAATGCAAAAATCAGGCGGCAGATGAAAACCTTGCGCATGGAACTGAAAATCGCGGACAAGGCACGCCATGCGCGAATAGGTTCGATCCGGATTTCCAGGCGCTCCGTAAACCCGTTCAACCGGCGCCGGCCAACGTGATGCGGCCGCGTCGGCGACAGTAGATTTCACGTCCAGGATATTCCGCCAGTACGCTCCAGCGTTCTCCGCCCCTGGAAATACGCATCCCATTCCGACAACGGCAATCAGCGGGGGGGTTGAATCGCGATATGAATCGAGTTTTTGAACCGTCATCTGTTCAGATTTCCGAAACGCAGCATGAATGAAAACCCAGAACCCCTATAAAATGATGTCCCAGAAAGCAAGTGAAACATCGAAGGGTGCCAGGCGATTGCCAACCCATAACAACACAGCATTCCGATGAGCATATCGTGTGCACCATCGTCGCCAGCGCTCGCCGGTCAAGGATTTTCATTCAATACCGATGCGAATACCTACGAAATACGTAATAATTATCAGTATAACTACGCTATTTATTTAGGATTCCCGATAGACGTGAAATAGACTATGTAGACCACGAAAACTGCGGCCTGCATTCAAACTCTTGAAGGCCGAATGAATCGGCCGAATACGAAAGGGAGGTTTATGAAAAGAAAAGTGGCACTCACAGTTCTCGCGGTTCTCCTGGTCGCATGGGCGATGCCCCTGCTGGCGGACGAATTGGCTAAAGTAGACATCAACACGGCGAGCAAAGAGCAGTTGATGTCGTTGACCGGCGTGGGCGAATCCTATGCCGAGCGCATCATCGCGCACCGAGAGCAGAACGGCAAATTTCAAAAGCCCGAGGATATCATGCAAGTCAAGGGCATCGGTGAGAGAACGTTCGAGAACAACAGAGATCGGATTGTGGTAAACATCAAGAAATAGAATCAAGAAATAAGGTCCAATTATCTTATCAAAAACTCCAGATGTCTTACCGGCGTCTGGAGTTTTTTTATTGACATAAAAGAGCAGCTGTGTTCAATTCATGAACATCTTCGTTTCGAATACTGATGGTTTGGCACCGACGAAGCGTTGAAACCGAGCTGACCGGGTGATCACCCTCCAGTCCCACTCCTGACCACCCCTTTCTCACTAACCTGCAGACACAATTCGAACCAATCCCGCGGTCATGTCATTGACCAGGCGGAGCTATTCATCGACCTTTAATTTTTCATATCAAAGTGGAACAAAGCGAAATTAGAACCTTAAAGATCCTCGAAGCCCTGGAGGAAAACCCCCTCCAGTCCCAGCGCGATCTCTCCAGAAAGCTCAAGATTTCCCTGGGCCTGGTGAACGCCTTCACCAAACGCCTGGCGCGCAAGGGGTACTTCAAAATCACCACCATTCCGAAGAATCGAATTCAGTATATTCTCACGCCGCGTGGAATGGCCGAAAAGGCAAGGTTGACCTATCAATACTTCAACTACTCCATGCAGTATTACAAGAACGCTAGAGCAAACTTCAGGGAAATGTTCAACCAACTGCTCAAGGAGGATAAGAAAAGGGTCTATTTACTCGGAGTTAGTGAACTGGCCGAAATCGCCTATATTACACTCCTCGAAACAGAGCTCGAACTTGCGGGAATTGTGGACGAAGAGAAAGCCGGAACTGACTTCATTGGTTTTCAAGTTTTGAACAGGGTCGCTTTGGAACGGTTATCGTCTTCGGATGCTGTAATTGATACCAGTATAAAAATTCACTGATCCGCAGAGTCCTTTTTAAAGGTTTATGCTGCAGCTCCAGATTTTAAAAAAGGAATAGGATAGGAAGGGATACAGATGGAAAAGAAAAAGGCATTAATCACAGGCATCACCGGTCAGGATGGTGCGTACCTCGCAGAGTTTTTGCTTGATAATGGCTATGAGGTCCATGGGATAAAAAGACGCACATCGCTATTTAATACGGATCGAATCGACCATCTTTATCAAGACCCACACGAAAATGAACGAAAGTTCATCCTTCATCATGGCGATCTCACGGATTCTTCCAGTCTCATTCACATTATAGAACGGGTCCGGCCCGATGAGTTGTACAATCTGGCGGCTCAGTCACATGTCGCGGTATCATTCGAGGAACCGGAGTATACGGCAAATTCCGATGCATTGGGAACGCTCAGACTCTTGGAAGCGATACGTATTCTGGGGTTATCGCAAAAAACCAGGTTTTATCAAGCCTCTTCCTCAGAGCTATACGGACTGGTTCAGGAGGTTCCGCAAAATGAGAAAACTCCTTTTTATCCAAGGTCCCCGTATGCCGTGGCCAAACTTTATGCTTATTGGATAACGGTAAACTACAGGGAGGCGTACGGAATCTATGCGTGCAACGGTATTCTTTTCAACCACGAATCTCCGTTGAGAGGTGAAACTTTCGTAACCCGCAAGATCACGCGCGCACTGGCTCGTATCAAACTTGGCCTCCAGGATCGTCTTTATCTTGGAAACTTGGATGCTAGGCGCGATTGGGGTCATGCAAAAGATTACGTTCGGATGCAATGGCTGATGCTGCAACAGGAAAAACCCGAAGATTATGTGATTGCAACGGGAGAGCAGCACAGCGTTAAGGATTTTGTCGATGCGGCTGCCAGAGTGCTTGACATGCGACTGGAGTGGAGTGGTTCTGGTATAGATCAGAAAGCTTATGACTCACAGGGTCGGTGCGTAGTTGAGGTAGATCCAAGATATTTTCGTCCCACGGAAGTCGAATCACTTCTGGGTAATGCGGAAAAGGCCAAAAAGAAGCTTGGATGGTCTCCGACCATTTCATTTTCTGAGCTTGTGAGGGAAATGGTAGAAGAAGATTATCGAACCGCCGAATGCGATGAGCTTGTCAAAAAGCACGGATTCAAGGTTTATAACCACTGTGAATGAGCGTTTTGCACCGCAAACCTTCAGGGCGGTTCGATGAACATTAAGACGGCATTGATCATAGGGATCAGCGGTCAGGATGGAGCCTATCTCTCTCGGCTCTTGGTGCAAAAAGGCTACAGGGTTATCGGAACATCAAGAGACGCTTCAGTTGCAAGGTTTGATAACCTCAGGCGCCTCAAGCTGGAAAAAAAAGTCCATCTGGACTCATTGACGCTGAACGATTTTCGCAGTGTGCTGCAGGTGCTCAAGAGACATAATCCGGATGAAATCTACAATTTGTCAGGACAAAGCTCTGTAGGCCTCTCTTTCGATCAGCCGGTCGAAACCTATGAGAGTATAAGTGTCGCTGTTCTTAACCTGCTAGAAGCTATTCGATTTTTGAATTTGCCGGTTCGCTTGTACAATGCAGGTTCAAGCGAGTGCTTTGGGAATACGGATGGGATGCCTGCCAACGAATCTACGCCCTTTCGTCCAAGAAGCCCCTATGCTGTGGCAAAGGCGGCCGCATTCTGGCAAGTTTCCAATTATCGCGAAGCGTACAACATGTTTGCGTGCTCCGGAATTCTTTTTAATCATGAATCGCCCCTTAGGCCAGGCCGCTTCGTAACCAAAAAAATTGTAGAAGCCGCTTGTCGCATTTTCAATGGCAGTAATGAAAAGCTGAACCTTGGCAACACCTCTATTCGAAGGGATTGGGGGTGGGCGCCTGAATACGTTGAAGCAATGTGGCGTATGCTGCAGCAAGACAGGCCAGATGACTATGTGGTTGCCACCGGGGAGACCAACTCCCTTAAAGATTTTATATCAGAGGTTTTTACATATTTAAAATTGGATTGGAACCGATATGTTCTTACGAATCCGAATTTAATCAGACCCACAGATATCCAAGTGTCGGTTGCCGATACCCAAAAGGCGGAAAAAAACCTGGACTGGAAGGCTCGATTCAAAATGAAAGATGTCGCCAGAATGATGATCGAATCAGAACTGGAGGAGAGAGGCTCTCAAAACAAAAACAGTGCCTCGACCTACCAACCCTAAGAGTAGTTCAGGGAAAATGAAAATAGAATTTAACTGAGAATCAAGTATCCGGCCGAATCTATAGCCAAAGAGGAAATGCCATGATTAAGATACCTGTCTACAAACCCTCGCTTGTCGGTAATGAAAAGAAATATGTGAACGAGTGTCTTGATACGAACTGGATATCCTCAAAAGGCAAATTCGTTTCGCAATTTGAGAATGAGTTTGCCCGATACACGAATATAAAATATGCGGTCGCAGTCAGCAATGGTACGGTTGCGTTGCATCTTGCTTTGATTGCGCTCGGCATCGGTGCAGGCGATGAAGTCATTGTGCCGACACTGACCTACGTGGCCTCTGTAAATGCCATCGCCTATACAGGCGCCACTCCTGTTTTCGTTGATTCCTGCGAAGACAGCTGGCAGATGGATCCCGGAGACATCCTGAAAAAAATCTCTCCGAAAACCAGAGCAATTATGGCTGTACACCTATATGGGCATCCGTGCGATATGGATGCAATTAAAAAAATATGTCAGGCGAAAAGCCTCTTTCTGGTGGAGGACTGCGCCGAGGCTTTCGGCACCTTATACAAGGGCAAACATGTCGGAGGTTTCGGTGACATCTCGACGTACAGCTTTTTCGGCAATAAGACGATTACGACCGGAGAAGGGGGGATGGTCGTTACGAATGATGATACCCTTTATGACCGCGCTGTTCATTTCAAGGGTCAGGGACTGGCCAAGCACAGAGAGTATTGGCATGACGTTATCGGATACAACTACAGGATGACGAATATCTGTGCAGCCATTGGGCTGGGGCAGTTAGAATCGGCGGACAAGTTCATTGCAAAGAAAAGAAAAATCGCCAGCTGGTACCAATCCAGATTCGAATGTTCTTCGGTTATCTTTCACCCGGAAATCGGCGATGTAAAACACTCTTATTGGATGTGTTCGATTCTGGTCGATGACCCTTCAAGCCGTGAACCAGTACGCGAAAAACTGGAGAAAGAAGGCGTAGAAACACGGCCGGTATTCTTTCCCGTGCATACCATGCCCATGTATTCCTCTCGATATCAGAAACATCCGGTTGCCGAGAGTCTCGGCTGGAGAGGAATCAATCTTCCAAGTTATCCTGATTTGGAAGAAGAGCAAGTTGATTATATTTGCAGTCTGATAAAGTCGGTAATAGGGAAGTGATGGAAATCGTCATATTCGGGTGTGGAGGTCACGGCAGAAGTGTCGGCGATATCTTGCTGTTAAATAATCCAGAAGCCAAACTTTTATTTGTCGACCAAGCGGCGAAACCCTCCGAGATGGTGCTCGGATTCAGCGTTGTAAAGGAGATACCGCAAAATAAATCATACGATGCAATCGTTGGAATTGGTAATAACTTGAAAAGAAAAGAAATATTCGAAAAGCTTGTTGAAGATCACCGGGTCAATATAATTTCGGTGATATCAAGAGAGACGCACAAGGGGTGCAGCTCATGGATCGGACAAGGGTGCTTCATCGGTAACTTCTGCCACATTGGGCCTGAGGTCAACATCGGTGCAAACACTATCGTAAACAACGGTTGCGTGATCGATCATGAAGTTCAGGTCGGCAGACATTGCCACATAGGCCCCAATTCCGCTGTTTCCGGACGATCTGTAATCGGCGACCTTGTCTTTCTCGGTGCCGGTTCGACGGTAATCGACAAGGTAGCAATCTGCTCCAACGTCGTCATCGGTGCCGGAGCAACAGTTACAAAAGACATCCGTGAGCCAGGCACCTATGTTGGAACCCCTGCTGTAAAGTTATTTAAAACCAGGGTTTGAATCGTACAATTATGATCAAAGAACTCAAGAACACATTCAACTATCGATACGTGGTCTACAATTATGTTTACGCCAGCCTAAAAATGCGGTATCGAAGGTCTTTTCTGGGCTTTTTGTGGTCCGTAGTCATGCCATTGATGCAAAATCTCATCATCGGAATGGTTTTCTATTATTTGATGCGCTTCGATATGCCGAACTACATCGTCTACCTGTTCTCGGGTACTGTGTTGTTTAACATCATGTCCAATGTAATCCTACAAGCGCCGGGAATAATGCTCAACAACGAGCACTTCATCAAAAAAATCTACATGCCCAAATTGGTTTACGTCTTTCAGGTCGTTTGCTTGGAAGTAATCAATTTTATGTTTATCGTGACTTCCCTACTGATATTAGGCATGCTATTCGATAAATTGGAGTTTTCAATCGTTCATTTGCTTGTGCCCATCCCGATTGTCCTCGCGCTTTTTGCACTTGTCGGGATATCCCTCATTGTCAGCATTGCCACACTCTATTTCAGAGATATGCTCCAAATTGTTCCGGTTGTTATGCAGGCGGCCTTTTTTTTGACGCCCGTCCTGTACCCTGTGGCAATAGTCCCAGAAAAACTGCAGCATATTATCAGATTCAACCCTTTCTTTTATTATGTTGAAATTTTTCGGAGCATCATCCTGCACAATATGATACCTCGTCTGGACTACCTATTAATTTGTTCAATTCTTTCGATCATTCTGTTCGTGACCGGAATGGTAATACTCAAAATGTTCAACAATAAGATTGTGTTCAGACTATGACGAACAAATCGTGCTCGATCACCTTTAGCGATCTGTCGCTGGTATATGATCTTTATTATGACAAAACGAATACATTGAAAGAGCATGTGGTGAATTTTTTCCACAGGCGCAAATATCTTGATGGCCAAAAGGACAGGCTGTACGCTCTGAAGAACATCGATTTGAAAATCAAGCAGGGCGAGAGAGTAGGCATTATCGGCCTCAATGGGTCTGGAAAAAGCACGTTGTTGAAAGTTGTTGCGGGTCTTCTGGAACCATCACAAGGCAAGCTAGAGATTCATGGGACAGTTCAACCGCTTATAGAAATCGGTGCGGGATTCAATCCCGAGTTCAGTGGCAGAGAAAACATATATCTCAACGGCGCGATGCTCGGTTTCACAAAAAAACAAATAAAATCAAAAGAAGACGAAATTATCGAATTCGCCGAATTGGGAAACTTCATAGACATCCCCGTAAAATATTATTCGTCCGGCATGTCTCTGCGTTTGGCTTTTACGATCGCCACGATTATACGGCCTGAAATCCTGGTTCTGGATGAAATGCTCTCAGCTGGCGACCTTGAATTCATCCAGAAAGCCCAAAAGAGAATGGACCAGATATTGACGGCGGCTAAAATACTGGTCATTGTCAGCCATGACATGGGGATGATTCGCACGATGGCGAGGCGCGTTATAGTTCTGAATAAAGGCGAAGTGTTTTTCGATGGCGACGTCGAAGAAGGCATCGATTTTTACATGACGATGGTGTCTCATAATATCGAGAGGAAAGAGGAAATAAAGCGCCTGCAGGAAGAACGCAGACGAAACAATGATGAACGGCAGAAGCAAGCAAGTGAAAGAGAAATAGCATGTCAAGAAAACTTTAAGAAACTAGAGGAAAAAAAAAGCCGGATTACGATCGGTTCCATCGGCATCGAGAATAAGTCACGTGCCGAAGCTGATATATTTCCTGGCGACGACATTGCTTTTAACATCGAATTCAGCACACATAGCGACTTTGAACAATTCTTCATCAATCTTGTCCTCAAGAACAAAACCAACACCGATATAGCCCATCTCAGGAATGATTTTTCGGGAATAGAACTAACCAGATTCAACATTGGATCGTACAGGGCAATTATTCTTGTCCATGATTTGCCATTTAGGTCCGATTCCTACAAATTTTATTTCAGGATTGTTGGATTCGACGGTCACGAACAGACCATTACGGATTCTGAAATCCAAACATTCGTCATTTTAGGAGACAGGAAAAGAGATAACCTTATCAAACACGAATGGCGTATAAAGAATATATCTTCGAATTTGAAAACAGAGAATCGAAAGAGTGTCCAATGCTGAACTTGACCATTGAAAAAATCCGAAAAAGAATCACAGAAAGACTATCTCCCGATGTTCATAAAATCAGTGCCGTGAGCTTTATGGGGGGCAACCTTGATAATAACTTAAAGCCAGGATTGGCTATAAAATTGAAGACGACCTTAATGCGCTTCGAAGGGGTTAGAAGAGTAAAAGCATGGCTCTCACGAACAAAGAGTGCGCCCGCCCGGATTCAGCGTTGCGAGGAAAAAATAAATGTGATGATATCTCAAATCTCCAGAATAGAATCAGAAAATTACCACCTAAATAGTTTAATAGTTGCATTACATGAAAAGACAGATTCATATACAAAAACGTTATACGGCAAAATGGAAGCATATAGACCCCTCCTATATGCCGGACAGAATTGCATGGTCAAAAGGATCGATGATTGCATTATGGCCTTCCCAGCCGAGGATATCAAATTAGCTGTCTCACTCGCGGCAGATTCCCTGGAACCCGGCCTTATTATGGCAATGAGAAAAGCTATTAAATCCGGAATGACGGTCGTAGACGTTGGAGCACACATTGGATTGATATCCGTTGTCGCAGCGAAACAGGTTGGAAAAACTGGGACAGTTCACTGTTTTGAACCGACACCACGCACCTTCGATATACTAAAAACCAATGTTTCCCTAAATGATCTTGAAGGGACAGTAGTGTTGAATCAAATGGCTGTCACAGACAAAAAAGGGATTGTCGCTTTAGGATTATATGAAATATATGGTCATAACACCATCTTCCCGGATGGGGATAGCAAGACAGTTATTGAGGTCGAATCTGAGTCACTGGATAATTACTTTGATTCCAATACTAAAGTTGATGTTGTCAAAATAGATGCAGAAGGGGCCGAGCCGATTGTATTAAAAGGCATGCAGAAAATAATCTCTGATAATCCAGAAATAAAAATTTTTATAGAATTTGCACCTTCGCATTTAAACCGTGCTCGAATCACATGCCTCGATTTTATCAATCAAATTAAATCTTACGGATTCTCCTATAAAAAAGTAGAAGACCCCTCCGGTAATTTTACATCTATTTCAAACGAAGAATTGTATAATTCAATTTCTGTCAATTTAGTTTTAGGGCGTAAATTATAGATTGACTCACTCTTGTCCAAAATAGGATTCGACTAAGTAGTAAATCAGTAAGCGCTTGAAAAAAAACCTCCTTGTAAGGCATGGTTTAACAGCGACGAAAAACCGATTGCCAACAACAAGGAGGCAGCCCG
>JAEYRZ010000053.1 GCA_023435265.1 Pseudomonadota bacterium
GCGTGGGACAACACCGATCTGGTGCCGGCCCGGCGCCTGGTTCCGTTCAGGGAGCGCTTCCGCTTGATGCGCCGGCGCCTGTCATTTCACCTCGGATTCGGCCTGCTGTTTCTGATCCCCATCTTCAACCTGCTGTTGATCAGCTTCGCCCCCATCGGCGCCACGCTGTTCGTTATCGAGCAGGATCCTGCGCCGGCCGGCAAGACAACCCCTGGATGAAGGCCTGGATGGCATTCCAGTAGGCGGCCGCCGTCGCGGTCGAAAGATCGTTATGCATGCCGCCCTGAACGGCGATGAATTGCTTGGGCTCGGGCGCGGCGGCGAAAAGGCTTTGGCCCATGTGGAAGGGGACCACTTCGTCGGCCGTGCCGTGAACGACCTGCAGTGGTGCGCGCAATTCATTGATTTTGGAGAGTGAGTCGAAGGCATCGCCGGCCAGCCGGGCGAGAGGGCCGAGCCCCATCAGGCGGCCCATGGCCTGCGCGCTGGTAAAGGGCGTGACCAGGATGACCGCGCACAGCGGGCGCCCGCGGGCGACCTCGACCGCCACGCTGCTACCCAGCGAGCGGCCCATGAGGATGATGCGCTGCGGCTCGAAACCCAGATATTTCCGGGCATAAGCCAGGGCGGCGGCGCCGTCGGCATAGATGCCGGCTTCGCTCGGCCGGCCGCTGCTCCTGCCGTAGCCGCGGTAGCCGACACCGAGCACATTCAGCCGCATGGCAAGCAGCTGCTGCAGTTCGGGAATGCGGTGGCCGATGTGACCGGCATTGCCATGAAAGTAGATCAGCAGCGTCGGGGATGCCGGGTGGGCAAGATGGTAGCACTGCAGTCGTTCGCCGTCGGCCGTGGAAATGAAGACCTCGGTCACGCCCGCCGGCAGATGAGCCGGTTGGGGGGTATTCCCGCGTTCCGGAAAGAACGTAAAATGATTGACCAGAGCCGGGCAACCGGTCACGATGACCCCCGTGAGGCAAGCGAAGAGGAAACTGCGGGTCGGTTTCGCTTTCAAATTCAAGCGCCCGGGCGGCGCACGGCCGCCTGAAGCGCCTCGATCGCCGGTCGCAGCCGTTCGCGCTGTTCGGGCGGGACCATCAGGGCAGGCAGCGGCTGATTAAACAACAATCGATCGGGAACGTCGGCCAACTCGCCCGTAAGATAAGCCTGCCGCAGGAGCGGATCGGCCAGAAAACGCAGCACGTCGACCAGATTGCCCGAAAGCCCCGGACGGTCGATCGCTTCCAGATACTGCAGAATGACGATATTGAGCGTCAGTGCCGCTTCCGGCATGTCGGCCGCTCCGCCGGGCGCACAGGTCGTGCGCGACAGCATGGCCCGGCAGGCCAGCGGACGCACCGAATACAGCGGGCATGCCTGCGCGGTCAGGAACAGGCAGGTTCCGGTGGGTGGCTCCGGCTCCGCCGCCTCGTCCGCCGCGTCTTCCTTCAGGCACTGCCCGGCCCAGGCGTTGAGGGTGGTTTGCGGCCGGTACAGGTCCTGTCCGGCCGCCTGCTCAAGCCGCGTAGCCCAGCCGGCCGGGCCTTGTTTCTCCAGAAAGTTGAAGATCGCCAAGCCTTCCAGGGTGGTGACCACCACTTTGTCCGTGCAACAGGCCGCACACCCCTTGCGGCAGACGGCCCCGAGCGGCGCAAGGAAACGCTCGTGGATCTGTATCAATTTTTCAAGCAGTACGGTGCGGGTGCCGAGCAGCATGTCCAATTCCTTTTAGCGGTATCCGGCCCATGCGGCCGGACCTGAACATTTCAGATACCGCATTCCTTAATATATGGAGCAGCCCGCATCCTAACTCCGATCGCCCGATCGGTAAAGCCCATTCCTTGAAGATCCGTGCGTGAAGGACGGTCCGCCGCGTATTGACTTTGGCCCGGCCGGTCGATACGTTTCAGCCACTTCTTTTTTCGTCACACGCTTCATGCCGAAAGGGGGCCGCATGCCAAGCCAGGTTTACTTCATCGATTTCCGGGCCAATCCGCAAAAAAATTTCAACACCAAGCTGGACCAACTGCTGGACAAGGCCGGGTTGGCCGGCCTGATCCGCAGGCGGGACCTGACGGCGGTCAAGATCCACTTCGGCGAGATGGGCAACGCCGCTTTTATCCGGCCGGTCTACGCGCGTACCGTGATCGCGGCGGTCAAGCGCGCGGGTGGAGTGCCCTTTCTGACTGATGCCAACACGGTCTATGCCGGCACGCGCAGCGATGCGGCCCATCACCTCACCACCGCCATTCAGAACGGCTTTGCGTACGCCGTGGTCGAAGCCCCCTTGATCATCGCCGACGGCCTGCGCGGCAAAAGCGAAGCCCCCGTGCCCGTGCACGGCAAGCATTTCGAAAGCGTGTACATCGGCAAGGAGATCGTCGAGGCCGATGCCCTGATTTCGCTGGCCCACTTCAAGGGCCATGAACTTTCGGGGTTTGGCGGCACCCTGAAGAACCTGGGCATGGGCTGCGCCTCGCGCAAGGGCAAACTGGCAATGCATTCCACCGTATCGCCGCAGGTCAAGGCCGAGAACTGCATCGGGTGCGGCGAATGCGTCGAGCACTGCTCCCAGCATGCCCTGGCGCTTTCGGACGACAAGGCCGCCATCGACGAAGAGCGCTGCATCGGGTGCGGCGAATGCATCCTGATCTGCTCCAATGCGGCCATCGAAATCAAGTGGGACCAGGAGATTCCCAAATTCCTGGAGGGCATGGTGGAGTATGCCGCGGGGGTGCTCAAGAACAAGGCCGGCAAATCTTTGTTCGTCAATTTCATCAACGATGTTTCACCCGCCTGCGACTGCTATCCGGCCAACGACGCACCCATCGTCAAGAACATCGGCGTGTTGGCATCAACCGACCCGGTGGCGGTCGATCAGGCCGCGGCCGATCTGGTCAACGCCGAACCGGGCCTGGCCGATACCCGCCTCAAGATGAATCTGGAGCCGGGCGGCGACAAGTTCAAGGGACTTTATCCCAAAGTGGATTGGCCCATTCAGCTCGAATACGCAGAGAAACTGGGGCTCGGTTCGCGCAGCTACGATCTTGTGCGGCTATGAACGGAAATTCATCTTCATCCTGGCCGAGCATATACCCTGCAACCGGGATTGACCCGCCGCAGGATGCTTTTGCCGGCCAGGCGGCTGTCATGCCGCCTTTATGAAGCACTGAGGCGCCGGGCTCATGGGCATCTGGATTGTCACGGCCATACTGATCGCCGTCATCATCCTGCTGATCACCGAACGGGTTTCCATCGATGTCACCGCAATCGGCATCATGGTGGCGCTGATGTTGACCCGTGTGCTGACGCCGGGAGAGGCGGTTGCCGGTTTCGCCAACCCGGCCGTCATCACGGTGGGTGCCATGTTTCTTGCCAGCCGGGCCATGATCCGCACCGGCGTGGTAAGTTATATCGGGCATAAGGTGGTAGCGCTTTCGCGCGGCCGGCCCGGCCTGGCGATCTTCGTGGTCCTGCTGATCGCCGCCGTGGCGTCGGCCTTCATGAACAACACGCCGGTGGTGGTGCTGTTCATTCCGGTGATCATGAGCATGGGCTGCCGGTTCGGCTTGAGTCCCTCGCGGTGGCTGATACCGCTCTCCTACGTCTCGATCCTGGCCGGCACCTGCACCCTGATCGGCACCTCCACCAACATCATCGTCAGCGATCTGCTCGCGGGTCAAGGCTTCGGCCCGCTGGGCATGTTCGAACTGGCGCGGGTGGGTGTGCCCCTGGCGATCGTGGGCTTCGTTTTCATCATGCTTTCGGCGCCCTATTTCATGCCCGATCTGCCCCCTGCGGCCTGCGAATTGGAGGACGCCGGCGAGCGGCGCTTCCTGGCCCAAATCGAAATCCTGGAAGAGAGCAAACTAGTCGGACGCGATCCCTGTGCCGACCTGCCGATCCGCTATCCAGGAATCGAACCCCTGGAGCTGATTCGGCATTCGTATATCTATCACCCTTGCCGGGACCGCGTGCCCATTGCGGCCGGAGACCTGCTGTTGATCAAGGGCGCACCGACCGCGCTGATGGCCGTACTGGACGACAAAGGGGTGCAGCTGCCCATGGGCGCCGCCGGGCTCAGCTTCAGCGGACCGGATGCCAGCGTGGTGATCGAACTGATTATCCCGCCCGCGTCGACCCTCATCGGTCAGCGCCTCGAAGAAACCGATCTGGCACGCGACGCGCAGTTTCACATCATCGCCATCGAACGCACCGGACTGCACTATTCCGAAAAGCAGATGCGCCGGATTCGGCTGCGCAACGGCGATATCCTGCTGATCTGGTGCCGCGCCACGGAACTGGACCGTCTGCGCAACCGCAGCGATTGGATCATCGCCGAAGACGTTCAGCAGCGGATCATGCATAAGCGCAAGGCGCCCCTCACCGCCGCCCTGTTCGGCGCCATGGTGGCGGCCGCGGCCAGCGGCCTTACGGATATCATGACCGCCGCACTCAGCGCCGTGCTGCTGATGCTGCTGACAGGCTGCCTGCCGCTCAAGGAGGCCTACCGGGCTTTGCAGGGCCAGGTGCTTCTGCTGATCGTGGGGACCATCGCTCTGGGCGCCGCCATGCAGAAGACCGGCGCCAGCCGCTATTACGCCGAAATTTATATCAGCCTGCTGCGCGGCTTGCCGCCCGATTTGATCCTCGCCGGCTTCATCCTGCTGACCAGCATCAGCACCCAGATCCTGAGCAACAACGCCACCGCCGTGCTGCTGCTGCCCATCGCGGTCTCCACGGCCCAAAGCCTGTGCGTCGACCCCAGAGCGTTCGCCATGGCCGTGATCTTCGGCGCAAGCGCCAGCTTCGCCACCCCCATCGGCTATCAGACCAACCTGCTGGTCTACGGCCCCGGCGGGTACCGCTTCGGCGATTATCTCAAAATGGGAATTCCGCTGAACCTGATCGTCTTGATCGGCGGGGCGCTGCTGATCCCGATGTTCTGGCCGCTGTGATACACGGCTCTGCAAAATCGTACTCAGTGTGCTCGATGCGGCGAACGCTGCAGGTAGGCCGGAAGCCTCGCGTTGCGAAATCCGCCCGCCGCGGTCGGGCTCGATCACAACCTTCTCGGGATATTGGGGCGTCTCAGCTGAAACTGGTCCCATCCCAGCAATGGGTGCAGAGTTTTTCCTTCGGCAGTCCGATGGCCGGAATCAGGTCGTCGAGGCGCTGGTAGGTCAGGCTGGTGAGGCGCAGCTGTTTGCGGATCTCCTCGACCATGGCCAGGTGCTTGTCCGAACCGTGGGCGGCGTAAGAGGCCAGGTCGCGGTCCTCGGCGCCTTCCAGTTGCTGGATCACCTTGCGGCCGGCCAGGTCGAGGGTCGAGCGCGAGGTCGAAAAGTTCAGGTATTCGCAGGGGTAAATGAGGCACGGGCAGGCAGGCCGCATGTGCACCTCGCGGGCGCCGTAGTCGAACAAAACCTGTACGTTGTCCTTGAGCTGGGTCCCACGCACAATGGAATCTTCGCAGAACAGGATCCGCTGGCCCTGGATCAGCTCGCGGACCGGAATCAGCTTCATGCGGGCCACCAGGTCGCGCATGGCCTGGTTCTGGGGCATGAAGCTGCGCGGCCAGGTCGGCGTATATTTAATGAAGGGCCTGCGGAACGGAATGCAGCGTTCCCCGGCATAGCCCACCGCATGGCCGATGCCCGAATCGGGAATGCCGGCCACGAAATCGATGTCGACGGTGTCGCGGCGGGCAAGCGCCGCGCCGCAGCGGTTGCGGGACGCCTCGACGTTGATGCCTTCGTACGATGAGGCCGGGAACCCGTAATAAACCCACAAGAAGGCGCAGATCTGCAACCTGTCGCCCGGCGATACGCATTGTTCCCACCCCTCGGGTTTTAAGCGGACGATCTCGCCCGGACCCAGGTCGTGTTCGGTGGCGTACCCCAGATTGGGAAAAGCGGAGGTTTCGGATGCGACCGCCAGCGCGCCGTCACGCCTGCCCAGCGCCAGAGGCGTGCGGCCGAGCCGGTCCCGGGCGGCGTAAATGCCGTCGGCCGTAAGCAGCAGCATGCTGCAGGAACCCTCTATGGAGGCCTGCGCGTTGCGGATCCCATCCTCGATGCGCTCTTCCTCGCAGATCAGCATGGCAACCAGTTCGGTGGGATTGACCTCTCCGTCGCTGGTGTCGGAAAAATGGCTGCGCCGGGCGAAAGCGCGCTTGATCAACGCCGCCTGGTTGTTGATCTTGCCCACCGTGACCAGGGCGAAGGTGCCCAGATGCGAACCGATCACCAGCGGCTGCGGATCGGTGTCGCTGATCACACCGATGCCGTTGCGGCCGTGGAATTTGGAATAATCGGCATCGAATTTGGTTCTGAAGTAGCTGTTTTCGATATTGTGAATCGCGCGTTGGATGCCATGGCCGTTGCACACCGCCATGCCGCCGCGCCGCGTCCCGAGGTGGGAGTGGTAATCGGTCCCGTAAAATAGATCGGATACGCAATCGGATTTGGAAACAACACCGAACAAGCCGCCCATGAGGTCACCTTTCAACTGCATTCGAGTATAGGACGAAGAAACAGGGCAACGACCATAGTAAAAAAAGAGCCGCGAATCAATGCCGGGATCGATGAGAACACTCGGAGATCGAGCGGCGGGTCCCAAATCCGCCCGGCCGGTCGCTTTCAGCCGTCAGACCGGAATCGTCGTGCCGGTGGACCTGGCGATCAACCTGCCGTTGCCGTCCGTCACGGTGATTTCCGACAGGCCCATCCTGCGCCCGTTCTTGATGACCCGGCACTCGGCGATGAGTTCGTCGCCGGGCGCCGGGGCGGCGAGGAAATGGGTGTCGAACTGGGTGGCCACGCTGGGCAGGGACATGGAATTGCTGCCATAGGCAAACGCCTGGTCGGCCAGCGACATGATGATGCCGCCGAAGACATAGCCGTTGAAATTGAGGTGTTCGGGGCGCAGCCGCATGCGCACCCGGGCGTAGCCGGCCTTGAGCTCCACGAGTTCCATGCCCAGAAAGGCCGCGATGGGTTCGCCGCGCTGCTTCTCTTTCAGGGCCGCAATGTTCGCGGCCGGATTCGGACGCTCAGCGGTCATCGGCACTCCTGTCGGCGGGCGCAATCCGCCGCCTGCCGTATGCTTAGCGGTTCTTTTCGATCCTGGGGTTCAGTTCCTCGCGCAGCCAGTCGGCGAACAGATTGATGCCCACCACCAGCAGCACCAGGGCCGCGCCGGGAAAGACGATCATCCACCACATGCCGGCATAGATATAGTTCTTGCCGATGGCGATCATCATGCCCAGGGATGGTTCGGTCAGGGGCACGCCCACGCCCAGGAAGCTCAGCGTGGCTTCGAGCATGATCACCACCGCCAGGTCCACTGCCACCACGACGAAAATGGGCGAGAGCGCATTGGGCAGGATGTGGCGGAACATGATGCGCAGGTTGCCTGCGCCCGCCGCCCGGGCGGCCAGGATGTAGGCCTCCTGCTTGACCTCCAGGACGCTGCCGCGCATGGTGCGGGCGTAGCGCACCCAGTCGGCGATGCAGATCGCCAGGATCACCACCGGGATGCCGCCCTGTTTGAAGATGCCCAGCAGCAGAAAGGCCAGCAGGGTGGTGGAAAACGAAAAGACGGTATCGGCCAGGCGCATGGTGGTGATATCCAGCCATCGTCCGTAATAGCCGGCCAGAAGGCCGATCAGAACGCCCAGCGTTCCGGAGATGAGCACCACGGAAAAACCGACGACCAGCGAGGTCCGGCAACCGTAAATGATGGTGCTGAGAATGTCGCGGCCCTGATCGTCGGTCCCCAACAGGAACGGCCGGGTGCCCTCCGCCATCCATATCGGCGGGGTGAGGAAATGCTCCAGGCTGAGCGTGGCCAGATCATAGGGATTCTGGGGCGTGATCCAGGGCGCGGCCAGGGACGCTGCGATGAACACCAGCAAAAGGCCGCTGCCCATCAGCGCCGACGGGTCGTGCAGGTAGTTCCACAGCAGGCGTGATTTGATTCGGCGTTCAGTCATAGCGGATTTTCGGATTCAACAGGGCGTAAAGGATGTCCACCACCATGTTCAGAGTGATGATGATCGCGGAGGCCAGCATGATATAGGTGACGATCACGGGCTGATCGTTCTCGTAGATCGATGTCAGCAGCAGGTTGCCCATGCCCGGCCACTGGTAGATGGTTTCGGTGACGATCGAGAAAGCCAGAAGTTCTCCGAACTGTAGACCGGTGATGGTGACCACCGGGATCATGACATTGCGCAGGGCATGTTTGAGCACCACCGTGCGCGGCGGCAGGCCCTTGGCCCAGGCGGTTTTAATGTATTCCTGGGTCAGAACCTCGCGCATGCCGGCGCGGGTCAGGCGCAGCAGCACCGCCAACTGGTAGCTGGCCAGGGTGAGGGCCGGCAGGATAAGGTGCTTGATGCCGTCCAGGGTCAGCAAACCGGTGCGCCAGAAGCCGATCTGCACCGTGTCGCCGCGGCCGAAGGAGGGCAGTATGCTCCAGAAGACGGAAAAGATCATGATCAGCAGGATGCCGGTCAAAAATGTCGGCAGCGAGATCCCCCCCAGGGAGAGGGCCATGATGAAGCGGTTGCGCAGCGCGTAGGGCTTGAGCGAGACCAGCACGCCCAGGCCCAGCCCGCTGGTAAAGGCAAGGCACACGGCGCAGACGGCCAGTTCGAACGTGGCCGGAAAGCGCTCCAGGATCAATCCCAGTGCGGGTACGCGACTGACATACGACTTCCCGAAATTGCCCTGGGCCGCGTTCCACAGAAAACGCACGTAGCGTTCATGGATGGGTTTGTCCAGGCCGAATGTCCTGCGGACCTCTTCCTGCTCTTCGAACGTGGCATACAACCCGGCCATCCGGACCACCGGATCGCCCATGTATTGAAAGATGAAGAAGCAGATCATCGAAACGGCGAGCAGCACCACGATGCCCTGCAGGAAACGTCGCGAGATGTAGGTCAGCATGCCATCAACCGGCGCCGCTAATGATTTAAGGGGCGGAAGGCCGGCATGGCTCCGCCCTTCCGGTGCTCACCATTTACTTCAGGGATAGTTCTTTGTAGATCATCCAGCGGTCGGGGCGCGGCTGAAAGTTCAGCTTGCTGTCTTTGCGCACCGCGTAGACATCCATCTGGTAGTGCAGCGGGATCCAGGTGATTTTATCCACCATGGCCATTTTATTCAGGTCCTGCAGTGCTTTCTCGCGTTGCGCGGCATCCACCATGACGTTTGCGGATTCGATCAGTTTGTCGATGTCGGGGTCGCTGTAGGCGGCGCCGTTGAGTTCGCCGAAGCCGCGCTCCTTGTCGCGCGTGTGCGCCAGCTTGGCATACGTGCGGCCCATGTCGAACGTGCCGTCGAACCAGCCGATCAGGTAGAACTGCAGTTTGCCCTGGTTGACCTCGGGGAAGAAGATCGACTTCGGTTTTACATCGAGTGTCGCCTGAATGCCGACTTTGGCCAGGTACTTGGCCACGGCTTCGGCGATCTTGGCATCCTGGATGTAGCGGTCGTTGGGGCCGGTCAAGGTGATCGGAAAACCTTTCTCATATCCCGCCTGCTTGAGGAGCTGCTTGGCCTTGTCCGGATTGTAGGGCAGCCGCTTGAGGCTGCCGAGATAACCGACCGTCGGCGTATCGGGGATCTGGGCCGCCGGAGAGGCCTGGCCGCGCATCACCTTGGCGATGATTTCGTCTTCGTTGATCGCCATGGCGATGGCCTGGCGCACGCGGATGTCGGCCATGGGGGTTCCGGGTGCGTTGCCCAGCGCCAGGAAGATGGAACGGCGCGCCGGCTTGCTGACGATTTCGAGCTGCTTGTTCTTTTTGACCTGCTCGTACAGTTCGACCGGCACGCCGGTCAGCATCCCCACCTGGCCGGAAACCAGGGCCGCGAAGCGGGTCGAGGATTCGGTGATCGGGCGGATCTCGACTTTTTTGATGGGTGGTGCGCCTTCCCAGTAGTTCTCGTTGGCCTCCATCTTGACATAGGACCCCTTTACCCATTCGACGAACTTGTAGGCGCCGGTGCCCATCGGCCGCACCATCACGTCGCCCGCGTCGCGTGAAGTGGTGTCCTCCTTGTCCATGATGAAGGTCTGATGCAGGTTGTTGATGAACCAGGGAATCGGCTCCTTGGTCTTGATGGTCAGGGTGTAATCGTCATGGATGGTGATGGCATCGATCGATTTGCCGGCGTTGACGAACTCCGAAACTTCCGGGTTGGCCAGCCGTTCGAAGGTGAACTTCACATCTTCGGCCGTGAACGGATTGCCGTTGTGGAACGTGACGCCCTGGCGCAGCCAGAACTTCCAGCTCAGCGCGTCGACGCGCTCCCACTTGACGGCCAGGGCCGGCGCCAGAATGCCGTCCGGGCCCTTGCGCTGCAGCAGACCGTCGAAGAAATTGGCGAAGTACTGCAGGCCGGCGTCGGAGTCGTCGCCGTGGGGGTTCATCATGCGCGGCGATTCATCCTGGGCCACCACCAGCGACGTCTGGGCCCAGGCCTGGCCTGCGAGCAGCATGAGCGCAAGCACCAACATGACAGACAGGCTCTTTCTCATCTTACCCTCCTTATGGTTGACGATACGTACGGCCGGCGGTTTTCACGCCGGGGGTTCATACAGGAAGCAGGCCACGGCATGGCCGCGGGCCGCCTCCTTGAGCTGCGGCACCTCGCGGCTGCAGTGATCCATCCGGAACCGGCAGCGCGGATGAAAGGCGCACCCCGCCGGCGGCTGGATCGGGCTGGGAACATCCCCTGAGAGCAGGATGCGCTGTTTTTGCGCGTGCGGGTCGGCGACCGGAACCGCCGAGAGCAACGCCTGCGTGTACGGGTGTTTGGGTCGGCCGTAGATATCCGCGTAGGGGGCGGTTTCCACGACTTTACCCAGGTACATGACGGCGATGCGGTCGCACAGATGCTCCACCACCGCCAGATCGTGCGCGATGATGATGTAGGAAAGTCCGAATTCGGCCTGCAGTTCGATCAACAGGTTGATGATCTGGGCCTGGATGGAGACATCGAGGGCCGAGACCGGTTCATCGCCGATGATCAGGTCGGGGTTGAGCGAAAGGGCCCGGGCGATGCCGATCCGCTGGCGCTGGCCGCCGCTGAACTCGTGCGGGTAGCGGCGGCCCTGCTCCGGCGTCAGGCCGACCTTTTCCAGCAGAAAGGCCGTTCGCTCGCGGCGTTCGGCCGGCGTATGCACACGGTGGATGACCATGGGCTCGGCGACGATCTGGTTGACCGTCATGCGCGGATCGAGAGAAGAATAAGGGTCCTGGAAAATGAACTGGATGTCGCGCTTGAGCAGGCGCAGTTGATCCTGGTCCATCGCGGTCACATCCCGGCCGGCGAAGCGGATTTGTCCGCCCGTGGGCTCGATCAGCCGCAGCACCGCCAGGCCGGTGGTGGTTTTGCCGCAGCCGCTCTCGCCCACCAGGCCGAGGGTTTCGCCCTTGCCCAGGCTGAAAGAGACGCCGTCCACCGCATAGACGAGCCCCACCCTGCGGCCGAGCAGCCCTTTGGTGATTGGAAAATGAACTTTGAGATCTTCGACGGCGAGCAATGGATCCATTATGCCTGAGCCCTGGAGTATGCGTTGATCAAACTGAAAAGAGAGCCGAAAGCTGAAAGAAGTGTCTATTCATTATCAATCGCTTCATCCGTGCGTTCACATTTCTTCTTTCGGCGCCGCCTCTATATCTTTCACTTTCAAGCGTCATTTTGAACGTGGAGCCAGCAGCGTACCGCATGACCTTCGCCCGTGTCCAGAAGTTCGGGGAGCCGCGTGCGGCATTTCTCGAGCCGGTCGGGGCAGCGCGGGTAGAAGCGGCAGCCTTGCGGAAGATCGTAGAGACTCGGCACCATGCCGGCGATTTCACGCAGCCTGCGGCGGCCGCGCCGCGCACGCTCCCCCAGCCTGGGAATCGACTGCAGCAAGCCACGGGTATACGGATGCTTGGGATTGTTGAAAATTGCCGCGGTCGCGGCCGTCTCGATCACCTTGCCGGCATACATCACCACGACCCGCTGCGCCATTTCGGCGATCACCCCCAGATCGTGGGTGATCATCATGATGGCGGTGCCGAAGTCCGCCTTCAACTGCAGCATCAGGTCGAGAATCTGCGCCTGGGTGGTGACATCGAGGGCCGTTGTGGGTTCATCGGCGATCAGAATTTCCGGGTTGCAGGAAAGAGCCATGGCGATCATGGCGCGCTGGCGCATGCCGCCCGAGAGTTGGTGCGGGTAGGCCCGCACGCGCTTTTCAGGGGCAGGGATCTGCACCTTGCGCAGCATTTCGATCGCTCGATCCAAACTTTCGCGGCGCGGCAGGTTGAGATGCAGCATGAACATCTCCGCGATCTGTTCGCCGATCGTGTAGACCGGGTTGAGCGAACTCATCGGCTCCTGGAAGATCATGGCGATGCGCCGTCCACGGATGGTGCGCATCTGCTCCGCCGGGAGCCTGACCAGATCCCGGCCGTCGAACAGGATGCGGCCTTGCACGATGCGGCCGGGCGGCTCGGGAATCAGGCGCATGACCGACTGGGCGGTCACACTTTTACCGCAGCCCGATTCGCCCACCACGCCCAGGATCTCTCCTTTCTGGAGGTCGAAGGAGACGTCGTCCACGGCCCTGGCAACCCCTTCGAAGGTAAAAAATTGGGTTTTCAGGGTTTCGATGCGCAGAATGGGGGCATCCGGCCTCATCGGGCTACCTTGCGCTCACTTCAGCCAGGAAAGCGTCCAGCATGTCGTGCAGGCGGCGGATGCTTTCGATAACCACATGCTCGTCGACCGAATGCGTGCTCATTTCGCTGTCCGCCCCCCACACGATTCCCGGAACACCACGCGAGGAGAGAAAACGCGCGTCGCTGGCACCATGCTCGAACACGCGTTCGGCGCCCGGGGCAATCCGCTGCAGGATGTCCAAGTAGGGCGATTCGCCGCTGGCGAACAGCGGCTCCAGTTCCATGATCTCGATTTCGCCTTCGATCACCGAGCGCATTTGGGCGACCAGGCCGGCCGGGTCGTCTTCTTCGGTATAGCGCACGTCGAACAGGGCCTCCGCCCGGTCGGGCACCTGGTTCACCGACTCACCGGCGCGCACGATGCCCCAATTGAGGGTGCGGTGCCAATGATCCGCACGGCCTGCCGGGAAGAAGTTCTTGATTTTCTGGTAATCCGATATCAGCCGTTCGATGGCGTTGCTTCCCAGCCAGGGCCGTGCGCCATGGGCGGCCTTGCCCCTGGCCGTGAGTTTAAGGCGCATGAAGCCCTTCTCCTTCACGACGATTCGGTCCGGGCGGCCGCCGTCCAGGGCGATGCAGAAATCGGTGCGCAGCTGGGTGAGCGCATGCCGGGCGCCGTTGTAGCCGCCGATCTCCTCGTCGCCGGTCAGCAGGATGCCGAAAGGCAGATCGGCCTGCCCCTTGCCCTGATCCACGAGCCGGCGCACTCCATTCTTGAGCATGACCATCGAGAGCGCCACGGCGTATTTGTCATCGACGCTGCCGCGGCCGTACAGGCGGCCTTCCTTGATGTAGGGCTCGAAAACCCGGTCGGATCCGGCCACCACATCGAAGTGCGCCATGAGCAGCACGGGCGCGAAGTCCGGGCGCGGCAGCGCCGCGATGCCCGGGATGCCGT
>JAEYRZ010000080.1 GCA_023435265.1 Pseudomonadota bacterium
GCGCAAAGCCCGGTATGCGGCGCAAGTCATTGCGTCCAGTATTTTTATACAGGTTTTCAGATAATCATGATTTTCCCCCGAGTGGAATGGTTATTGCCATACCTCCGGTGTCGATTGCCAAGATCGGCAATACGAAAATCGACTCCAAGGAGGATGATGCACAATGGCGGAACCTATTGTCGTAAAAGCGGAAAGTCAGGATGTGGTCACGGATCGCGGATCGGCGCGCTGGTCCGACTTGTGGAAAAAGGAAGACTATTGGGCGATCTGGCTCGGCATTGTGGTGCTGGTCGCCGGGCTGTTGATCTTCCTGCCGGCAAGGCCCAAGGGCATGGAGGAGACGATCGCCAAATCCAATGCCGTCATGCAGGCCGAAGCCGAACGGGCGCCGTTTAAAACCGTCGAGTGGTATCAGGCGCAGGATGCAAAGAAGAAGTTCAAGGCCAGCAGCGGCCCGGCGGGCAAATTCCTGAAAAAATGGCTGGCCCACCCGGGCGGCTGGTCGAGCAATATCCTGGACTCCTTCACGATGAGCAAAGAACAGGCCGACGCGCTGAACGCCCTCAACATGCCCAGATATGAGGCAGCCAAATCCGGCGCGGCCGCCGCCTTGGCCACGGCCTTTACGGCGCAGGAAACCGCCGCAGCCGCTTCATTCCAGGATGAGGCCCTGAACACGGGGCGGTCAGGTGGAAGTTTTCAGCACACCCCAGCATGGTGCGCGTTTCATCCTCCATTTCCTGTCCAGCCGTCAATGCAAAGGAAAGCGCCGGAATGCCCGTCGATCCCCAGGATCTGATCAGCCATCAGGAAACCGGCCGTATTCTGGTGGTGGATGATGAAATGGATTTCGCCCGTGGGCTTTGCCGGCTGATCACCGCGGAATTCCCGCTTGCCGAATGCATTTGCACCGGCAGTGCGGAAGAGGCGCTGGCCGAGCTCGCCGCGCGCGGCGCCGACCTTATGATCACCGACCTGCGCATGCCGGGCATGGACGGCCTGGCGCTGCTGGCCCGCGCGCTCGAAAAGGCGCCCGCCCTGGCCGCCGTTGTTCTGACCGCCTACGGAGCGATCGAGACAGCGGTCGAGGCCGTGAAGATCGGCGCATATGACTTCCTGACCAAACCCGTCGAAACCGGCGATCTGTTCTGCACGGTGCGGCGCGGCCTGGAACGCAGCCGGCTCACCCGGGAGAATGTACGCCTGCGCGAACTCCTCGAACGCGGCGGGCCGCTTCTGGTGGGCGAGAGCCCGGCCATGGTCCGCCTGCGGACGGCGGCCGCCGCCGTGGCCTCCAACGACTACCCGGTCCTGGTGCGCGGCGAGTCCGGCTCGGGCAAAGAGCTCGTGGTCCGACTGATCCATTCCCTGTCGCCCCGGGCTGCTAAACCCTGCCTTTCCGTGAATTGTCCGGCCATACCCGAGAACCTGCTCGAAAGCGAGCTCTTCGGCCATGAGAAAGGTGCTTTCACCGGCGCGGACCGCAGCCGGGGGGGACTCTTTCTGCAGGCGGACCAAGGAACGCTGCACCTGGATGAAATCGGTGATATCGCCCACACCATTCAGGTCAAGCTGCTGCGGGTGCTTCAAGAGCACGAGATCCGGCCGCTCGGCGCCGGCCGGTCGCTGCGCGTGAATGTCCGCGTCATCGCCTCCACCAATCAGAACCTGGAGGAGAAGATCGCCATGCGCACCTTTCGCGAAGATCTTTATTACCGTCTCAATGTTCTATCGGTGATGGTTCCGCCCCTGCGCGAGCGCACCGAAGATATCCCGCTTCTGGCCCGCTACTTTCTGAAGAAAACCTGCAATGAACTGCGGACAACCGAAAAAATCGTCACGCACGATGTATTGGAGTGGCTCAAGCACCGCGAATGGCCGGGAAATGTACGCGAATTGCAGAATATGATGCGCCGCCTGGCTGTTTTCTGCACCGGGGAAGTGATCGACCTTTCCGCCCTGCGCCAGGCCGAGGCCGGTCGGATCACGGTGCCGCTGCCGGCACCGGGACGCATTCAGCCGTACAAGGAAGTGAAATCACGCTTGCTCGATCAATTCACCGGCGCCTATTTCCGTGATCTTCTTCAAACCACCGGCGGCAACATCTCCGAAGCCGCCCGCCAGAGCGGGCTCTCGCGCGTCGCGCTGCAGAAGATCATCGCCCGCCTGAACATCGACGCCATCGATTTCAAAAGCTGAGCAAGCCCCAGGCATGCGCATTTCGGAATGCCGCGCGAGGCCGAATTGCGACCCCTCGCGCGAACCAATATACATATTTGTACTTTTGATTAAACCTTACGACAAATATGTATGATTTATTTATAAATACATATTTGTATAAATTAATGAATAACGAGGACTTAGACACGATTTATGCATTGGCACACCCTTTGCGCTTTGAGCATGGCAACGCATTCGCCGAGCGTTTCACACACAGCGGAACCGTTCCAGCCTCAATCCATCAAAAAGATGCAAAGGAGATAAGCGCGTTATGAAAACGATGAAACTCTGGACCCGGGGCGTGATCGTCCTTCTTTTTTGCACCGCCGGCGCCTGGGCCGCCGATCCGGACCCCACGCCGTTTTCCAACAAGCAGGCCATCGAGCTGGTCCAGACCCATGCCGATTATATGTGGACGCTGATCGCCGCGGCCCTGGTCTTTTTCATGCAGGCGGGTTTCGCCATGGTGGAAACGGGATTTACGCGCGCTAAAAACGCCATCAACATCATCATGAAGAACCTGATGGATTTCTCTGTCGGAAGCCTCGCCTTCTGGGCCGTGGGCTTCGGACTGATGTTCGGAGCCACCGAAACCGGTTGGTTCGGCACCACCGGTTTCTTCCTGAGCGATTTCTCACCGGACGGGGATCCCTGGGTCCTGGCCTTCTGGATGTTCCAGGTGGTCTTTGCGGCGACGGCGGCAACCATCGTTTCGGGCGCCATGGCCGAACGCACCAAGTTCGTCAGCTACATCGCCTACAGCGCCGTGATCAGCGCACTGATCTACCCCATTTTCGGCAGCTGGGCTTGGGGCGGCCTTTTCCACGGCGGCGGCTGGCTCGGCGATCTTGGCTTCATCGATTTCGCCGGTTCCACCGTCGTGCATTCCGTGGGCGGCTGGGCGGCGCTGGCCGGCGCCATCGTTCTGGGCCCCCGCGTCGGAAAGTACGGCAAAGACGGATCCATCAAACCCATCATGGGCCACAGCATGACCCTGGCCGCCCTGGGCGTATTCATTCTGTGGATCGGCTGGTTCGGGTTCAATCCCGGCTCCACCACCGCCGCCGACAAGAGCATCGCCATGATCTTCGTAACCACCAACCTGGCCGCCTGCACCGGCGCGGTGGCGGCCATGTTGACCTCCTGGATCAAGATCGGCAAACCGGAGGTGGGCATGAGCCTGAACGGCGCCCTGGCCGGACTGGTGGCCATCACGGCCGGCTGCGCCAACGTGACCCCGGGCAGTGCCATTATCATCGGCGGCGTGGCCGGCATCCTGGTCGTCCTCTCCGTGATATTGATCGAACGCATGCGCATCGACGATCCGGTGGGCGCGATTTCGGTGCATGGCGTCAACGGCGCCTGGGGCACGCTGGCCGCCGGCCTCTTCAACATGAGCGGCACGAGCCTGCACCTGGTAGGCATCCAGCTGCTGGGGATCGCCGCGTGTTTTCTGTGGACCTTCCCGCTGGCCTTCGGATTGTTCAAGCTGCTCAGCAAAACCATCGGCCTGCGCGTCTCAGCCGAGGAAGAACTGGAGGGGTTGGACCTGGTCGAGCACGGCGGCGCGGCATACCCCGACTTTGCAGTGTCGAGTCACGGCGGCATCACGGCCTTCAGTCCTCCTCCACCCGAGGCTGCTCCCTGCCGGCCCGTCTCCAAACTGGCCAAGCAGGAATAGGACCAATGCTCCTCCGGCCCTCTTTTCGGACGCCGGAGGAGCTCGAGTTCATCGCCGCGCGACCAGGATCTCGCCCTTCATGCCCAGGGAAGGATGCAACGGCTTGTCGCAGAGGAGCTTGTACGTACCCGCCTGTTCCAGATCGACCGTCAACCGCTCCGTGGCGCCCGCCGCGACATCCTGATTCACGAGCGTCTCTCCGTCCGGGTTTTGGATCGTCAGATTGTGCGCGATGCCTGCGACGTTTTTGAGCAGAATTTGAAGTCGCGTCCCCTGGACGGCCCGGATTTGACTGGGTTTAAAATGAAAGCTGTCGGCCTCGATCGTCACGGCTGTTTCCCCCGGCCGCAGATCCACCGGCGTTCCGTTCGCGCCGGCGCACGCGCACAGTAATCCCAATGCCAAAATGATGCTGAGCGTTCTGATGCTTCTCATAAAGTTGCCTTTTGCTGGTTCGGTATCCGGTCCCGCCTCCGCGCGGCCCAGAAGGACTCATCCGGTCACGCATGCGCGCCTGCCGTCGCCCTGAAACACGGATGCCGGATCTCGGATTTCCATGATGCACCTCGGCCTTCACCCCGGTGGCGAAGAGGCTCTTCTGGCGCGTATTCCATAATGATAGCGCCGAAATTTGCAGGATAAACGAACTTGCGAAAATCGCGGCCACTCGAAGGCTTCCTCAGTCGCAGTGCGGATAATACAAATTTGAATTAATCATGTTCTAAAAATTACATTTATGTATAGTACGAATAATATTTGCATTTTTACGCATTATGGCATAATAACCTGATTTACAATTAAATATTGTCGGTAAACGGTTCTGGCATGTCCGTTGCCTAATGGCATCAAAGATTGAAACCAAATCACCACGAGGAGTTCGGTTGAGAGCAGCATCCACCATCGTTTCCAGCATGACGCCCGGGGCCCAGCTGCGATCCCAGCGGGAACGGCTGCTGGAAAAGGTCGGTACGGGTCCCGCCCACATTTTGCTCAAGGAACATGCGGCCCTTTTGGATGAATATTTCCTTGCGGGGTTTGCCGCCAGCAAGGTTGGACCGCAAATCGGCATTCTGCGCAATCCCTATGCCCTGATCGCCCTCGGCGGCTATGGCCGGGCCGAGCAGTGCGTGTTCTCGGATATCGACCTGCTCTTTCTGTTCGAACACCGGGTGCCGCCGGAGGCCGAGGAGCTGGTGCGCGAAATCGTTTACCCGCTGTGGGACCTGGGGCTCGAGGTGAGTCATGCCACGCGCTCGATCAACGAGTGCCTTCGTCTGGCGAGGCAGGATTTTGAGGTGTTGACCGCGCTGCTGGACGGACGGTTCATTTGCGGCATGTCGCCCCTGTTCCACAAATTGACGGAGCGGCTGCGGCAGAAGTTGATCGCGGTGAAAAACAGCCGCATCATCGGCTGGCTGATCGACACCAATCATGCCCGCCACACCCGATTCGGGGACAGCGCCTACCTTCTGGAACCCAATCTCAAAGAGGGCCAGGGAGGTCTGCGCGACTATCATACGATGCTCTGGATTGCGCGCATCCTGTCCGGCATCAAGCAATCGCGCGACCTGGAATACTACGGGTACCTGTCGCACCAGGAATACCTCTCGCTGAGCGCGGCGCTCGACTTCGTATGGCAGGTGCGCAATCAGCTGCATCTCCTGCTGGGGCGCAAGTGCGATCAGCTGCACCTCGAGAACCAGACCCGCCTTGCGGAAGTCATGCACATCACGGAGTCCGCAGGGCTTCTGCCGGTCGAAAAGCTGCTGGGCGAACTGCACGGCCACATGGAATTTATCAAACAGTCCTACCGGGTCTTCATTTATGAGCTGGAGCAGCGCAAACGGTTGAGCCGCAAGAACAAGCATCTCAAACACACCCGGGTGGCCGGGCTGAAATTCAACCGCGGCATGCTCAATTTCGTTTCCCCGGAAGCCATCGTCCGCAATCCGCAGCTGCTGATCCGGATCTTCGTGGAAAGCGTGGTGCACAAGGCGCCCCTGAATGCCGAGGCGAGGCGCCTGGTGCGCGATTTCGGCCACCTGATCGCCGATGCGCGCTTCAGAAGCGCGCCGCCGGTAGTCGCCGATTTCGAAAAGATCCTGATGCGCTCGTCGGCGCCTTTCGACGCGCTCAGCGCCATGCTGCACACCGGATTTCTTTCTCGGTTCATTCCCGAATTCAAACCCGTGGTCAACCGCATCCAGTTCGATCAGTATCATCTTTACCCGGCGGCCCGGCATCTGCTGCTGACCGTGCGCAAGCTCAAGTCCATCGTCGTGGATAAAACCGGAGATGAAGATCTTTTCGCCCGCCAACTCTATCGTGAAATCCGCCCCCGGCGGGCGCTCTTCTGGGCGGCCCTGCTGCACGACATCGGCAAGGGCGATCCCTCCCAAGGGCATGCCGAAAGGGGCGCCGGCCTCGCCGCGAAAATCGTTGAAGCCAAGGGCCTGGAGCACGGCGACATCGACCTGATCGTTTTTCTGGTACAGGAGCATTTGCTGCTCTTCGATACGGCGACGCGCCGCGACATCAACGATGAGGAAACCGCCCTTTTCGTGGCCCGCCGAATCGGCAGGCCCGAACGGCTGAAGATGCTCTACCTGCTCAGCGTCGCGGATGCGATGGCGACCGGCCCCAAGGCCTGGAACGACTGGACGGCATCGCTGATGCGCAGCCTGTTTCTGAAGACACTGAACGCCCTTACCCAGGGGGAACTGGTTTCGCGGCGTGCGCTGCGGATCATCGATGAGAAGAAAGAGCGCATTTTGACGGCCTCATTCGGTGAGGCCGGATCGTCCGCCAATCAACAGCTTCTGGAAGTATTGCCCCCGCGCTATTTGCTGTATGCTTCTTCGCAGGATATTCCCCGGCACATGGCGCTGTACCGCGGGCTGCAGGAGGAACAGTTCGTGTTCACGGTCGAAAAGTCGGCCGATGGACGCACCCGCACGCTGACCATATGCGCCAAGGACCGCCCGGGACTTCTCTCAAGGATCGCCGGGGTGCTGACCCTGAACAGCATCAACATCCTGGGTGTCCATATCTTCACCTGGCGCAACAATGTGGCCCTGGATATCTTCGAAGTACAGGCCCCGCCCGACCCGATCTTCGAAGCGGAGCGCTGGCAGCGCTTCGACCGTGATCTCAAGGCGGCTCTGGCCGGACGGCTCGATCTTTCCGCCGATTTATCCCTCAAGAAGAACGGCTTCAAGTCGATCAAGCCTTATACGCGTCAACGCCCGCAAAAAGTGCTCATCGACAATGAGAGTTCGAGTTTTTTCACGATCATCGAAGTGACCGCCTGGGATTTCCCGGGCTTGCTGTACCGCATTACCGACGCGCTGTTCCGCTGCCGACTGGATATCTGGGTGGCCAAGATCGCCACGCGCGTCGACCAGGTGGTGGATGTTTTCTACGTACGCAACTTCGACGGCGATAAGATCGATCGCCCCGAGGAAGTCGAGAGCGTCAGGGCTGCGGTTGAAAAGGTTCTGGCCGGTTGAAGGAGAATGGATTGTTCAAGCGGCTTGAATCGATCTTCCGCGAAGTCATGGAAGAAAAAAGAGGGCAGGCGGCATCGGGCCGCCATGGAAAATGCAAAGGAGCAGGCGCATGCTTTCCAGACGGGCAGTACTCCAGGCCGCCGGCCTGATCATGGGAACGGCCGCACCGGCGCTGGCCGCCGGCGGCATCGACAGTGGCGATACGGCCTGGATGATCATGGCAACGGCCCTGGTGATGATGATGACGCCGGCGGGGCTGGCCCTGTTCTACGGCGGCCTGTCGCGCTACAAGAACCTGCTCAACACCTACGCGATGACCTTTGCGGCCTATTGCCTGGCGAGCGTCGTGTGGGTGGCATGGGGCTACAGCCTCGCCTTCGGCCCGGACCACGGCGGCGTGATCGGCGGTTTCGACCACCTGCTGCTTGCCGGCATCGGCGTGGATTCGGTAACCGGTTCCATTCCCAGCTTCGTTTTCATCCTGTTCCAGATGACGTTCGCGTGCATCACCGTGGCCTTGGTGATCGGTGCGATCGTGGATCGGATCCGCTTTTCGGCCTGGATTATTTTCTCGATCGTATGGGTCACCCTGGTGTATTGTCCGGTCGCGCACTGGGCCTGGGGCGGCGGTTTCCTCGCCAGGATGGGCGTGCTCGATTTCGCCGGCGGCACGGTGGTGCACATCAATGCCGGCGTCGCCGGGCTGGTGCTGGCGGTCGTACTGGGCAAGCGCATCGGCTACGGCAGGGAGGCCATGTTTCCTTCGAGTGTGGCCTTGACCGGCCTGGGAGCGGCCCTTTTGTGGTTCGGCTGGTTCGGCTTCAACGCCGGCAGTCAACTGGCCGCCGATGGGCTGGCCGGTTCGGCCTTCATGGTGACCAACACTTCCGCGGCCGCGGCCGCGGTCTGCTGGATGGCTGCCGAATGGTTGCTCAGCCGAAAGCCGACCCTGTTGGGCCTGGCTTCCGGCGCCGTGGCCGGACTGGTCGCCATCACCCCGGCGGCCGGGTTCGTGGCGGTCGGCGGATCGCTGGCGATCGGCGCCGTGGCCGGCCTGCTCGGCTTTTTCAGCGTCGCCAAGCTGAAATCGCGCCTGGGCTACGACGACGCCCTGGATGCATTCGGGGTGCACGGCATCTGCGGAATCTGGAGCGCCCTGGCAACGGGACTTTTCGCCGATCCGGCGGTCAATTCCAACGCGGTGGGGCTTTTCGCCGGAAACCCCCGCCAATTGTGGATTCAATTCATTTCGATCGTCGCCACGGCGGCGTATTCGGCCGTCATGACAATGGTTGCCGTCGGTGCAACGCGTCTGGTCGCAGGACCGCTGCGCATCGCCCGCGAAGCGGAGATCGCCGGACTCGACAACGCCCTGCACGGCGAACGCGCCTTCGAGATCCAAAGCTGACGCGGCGGAGCGCCATCCTGAATCATCATGTATGCCGCTGAATTCATCAATGCGAAGAACGATCCAAGGAGGAGGTAATGAAAAAAATCGAAGCAATCATCAAACCGTTCAAACTGGATGATGTCAAGGAGGCCTTGAACGAAATCGGCATACAAGGCATGACGATCGCCGAAGTCAAAGGCTACGGGCGCCAGAAAGGCCACAAGGAGATTTATCGCGGCGCCGAATACGTGGTCGATTTCATCCCCAAGATCAAAATCGAAATCGTTGTCGAGGATGAATGGTCCGACAGGGTGATCGACACCATCAAGGCCTCTGCTTTCACCGGAAAACTTGGTGACGGCAAGATTTTCGTGATCCCCGTGGAACAAGCGATCCGCGTTCGAACCGGAGAAACCGGCAAAGACGCGATCTGACCGGAAACTCGGATTCCCCGGCATTGCGGATTCGGAGCCGTTCGGTGAGCACGTCGATCCGACGCCCGAGAAGCGAATCGCCAGAACCAGTTCAGCATACCGAAAGAAAGGAGCATTTCGATGACCCCCAGAGAAGTACTTGCTATGGCAAAGGAGAATCGCGTCAGTATGGTCGATTTGCGCTTCATGGACTTTCCGGGTCTGTGGCAGCATTTATCCATACCCATCCGCCAACTCAGCGAAAGCAGTTTTGAAGACGGCTTCGGATTCGACGGCTCCAGCATCCGCGGCTGGCAGCCGATCAATGCCAGCGACATGCTGGTGATTCCCGATGCGGCGACGGCCAAGATCGATCCCTTTTTTAAGGAGCCGACCCTGGTGCTGATCTGCAACATCTTCGACCCGGTGACCCTGGAAGCCTACACCCGCGATCCGCGCCATATCGCGCAGAAGGCCGAGGCGTACCTGAAAAACACCGGCATCGGCGATACGGCCTATATCGGGCCAGAAGCCGAGTTCTTTATCTTCGACAGCATCCGTTTCGATTCGGCGCGCCACCGGGCCTACTATGAAATCGATTCGATCGAAGGCCCCTGGAACACTTCCCGCGATGAAGGCCCCAACCTGGGCTACAAGCCACGCCACAAGGAGGCCTATTTCCCGGTACCGCCCATGGACAAGTTCCAGGACCTGCGTACGGAAATGGTGTTGACTCTGGAGAAACTGGGCATCGAAATCGAGGCCCAGCACCACGAGGTCGCCGCGGCCGGCCAGAGCGAGATCGACATGAAATTCAAACCGCTGCTGCAAATGGGCGATCAGCTGCTGTGGTTCAAGTATGTCCTCAAGAATGTGGCCTACCGCCACAATCACACCGTGACCTTCATGCCCAAGCCGCTTTACGAGGACAACGGCACGGGCATGCACACCCACTTGAGCATCTGGAAAGACGGCCAGCCCCTCTTTGCGGGCGACAAGTACGCCGGCGTCAGCCAGAGCGCCCTGTATGCCATCGGCGGAATCCTCAAGCACGCGCGGGCGGTGTGCGCGTTCAGCAATCCGACCACCAACTCGTACAAGCGCCTTGTGCCGGGCTTCGAGGCCCCGGTCAACCTGGCCTATTCCAGCCGCAACCGCAGCGCGGCGATCCGCATTCCCATGTACTCCGCCTCGCCCAAGGCCAAGCGTATCGAGTTCCGCACGCCCGATCCTTCGTGCAACGGCTACCTGGCTTTTTCGGCCGTGCTGATGGCCGCCCTGGACGGCATCCAGAATAAAATCGATCCGGGCGATCCGCTGGACAAGGACATTTACGGTCTGCCGCCCGAAGAACTGGCCCAGATTCCTTCCGCCCCGGGCTCGCTGGAAGAAGCGCTGCGGGCGCTGGACGAAGACAAGGCCTTTTTGCTCAAGGGCGATGTCTTCACCGAAGATGTGCTCCAGAAATGGATCGAGTTCAAAATCGACAAGGAAGTCAATCCGGTGAAGTTGCGCCCGCACCCGCACGAATTCGCGCTTTACTACGACCTGTAATCCACCTCAGCCCTCCCCAGCCTGCCTGCGTCGGGACTGCGTCCCGGCGCAGGCGTTACCTTCCGGCGGTCCTGATCGCAGGATCGCTGCTCCTCGGTTTCGCCCTTGACAAAACCCCCGGCGCCCTGCAAACAATGGTGCGCTGCAGATGAAAGGGAAGCCTTAATGTGCGGAATCGCCGGTATCATCGACTTCAGCCGCCGGGAAGATCGCGCGCCGGCAATGCGGCGCATGCTGCGCGCGTTGCAGCACCGCGGGCCGGACGCCACGGGCGTTTATCAGAGCGGTCACGCCGCCCTGGCCCATGCGCGCCTGAGCATCATCGATCTTGCCGGCGGCCATCAGCCGATGGCCAACGAGGGCCAGACGGTATGGATCGTTTTCAACGGCGAAATCTTCAACTACCCTGAATTGCGCACGGAGCTGATCGGACGCGGCCACCGCTTCGCGACCCAGAGCGATACCGAAGTGATCGTGCATTTGTACGAAGAACACGGCAGCGGCCTTTTTACCCACCTGAACGGGCAGTTCGCCCTGGCCGTCTGGGACCAAAGCAAACAGGAACTGCTGTTGGGGCGCGACCGCATGGGCATACGGCCGCTTTTTTACCATCTCGACGGCCCTGTCCTGCACTTCGCATCCGAGATCAAGGCCCTTTTCACCGACCGGCGCATTCCGCGGCGCCTCGACGCGCAAACGCTGGCCGATGTCTTTACCTGCTGGACGCCGGTGGATCCCTTGACCGCCTTCGAGGGCATCCGGCAGCTGCCGCCGGCCCATTTCGCCGTTTTCAACCGGCACGGCCTGCATTGCGCGCGCTACTGGCAACTCGATTTCACGCCCGACCTCACGGACCGCTCCGAAACCGAGCGGACGGAAGAACTGAACAGCCTGCTGCTGGATGCCGCCCGCATCCGCCTGCGCGCGGACGTGCCGGTCGGCGCCTACCTGAGCGGCGGAATCGACTCGACCTTCATCAGCACGATGGTCAAGCGGCATTTCAACAACCGGCTCCACCCGTGCGCCGTGGAATTCAGTGACCACCGTTTCGATGAGCGCCGCTTCCAAAACACGGCCGTAGCGGCGCTCAAAACCGACCACCGCAGTGTGCGCTGCACGGAACAGGATATCGCAGCCGCCTTCCCCCAGGTCATCTGGCATGCCGAAGCCCCCCTCATCCGTACGGCTCCTGCGCCGCTCATGCTGCTGTCGAAGCTGGTGCGGCAGAGCGGCTTCAAGGTCGTGCTGACCGGCGAGGGCGCCGACGAGATCTTCGCCGGATACAACATTTTCAAAGAAGCCAAGATCCGCCGATTCTGGGCGCGCCATCCCGAATCGGCCTGCCGGCCCCATTTGCTGCGCCGGCTCTACCCGTACATCTTCGACGACCGGAATCAGCCCAGAGCGTTTCTGTTCGGATTTTTCAAGAAGGGGCTGCAGGACACCGCCTCGCCGGTTTACTCCCACCTTGTGCGTTGGCAAAATACGGTGCAGCTGCAGAGCTTTTTCAATGCCGGCTACCTGCCACAAGCGGATCTGGGAACCTTTGCGGCACGCATTGTCGGGACGCTGCCGAAGGCGTTCGGCTGCTGGCATCCCCTGGGTCAGGCGCAGTACCTGGAGAGCACGCTATTTCTGTCCAACTATCTGCTCTCTTCACAAGGCGACCGCATGGCCATGGCCAACTCCGTGGAAGGCCGATTTCCCTTCCTCGACTACCGCGTGGTCGAACGGGCCGCACGCCTGCCGGCCGATTTACGGCTGCACGGCCTGACCGAAAAGTACATCCTCAAACAGATCGCCCGGAACCAGGTGCCGGACGATCTGATCCGCCGGCCCAAGCAGCCCTACCGGGCGCCTATCAGCCGATGCTTCAGCGGGCCCGCCGCTCCCGACTGGGTCCATGATCTGCTGTCGGAGCGCAGCTTGAAACGTGCCGGCTGCTTCGACCCAGCGAGGGTCGGGCATCTGGCCGAAAAATGCCGTCAGCCGTCCGGCCTTTCCAGCGAACGCGAAAACATGGCCCTGGCTGCGATTCTCTCCACGCAACTGCTGGATCATCAGTTCATCCGCAATTTCCCGGAATTCGACGACGCGCCCATGCCCCATACGGTCGACGTCCGCCAGGACCGGGAGATCAACTGATCGACCAACGAAATTCCTGTTGCGCTATCTAAATTCGTAAAAAGTTTCCCATGTTGCTGACGGACAGCGCGCTAAAAGTTTTAAGGTACTGGAATATAAAAAGTATCTATTGACCACAGAGAGCACAGCGCGGTCAGGGCCGCAACCAAACAAATAATTGAAGGCGTTTTCCAGCGTTGTAGTTCTGAGTTGCCAAAAACAGAACACTACAAACAGCAAGGAAAACGCCATGAAATCGTTTATACAAAAACATGAGAAAGATGTCATGGGCTCTCTTTCAGGATTTGATCGCTTAGTCTTCCGTGGAACAATTCGAAGGCTTTCATTTGCTGAAGGGATGTCCATGTATCTGTCCTTTGCCAAGGTGCTCTTGAAAGATTTTGCCAAGCATGTGCTGGAAGTTACCACTCGCATTAAGGCGGCGTCCCTTGCCTTAGCTGAGCGCACGCAGCGACCAATTAAATATCTGCACTCCAGCCAAGTGCATAAGGACGAGCTTGCCCGACAGATAGCCGCAAGGGACAACATCAAAGATGGTTTGATCTGTATCCTAACCTGTGTTGAGCCCTGCCAGTCCTTTGAGATTTACCGCAACAGAGAGGCGAAAATACTCGAGCTTAAGCCTCGGTTTCGAAAGTGTCTGCACCTTTATCACTATTTCTTTCATCCTGATTTCGGCTTCATGAATGCCAGGATCCAAACCTGGTTTCCCCTTACCATTCAGGTGTGCATCAACGGAAGACAGTGGCTTTCGCGCCAGATGGATAATCAAGGCATACGCTATCAGCAAAGAGGCAACTGTTTTACCTGGATCCAAGACATATTCCGTGCCCAGGAACTGATGGACAGTTGTCTGCGTAACTCATGGCCCCGACTTTTGAATGCAATTGCCCAACAACTCAATCCCATACACTGTGAGCTTTTTGGTGATTTTAAACTGCAATACTACTGGTCAGTCCATCAAAGCGAGTGGGCTACTGACATCCTGTTCAAAGACCCTGAAAAGCTGGCCAAGATTTATCCCCATCTGCTTCAACACGGCATGACTACTTTTGCCAGCCCTGACGTGATGCGCTTTCTCGGACGCAACATCCCGATCAACGGAGTCATTCCCGCGGCCTTTAAGGGCGAGGTCGTAACGCATCTTAAAAAACGCCCCGAAGGTATCAGGATCAAGCATTGGCTCGGCACCAATCACATCAAACTCTACGATAAGCAGGGATCCAATCTTAGGGTGGAGACAACCATCAATGACCCCCACGACTTCAAAGTCTTTCGCCCCAAGCAGGGTGGCTCCAAAGCAGATCTGGATTGGCGCATACTGCGCAAAGGCGTTGCAGACCTGCACCGCAGAGCCCAGGTCTCAGACTCAGCGAACAAACGTTATCTAAAGGCTCTTTGCTGTGTAAATGCCACAACCTGCCTTGGCGAGTTCACCGAAAAGCTGTGCCAAGCGACGCACTGGAATGAAAAAAGAGTCAGGGCCTTGAATCCATACGCTGCCCAAGACTTGGCTCTGTTAAAAGCCGTTGCCCGCGGCGAGTTCACCATCAACGGCTTTCGTAACCGGGACTTGCGCAACATTTTATACTCTGCTGATCAGCAACTTACCGATAAGCAGAAACGCTATCAGTCGGCTGCTGTTACAAGAAAAATACGATTACTCAGAGCTCACGGCCTGATCAAAAAGGTGCCGAAAACGAATCGCTACCTTCTCACCGTCACAGGTTATAAAGCTGTAACGGCGATAATTGCAGCCCTGTATGCAAGCTCTGAAACTTTAATTAAATCGGCAGCATGAAGATAAAATCTTTGTCAAAGAACAAGAA
>JAEYRZ010000175.1 GCA_023435265.1 Pseudomonadota bacterium
CCGCAATCGGCGCTGCCGTCGTCCATGGCCTGGAATATGCGATCATAGGTTACGAACCGGCGCTGATCCGCCTCCGGCGCCCACAGCCGGAACAGCAGGTGGGCCGTGGTCCAGCGGCCCGGCAGAACGACGCGGCAGTCGGCCATATCCTCCCGGGTCAACCTCTTGCGCGAAATCACCAACGGTCCGCAGCCGAAGCCCAGCGCCGCGCCGCTGTTCAGCAGCCGGTAGTTGCGGCGCACCATCAGCCAGGCATAGAAAGAGAGCTTCGTGACATCCAGCACCTGGTCGAAGGCCAGGCGGTTGAGCGTCTCCACGTCGTGCAGGACTTCCTTGACCGTGAAATCCGGCACCGCCACCCGGCCGGAGACGAGCCCGTGGAAGATGAAGGTGTCGTTGGGGCAAGGGGAAAAGCCGAGCGATAGCTGCACGATCCGTACCTCACCGGCGGGCGACGAAGTCGCCGATCCGCTCCACCACATACGCCAGCTGGTCCGCCGTCAATTCGGGATAGATCGGCAGGGCCAGCGTTTCGCGCGCGGCGGCCTCGGAGACCGGAAAATCGCCTTCCCGGTATCCCAGATCAGAAAAGCAGGCCTGCATGTGCAGGGCAAGCGGGTAGTACACCTCGCAGCCGACGCCGTGTTCGCCGAGGTAGGCGCGCAGGGCATCCCGGTCCTGCGCGATGCGGATGACGAACTGGTTATAGATGTGGCGGCTCTGGCGTTCCACGGGCAGCCCCAGCCGGTCGTCCAGGCCGGCCTGGCGGAAGTGCGCGCGGTAGCGGGCCGCATTGGCCTGACGCCCGGCGCTCCACCTGTCGAGGTGCGGCAGCTTGACATCCAGCACGGCGGCCTGCAGGGCGTCGATGCGGAAATTGCCGCCCACATACTGGTGAACGTATTTCGGATGCATGCCGTGCATACGCAGCATGCGCAGCATGTTGGCATGGGCTTCGGAGGCGGCGGTGACCGCGCCGGCGTCGCCGAAGGCGCCCAGGTTCTTGGAGGGGAAAAAGGAAAAACAGCCGAAATCGCCCATGCTGCCGGCCCGGCGGCCCTTGTACTCGGCGCCGATGGCCTGGGCCGCGTCTTCGATCACGATCAGGCCGTAGCGCCGGGCGATTTCCAGGATCGGATCCATCTCGGCGCATTGGCCGAAAAGATGCACCGGGATCACCGCCTTGACCCGTCCGAGTTCGCCGGCGGGCATGCCGTCGAGCCGCTCGGCCAAAAGCACCGGATCCATGTTGTAGGTGTCGGCTTCGATATCGACGAACACCGTCCGCGCGCCCAGGCGGGCAACGGCGCCTGCCGTGGCGAAGAAGGTATAGGGCACGGTGACGACGATATCGCCCGGACCGACGCCGCAGGCCATCAAGGCAACCAGCAGGGCATCCGAGCCGGAGGAGACGCCGACCGCATGCGGGCTCCGGCAGTATTGCGCCATGGCGGCCTCCAGGCGCTCGACCTCCGGACCGAGGATGAAATACTGGCTGTCGCAAACCGCGTCGATGCGCGCCCGGACCTCTTCGCGGATCTCGGCGTACTGGGCCTTCAAGTCAAGCAGCGGCACTTTCATAGTGGTTCCTTGTTTATAGACGATTCAAAATTGATGGATCGTAAAAAGGCAGACTATAATAACCACAGAGAGCACAGAGAACACAGAGGTAAGTTTTTAAGATATATTATTTTTTCTCTGTGTCCTCTGTGCTCTCTGTGGTTAAAAAATACTTTTTGCGATTTAATCAAAACTGAAATCTTAAAACTGTCGCAAAAAGGTGCGACAGCGACTTTTTGCGAGGCCATCAAAAATCAGCCGAAGCAATCAGGTAACTTAGAGCAAAGTTATATCTGAATTACTTCCCTCAGTGTTCCGGCGTCTTTATGGGCTGCATCATCTTCAGGACCGTCGGGTTTTGCCATTTACCTGGCCGCGTGCTCCGTTGCGGCGCGGTGCGCCGGTATCGCCGTTGGCCTTGATCTCGGCGCACTGCGTCTCGACCCGTACATGGCCCGATGCGCCGGCGACTGCGCGGTTGAGTTCATCGCCCGGCTGCACGCGCCAGCGTTCGTCGGCCGCGATGATGGTTTCGACTTCTTCCGGAAGCAGCAGGTGCAGGAAAACCTTGCAGTCTCCGGGGTGGCTGCGCACGATCTCGGCCAGCCGCGTCAGCGTCGCCGTATCCGCCTGGGTCAGGTCGATATGAAAATGAACCTCGGCGGTCCACAGCGCTTCGGCCTGTTCCATGGGGATGATCACTTCGGCGATCAGTTTGGTTCCTTTTTCTTCCTGCTGAACCTTGCCCTGCACCAGGATCGGCTGGTCGCTGCCCAGCAGCTCGGCGCAGGCGCCGTATACAGAGGGAAAGACGACCACCTCCAGCGTCCCGGCCAGATCTTCCAGGGTCAGAAAGGCCATCAATTCTTCCTTTTTCGTGCGCAGCACTTTGCGGCTCGCGATCATGCCGCCGATGCGCACGAACTGGCCCTCTTTGGCCTCCGCAAGCGTAGCGGTGTCGCGGTCGGCGTACTTGGAAAGCACTTTGCGGTAAGAATCGAGCGGATGTCCCGAGATGAAAAAACCGAGCGACTCCTTCTCCCGGTTCAGGCGCTCCTTGGCATCCCACTCGGATATTTTCGGCATCACCGGAACGGTGACCGAAAGGCCGCACTCCGCCGCGTCGCCGAAGAGCCCCATCTGGGGATCGCACCGTTCGTGCTGCACCTTCTGCCCATAATCCAGCGCCTCTTCGAGCACGGCCATCATCTGCGACCGCGCCGAGCCGGTGGAGTCGAAGGCGCCGCAGGCCACCAGGCTTTCCACGACGCGCTTGTTGACCTTGCGCAGATCGACCCGTTCGCAGAAGTCGAACAGGGAGGCGAACGTGCCGTTGGCGCGGCGCTCCTCGATGATCGCCTCGATGGCGCCTTCGCCCACGTTCTTGACCGCCACCAGCCCGAAACGGATGCGGCCACCGGCCACCGTGAAACTCACGTCGCCGGTATTGATGTCGGGCGGCAGCACGTCGATCTGGTGGCTGCGGCATTCGTTGATATACTTGACCACGCCGTCGATGGAGTGCATTTCACTGGTGAGCAGGGCGGCGATGAATTCGACCGGAAAATGCGCCTTGAGATAGGCGGTCTGAAAGGCGATCAGGGCGTAGGCCGCGCTGTGCGATTTGTTGAAGCCGTAGCCGCCGAACTTCTCCATGAGGTCGAACAGCGCCTTGGCCCTCTCTTCCTCGATGCCGTTGGCCACGGCGCCTTTGACGAAGCGTTCGCGGTGTTCGGCCATCATGGCGGCGATCTTCTTGCCCATGGCCTTGCGCAGTCCGTCGGCCTCGGCCATGCTGTAGCTGGCCAGGGCGGAGGCGATCTGCATGACCTGCTCCTGGTAGACGATCACGCCGTAGGTGGACTTCAAAATGGGCTCGAGCTGCGGCAGCATGTAGATAACTTCCTTGCGGCCGTGCTTGCGCTCCACGAAATCGTCCACCATGCCGCTGTCCAGCGGGCCGGGGCGGTAGAGCGCCACCAGGGCGATGACATCGTCGAAACACTCGGGCTTGAGGCGGACCAACAGGTCCTTCATGCCCGAGCTTTCCAGCTGAAAGACGCCCGTCGTATCGCCGGCGGCCAGCAGCGCATACGTGTCGGCATCGGTCAAATCCAGCTGAGAGAGATCCGGCGCAGGCCTGCGCTGCTGGGCGATCAGCGCCAGGGTATGATCGATGACCGTCAGGTTGCGCAATCCCAGAAAGTCGAACTTGACCAGACCGATTTTCTCGACCAGCTTCATGTCGAGCTGGGTCACCACTTCGCCTTTTTTACCCTTGTACAGCGGCAGGTACTCGACCAGCTCCTTGTCGCCGATCACCACGCCGGCGGCATGCGTGGAAGCGTGCCGCGGCAATCCTTCCAGGGTCCGGCAGATCTCGATCAGGTCGGCAACGTCGGGGCGCGACGCGCGCAGTTCGCGCAGCCGCGGTTCCTGGGCCAGCGCCTCGTCCAGCGTGATATTGAGGACGTCCGGAACCAGCTTGGCGATCATGTCCACTTCGGCCAGGGGAATGTCCAGAGCGCGGCCCACATCGCGGATCACCGCGCGGGTCTTCAGTTTTCCGAAGGTGATGATCTGGGCCACGTAATCGCCGCCGCCGTAGCGCTCGGCCACGTATTTGAGCACCTTGTCGCGGCCGTTGATGCAGAAATCGATGTCGATATCCGGCATGCTGATGCGCTCCGGGTTCAGGAAGCGTTCGAAAATCAGCCCGTGTTCGAGCGGATCCAGATCCGTGATGGAGAGGCTGTATGCCACCAGGCTGCCCGCAGCCGACCCGCGTCCCGGGCCGACCGGCACGCCGTGCGTCTTGGCGTAATGGATGAAATCGGAGACGATCAGGAAATAGCCCGGAAAGCCCATTGTGTTGATCACGCCGATTTCGTAATCGAGGCGCTCGCGGTACCGCGCCGGATCGGCGTCCGGGTGCTTGGATTGAATGATCCGCCAAACCCGCTCGAATCCTTCCCTCACCTTGCGCTCGAAAAGCGCCTCGGCCGACAGCCCGCTGGGATCGGTGAATTTGGGGAAATGGTAGGTTTTGAAATCGAAACTGAGGTTGCAGCGCCCGGCGATGGCGGTGGTGTTGGCGATGGCGCCGGGATAGTCGCCGAACGCGGCGATCATTTCTTCCTTGGATTTGAAGTAAAGCTGATCCGTGCGGAAGCGGAAGCGGTCGTTGTCTTTGACCGTCTTACCGGTCTGGACGCACAGCAGCACGTCGTGGGCGCGAACGTCGGCCTGGTTCAGGTAGTGGCAGTCGTTGCTGGCGACCAGCGGTATCCCCAGGCGGGCGCTCATGTCGCGCAGGGTTTCATTGACCGTGGTCTGGATATCGATGCCGTTGTTCTGGACCTCAAGGAAGAAATTGGCTTCACCGAACAGCGCCTGGTACCAGCGCGCCGCATCTTCGGCCGCCTCGACGCGGCCTTCGTTGATCAGCCGGGGGATTTCGCCGTGCAGGCAGGCCGACATGGCGATCAGCCCGTCGCGATGGGCGCCGAGCACCTCCTTGTCGATGCGCGGCCGGTAGTAAAACCCTTGGGTCTGCGCGATGGTGGCCAGTTTGCAGAGATTGCGGTAGCCCTCCATGTTCTCGGCCAGCAGGACCAGGTGATTCACCCCCTTGGCATCCAGGGGCGTCTTGTCGCTCAGACTGCGCGGCGCGACATAGCATTCGCACCCGATGATCGGCTTGATGCCGGCTTTGATCGCCTTTTCGTAGAATTCGAGCACGTTGAACATGGTGCCGTGGTCGGTGATGGCCACGGCCGGCATGCCGAACTCCTTGACGCGCTTGAAGAGATGGTCCAGGCGGATGGCACCGTCCAGCAGACTGTACATCGTATGGACATGCAGATGGACGAAATCGGGGGGAGCGGTTTGCATCAATATCGCTGTCTCATAACTGCGTTTTTCAGTCGCGCGGAATCAGAAGCACTTAGAAAAGTTTTATGCTCAAGTATATTGACCACCACAGAGAGCACAGAGGGTCTTTTTAGTGTTTCTCTGTGCCCTCTGTGGTGAAAACCCTATGTCTTTATATTTGCGCCGGTGCGTACTGAGCGCACCGGTGTGCCGTCAACCAAACTGGAACGCTCCAGATAACCGATCATTGATCAACCCTGTAATTGGGCGCCTCCTTCGTGATGATCACGTCATGCACGTGGCTTTCGCGCAATCCGGCGGCGGTGATCTTGATGAATCTGGCCTCGCGGCGCAGCGCATCGATCGTGCGGCAGCCCACATAGCCCATGCCGGCCTTCAGTCCGCCGATGAGCTGATGGATGTTGGAGGCCAGCGAACCGCGATACGGAACGCGACCCACGATCCCCTCGGGCACCAGCTTGTCGTCTTTTTCCTGTTCGGTCTGGTAGTAGCGGTCCTTGCTGCCCTGCTTCATGGCTTCGAGCGACCCCATGCCGCGGTAGACCTTATAGGTGCGCCCCTGGAACAGGATCATCTCGCCCGGGCTCTCCTCGGCGCCAGCGAACAGGCTGCCGATCATGACCGTGTGCGCGCCGGCGGCAATCGCCTTGGTCACATCGCCCGAAAATTTGATGCCGCCGTCGGCGATCAGCGGCACGCCGGTGCGTTCCGAAACCGGCTTGCAGTTCATGACGGCCGTGATCTGGGGGATGCCGATGCCGGCCACGATGCGGGTGGTGCAGATCGAACCGGGGCCGATGCCGATCTTCACGGCATCCACACCGGCGGTGATCAGATCCTCGGCACCCTGGGCGGTGGCCACGTTGCCGGCCACCAGTTCGATTCCGGGGAAGGTGGACTTGAGCTCCTTGACCGTGCGAATCACATTTCCGGTATGGCCGTGGGATGTATCGATTAAAATGACATCCGCTCCCGCGTTGAGCAGGGCCTGGGTGCGTTCGACCCGGTCGGGGCCTACGCCGATCGCCGCCCCGACCCGCAGGCGCCCCATGTGATCTTTGCAGGCGTTCGGGTACTTTTTGATCTTTTCGATGTCCTTGATCGTGATCATGCCCTTGAGGCGGCCTTTGGCGTCCACGACCAGCAGCTTTTCGATGCGGTGCTTGTGCAGCATCTTCTTGGATTCTTCGAGACTGATGCCTTCGGAAACGGTGACCAGGTTCTCCTTGGTCATCACCTCGGAGATCTTCTTGTCCATATCGGTTTCGAAGCGCAGATCGCGGTTGGTGACGATGCCGACCAACTGATCGCCTTTGGTCACCGGCACGCCTGAGATGCGGTACTTGGCCATCAGCTCGAGCACCTGGTGGACCGGTTGATCCGGATGGATCGTCACCGGATCGACGATCATGCCGCTCTCCGACTTCTTGACTTTATCCACCTCCATGGATTGCGCCTCGACGCTCATGTTGCGGTGGATGAAGCCGATGCCGCCCTCGCGCGCCATGCTGATGGCCGTCTGCGCCTCGGTCACGGTATCCATGGCCGCGCTGACAATCGGAATATTCAGTTTTAGATTGCGGGTCAGCTGCGTCGCGGTATCGACATCCTTGGGCAGAATGTCGGAGTAATTGGGAACCAAAAGGACATCGTCGAATGAATAAGCTTCATCCGGCCGGATCTCGTTCATGAATACCTCCACATCTTACGGGGTCGGCGGTACCGATAAAGAAAGCGCCTGACGCAGGCGCACTTCAACCGACCAAGGAATTGTGCATGATGCAATGACACTTGATGTATTCGTAAAAAGTCGCTGCCGCACCTTGTTGCGACAGTTTTGAGTTTCCGGTGCCACGTGTTACGCAATGGTCGATATCTGATTTCATCGACCGATCCCGCGATAGCATTTAGAACGGAACACAGTTGATGAATTCGGGCTTTTTACGAATTTGTCAACCTAACACATTCGGCGACCGGCGATCAACCCGCGTTGCGGGCCGATATCGACCGGCGGCCGTCACGCTGGGGGGTTACTATCAGAGCCCCGGAGGCGCGACAAGCATTATTTGGGATATTGACATCGTAATGATATTTCAATAAATACGTGTCCTTGCAGGTTATCACGGTTGCATGCCGCGGGATCGCGCCCGACGTGGAAAGGCCCATTGTGCTGCTTGAAATCAATCCTCAGAATCCCCAACAACGCCTCATCGAGCGGGTGGTCGGCATTCTGCGCGACGGCGGCGTGATCGCCTACCCGACCGATACCTTCTACGGAATCGGCTGCGATATCATGAACAAGAAGGCGATCGAGCGCGTCTATCAGATCAAACAGCGTCCCAAGCACATTCCCTTCAGCTTTCTGTGCTCGGATCTGAAGAACATCAGCCGCTACGCGAAGGTCTCCAATTGGGCCTATAAAACGATGCGGCGTCTTCTTCCCGGCCCCTATACCATGATCCTGGCGGGTTCCCACGAAGTTCCCAAGATGATGCTCACCAAAAGAAGAACGGTGGGCATCCGCGTTCCCGACCACCCTATCTCCCTGGCGCTGATCAGGACCCTGGGCAACCCCATCATCTCCACCAGCGCCGCCACCGCCGAGGGGGAAACGATCGACGAGGCCTGGCGGATCGAAGAACGATTCGGCAAACTGCTGGACGTGGTCATCGACGGCGGACCGGTGCCGGGTCAGCCTTCGAGCGTCGTTTCGCTGATCGACGACGCGCCCGAGGTGCTGCGCAAGGGGCTCGGCGCGGTCGACCTTTTCGAATGACATCGTCCTGCATCCAAAAACAACGGCCGGCAAGAGCGATCTTGCCGGCCGTAATGATTTGCGGCGTTGCCGCCGTCACGCTTCGATTATGACTCCTCGTTCAACTTCTCCTGAAGGTTTTCGCGCAGCAGTTCGCCGAAGGAGGAGGTTGCCGGCCCCATGTTGTTGACGTACTCGGCCAGCAGGCCGTGGTCGTCTTCGTCGTCCAGGCGCTTGATCGACAGGCCGATGCGGCGCTCTTCGCTGTTGATATTCATCACCTTGGCGGTCAGGACATCGCCGACTTTGAACATGCCCACCGGAGTCTTGATCTTTTCTTTGCTGATCTCGGAGACGTGCACCAGACCCTCGATGCCCTCTTCCAGTTCCACGAAGACACCGAAATCGGTTACGTTGGTCACGGTCCCGGTGATTTTCTTGCCCACATCGTAGCGTTGGCCCACCGTATTCCAGGGATCGGAATTGAGCTGCTTGATGCCCAGTGAAAACCGTTCGTTTTCCTTGTCGATCTCGAGCACGATGGCCTGCACCACGTCCCCCTTTTTATAGATTTCGGAGGGGTGCTTGATCCGTTTGGTCCATGAGATGTCCGAAATGTGCACCAGGCCGTCGATGCCCTCGTCGATGCCGATGAAAACGCCGAAGTCGGTCAGGTTCTTGATTTTGCCCTCGATGGTGGTGCCGATGGGATACTTGTCGCTGATCAAATCCCATGGATTGGGTCTGGCCTGCTTCATGCCCAGCGAAATGCGCCGGTTCTCGGGCTTGATGTCCAGCACGACGGCATCCACCGCTTCACCCACCGATACCACTTTGTTGGGATGGCGGATTTTTCGCGTCCAGGACATCTCGGAGACATGGATCAATCCTTCGACGCCCTCTTCCAACTCCACGAACGCGCCGTAATCGGTCAGGCTGACCACGCGGCCCGCGATCTTGGAACCGATCGGGTATTTCTTGGCGGCCATGCTCCAGGGGTCCGGCGTCAGCTGTTTCATGCCCAGCGAAACGCGTTCGCGCTCCAGATCCAGGTTGAGGATCTTGACCGTGATCTCGTCGCCGACTTTAAAAAGCTCGGAGGGGTGCTTGACCCGCCCCCAGGAAATATCGGTGATATGCAGCAGACCGTCCACACCGCCCAGGTCGACGAAGACGCCGTACTCGGTGATATTCTTGACCGTGCCCTGGACCACCTTGCCTTCGGTGATCGAAGAAAGGGTGGCGGAGCGTTTGGCTTCACGCTCGGCTTCCAGGATGACGCGCCGCGAGAGCACGATATTGCTTCGTTTGCGGTTGTATTTGAGAATCTTGAAGCGGAAATTCTTTCCGACCATTTCATCCAGGTTGCGCACCGGCCGCAGATCGGCCTGCGAACCCGGCAGGAAGGCGTTGACGCCGATATCCACCGAGAAACCGCCTTTGACGCGGCTGACGATGGTCCCCCGGATGGGTTCATCCGCTTCGTAGGATTTCTTGATTTCTTCCCAGACTTTTACTTTCTCGGCTTTCTCCTTGGAGAGCACGACGACTTCGTTTTCATCGTCCCACCATTCGACCATCACTTCGACTTTGTCGCCCAGTTTGGCTTGCACCTGGCCGTTTTCGACCTTGAATTCGCCGATGCGGATCTGGCCTTCGGACTTATAGCCGATATCGACCAGAACGTGATCTTTATCGATTGAGATGATGCGGCCGGTGACCACTTCCCCTTCGGCAAAGCGCTTGAAACTCTCCTCATACATGTCCATGAGGTTTTCCATGCTCTCTTCCGAAGAAGCAGCAGCCACTGACAGGTTGGGCGCAGTGTCCGCTTTTTCTTCTTCGATGCTTTCGGACGGATTGACAGGACTTTGCGTGGTTTCGGATATGTTATTCATGGTTTCGTTAACTCCCCCTGAGCCGGATTTCGCTACGGGCAGGCCGCTGCGAGTTCGGGGAATATACTCAAGCGACTATCAAAATGCAACGACAAATTTCCGGCCCGCGCGGGGCATCTTCACGTCTGGAGCGGCGGCGCGAGTCAAGAGCCGCGCCGGCGGACGGTCTTCATCCTTGAAGCCGGGCGATGTGGGACAGCATCAGGGCGACCACCTGTTGGGCGTCGAGATGGGTCGAATCGATGCGGATGGCGTCCGCGGCGGGCTTGAGCGGCGCCAGCTGCCGCGAGCTGTCGTTGCGGTCGCGGCGCTGCATATCGTTCTCGACCGACTCCAGGGAAGGCGGCGGACTCTTTTTCAAGGCGAGTTCGGCGTGCCTGCGGCGTGCACGGATTTCGAGATCGGCATCCAGGTAGAACTTGATGTCGGCGTGCGGAAAAACGACCGTGCCCATATCGCGTCCCTCCGCCACCACGTTCTTCGCGGCGGCCAGGCGCCGCTGCACGCGCAGCAGAAATTCGCGCACCGGAGGCCGGGCTGAAACGGCGGAGGCAAGCATGGAGATTTCCGGATCGCGGATGGCATCGTCCACCGCGGCGCCGTTGAGCATCAGGCGCATGCCTTGCGGGGCCGCGACCCAGGAGAGATCGAGCGTGCGGCACAAGTCGGTCAAGGCCGGATCGTCATCGGCGGCAATGCCGGACCGCCGGGCGGCCAGGGCGACACCCCGGTATAGCGCGCCGGTGTCCATATAGCGATAGCCCAGCCGATCGGCGAGCGACTTGCTGACCGTGGTCTTGCCGGCCCCCGAGGGGCCGTCGATCGTGACGATCAGGGGACGATGAGCGGTGTTATCCTTCAGGGCAGCATCCTTTGCGCTCAGCCGGCCAGACCCAGCGTCTCGGACAGGGCGGCCAGAAAGCGTTCGTTTTCGGAGTGCAGTCCCACGTTGACGCGGATGTAGTTCGGAAACCCGTAAGAGCGCATGGAGCGCACGATCACGCCCTGCCGCAGCAGGCGTTCGAAAATCCGGTCGGCTTCCTGTTCCACGTCGATCAGGAAAAAATTGCTCTGCGTGGGAAAACTGCGCACGCCGCGCCGGGCCAGTTCGGCATGCAGAAAATCGAGTTCGGCATGCACCAGGGAAAGCGTGCGCTGCATGAACTCCCGGTCGTCCAATGCGGCGCAGGCCGCAGCCTGGGCCAGCGAATTGACATTGAACGGCATGCGCACCCGGTTGACCCGCTCGGCCAGCGGTTGCGGCATGACGCCGTAGCCGACCCGCAGTCCGGCGAGGCCGTACACTTTCGAAAATGTCCGCAGCGTGACCACCGGTCGATCGTCGGACAGGTACGCCAGTCCCTGGGCGCACTGCGGGTCGCGGGCAAATTCGATGTAGGCCTCGTCGATCACCACCACTACCTCCGGCGGCAACTGGGCCATGAAGGCATCGCATTCGGCGCGGCGTACGATGCTGCCGGTGGGGTTGTTGGGATTGCACAGGAAGATCATGCGGGTCCGCGGGCCGACCTGCGCGAGCACGGCAGGCAGGTCGATCGCCAGCTGCTTGAGCGGAACCTGGCGGATGCGGGCGCCGGCGGCGCGGGCCACGATGTCGTACATCAGGAACGACGGCGTCGGTATGATCACTTCGTCGCCGGCCTGCAGCAGGACGCGGGCCAGCAGCCCGAGGATATCGTCCGAACCGTTGCCCATCACGATCTGATCCGGCTGGACGGCCTCGCTTTCGGACAAGTGCACGGCCAGGCGCTGCAAGAGGGTGTGGCCGGCGCCGTCCGGATAACGGTTGAGGCTGGCCAGGCAGCCCTGGACGGCCGCAAGGGCCCTGGGCGAAGACCCCAACGGATTTTCGTTCGAGGCGAGCTTGATCGAATCACGGATGCCGTATTCACGCTCCAGGGTTTCGATCGGCTTGCCGGGCACATAGGGTGCAATTTGATCGATATATTCAGGAAACTTCAACTTCATGGCCGTGCTTCCGAGAAGATTTCAATACCGCCGCAAGGGTGCACCATCGTTTACAGGCTTTGGCCCGCAGTGTTCTGCGCGCGAATGGTTCGCCCGTATTATGTTAGGCCGGGCGATTGCTTTGCGCTCCACCCGGCGCGCGTCTTCGCGCTTCACTGCGCCGCCTTGACGCCTTCCTCGATGGCTTGCAGATTCAAGGGGATCAACTTCGGCTTTTTGGCGAATTCGTGTTCCACGCACTTTTTGAGGGCATCGAGCGAGACGACGCCCGAGCGGGCGATGAACGCCGCCAGGGCCACGATATTGGCGGCCCGGGCATTGCCCAGCGCGGCGGCGATGTCGACGACCGGCACCTTGAGTTCGTCCACATCGCTGCGGCTCGAATCGACCGGGATCAGGGAGGAGTTGATCAACACGACGCCCCGAGGTTTGACCGTCGGCGCGAACTTCTCCAGGGAAGGCCGGTTCATGGCCACCAGGTGCATGGGATTCTTGATGATGGGCGAACCGATGGGGCGGTCGCTGATCACCACCGTGCAATAGGCCGTTCCACCGCGCATTTCCGGCCCGTAGGAGGGAATCCAGGCCACCTCGTATCCGTCTTCCATGGCGGCGTGCGCCAGGATTTTGCCAATCAGCATGATCCCCTGCCCGCCGAATCCTGCAAACATCACTTCGCTCTGCATCGAACCTCCTTTGAACGCCTCTGCAGTTCCCGCATCCGAACCGTGGGTCCGTGTTACGCCGCCTTCTCGCGCTTGCCCGGCGGATCATCGGGAGTCTTCAGATCGCCCAGGGGATAATACGGCAGCAACGTTTCTTCGGCCCATTTGACCGCTTCCACGGGCGTCATGCCCCAGTTGGTGGGGCAGGTGCTGATCACCTCCACCAGGGAGAAGCAGCGGTTTTGCATCTGGTATTCGAACGCCTGGCGGATCGCCTTCTTGGCCTTGTTGATGTACTTCGGTTTGATCGCGGCCTGCCGCGTGATGAATCCGGGGGTCGCCAGGGTGGCCAGCAGCTCCGCCACCCGGATGGGCATGCCCACCTGCTCCGGCTTGCGTCCGGCGGGCGACGTGCTGGTGCGCTGGTTCGGCATGGTGGTGGGCGCCATCTGGCCGCCGGTCATACCGTAAATGGCGTTATTGACGAAGATGGTGGTAAATTTTTCTCCACGGTTGGCGGCATGCACGATCTCACCCATGCCGATGCTGGCCAGGTCGCCGTCGCCCTGATAGGTAAATACGATCAAATCGGGCCGTACGCGCTTGATCCCCGTGGCCATTGCCGGCGCCCGTCCGTGCGCCGCCTCCTGAAAGTCGCAGTCGATGTAGTTGTACGCCAGGACGGCGCAGCCCACCGGCGCGACACCCACCGTGCGGTCGCGGATGCCCAGTTCTTCGATGGTCTCGGCCACCAGGCGGTGAATCACTCCGTGGGTACACCCGGGACAATAGTGGGTCGGCTGGTCGAACAGCACGCTTGTTTTCTGAAAGGTTTTGGCCATGAGCATCGCTCCTTGTCTTTAATGCGCTTCAGCTTCGAGAACGCGCTTTAGAACGTCTTGATTTTGCTTTGCACCAGCTCCATGATCTCTTCCGGCGTGGGCACCTCGCCGCCGCACTTGCCGTACCACTCCACCGGGCACACGCCTTTGACGCTGCGCTCCACGTCTTCGACCATCTGACCCATGCTCATTTCGACACTGAACACACAGCGGCAGCCCGGGCGGTTGGCGGCTTCGAACACGGCGGCCTCGGGAAACGGGAAAAGGGTCTGCGGCCGGATCAGACCGACGGCGATGCCCTGTTCATCCAGCCGATCGATGGCCGTCTTGCAGACGCGGCTCATGGTGCCGTACGAAACAATCAGCACCTGGTAGTCGCGCTCCGTCCGGTAGGCCTCGCAGCGCACCTCTTCCTTTTTCATGCGCTCGTACTTGGCGCGCAGAAGCAGATTCTGGTTGTTCAGCACGGCCGGGTCGAGAAATAGAGACCGGACCAGGTTGCGGCTTGCGCCTTTGCGGAAACCGATTCCGTTGGTGGCCCAGTCGTTCTTGTCGCTCGGTTCGCTGCGCAGGTGGTCGGGAAACTCGACCGGCTCCATCATCTGGCCGATCAAACCGTCGCCCAGGATCATGACCGGATTACGGTACTTCTCGGCCAGCGGGAACGCCGTCATCACCATTTCCACCGCCTCCTGGAGGGTCGCCGGAGCCATGACCAGCAGGCGGCAGTCACCGTGACCGATGCCCTTGGTGGCCTGCAGATAATCGGCTTGCGACGGCAGAATGCCCCCCAGGCCGGGGCCGCCGCGCATGATGTTGACGATCACCACCGGCAGCTGGGCGCCGGACATGTAGCTGATGCCTTCGCTCATCAGGCTGATGCCGGGGCTGGAGGAGGTGGTGAAAACACGTTCGCCCGCCGCCGCCGCCCCGAAGAGCATATACGACACGGCCACTTCGCTTTCCCCCTGCAGAAAGACGCCGCCCACTTCCGGCATGCGCCAGGCCAGGTATTCGGCCACTTCCGACTGGGGGGTGATGGGATAGGCGAAGTAGTTCAGGCACCCGGCCCGGATGGCGGCTTCCGCGATCGCCTCGTTGCCTTTCATGAGAACCTTGGCCATTTTACTCCTCCTTAATCTCGCAAACGCCTTCGGAAACTTCCGTAATGCTGATCGCCGCATCCGGGCACATCGTGCAGCACAAGGCGCACCGGATGCAATCCTCAGGCCTGGCTTGTTCGGCCGGGAAGTAGCCTTTGGCATTCAAGCGGGTGGAGATCTCAAGCACGTTCTTGGGGCATACGCTGACGCACAGCCCGCATCCTTTGCACAAATTCTCATCGATCCGATAGCAATATTCCATAGCGCGACACTCCTATCGTTTGATTTCAGCGGATGGCCTGGGGCTTTTGCCAGGGCGGCACCAACTGCCGATGGATCGGCAGAATCGGGCAGTTCCACTGCGCCTGCCCTGCCTGCGCCGACAAATGTGCGGGGGCGGTGACAAAGCGCACCGGCAGGCCGCTTTCCGAGGCCAGGGCGCACATGAATCGATAGCCGTACTGGACGTGCTCCCAGCCGGTTTCGTCCAGCATGTGGGCATTGCCGATCCATCCCGTCACCGCCAGTTTGGCCTTGCCTTCGATGGCGGCGCGCATGGCCAGGCACCCTTGCGTGGTTGCGGTGCCGGGCCGATACGGATTGACCACCTGCAGCATACTCACTTCGTGGCGGCGCTGCGCGAAAATATCGGCGAGCGCGGAGAGAACCGTTGCCCCGACCGGATCGCCGCCCACATCCAGAATGGCCAGGTCGGCGGGTTTGCGGATCAATCCGGCCACGCTGGGGGCCAGGATGGGCAGATCGGCCTGCAACAGTTCGGCCGGCGGCAGGACCAGCTGAATGCCCAGGGCGGTCAGAACCTCCCGCGCCTCCCGGGTCCGGAAATAAGGATTCACCAGATCCAGGTCGGCCAGCTGGATGCCGCGTCCCTGCCGCCGCTGGTGGATCGCCAGGTTTACGGCGACTTCGGTCTTGCCGCTGCCATAGTTGCCCACGATCACCACGGTGCCGTTCAAAGAGAGCTCGGCTGGCATCATCCTCCACGTACCATTTAAAAAACAAACGCCGGCATCCCCAAGGGAGACGGCGGCATAAGCAGCATCTTGGGTTATTAGTGACAATGGTTCCGGGTGTCAAGAGGTTTGACGGGTTGGCGGGTTGGTCGGTTCATCGGTTAGTCGGTTAGTCGGTTTACTGGTTGCTCGGTTTGTGGGTTTGACAGGTTTAACATATACAGGTTGGTGCGCATGACGGGTTTGAGTGATTTCACAGATTCGCACAGGGCGCTTGAAGAATTTGGGATAACGACCCGTACCCGCCCACTCACCAACCGACAACCGATTAACCGACCACCGACTAACCCGCTTGCATTCTGGTTCAAAAAAAGTATCATGGCGCCGGCACCAACGGCTGCAAAACCGCAATCGATCGGAAATAAAATGACTTCTACCCCCTGCGTATCACTCGGACTGGAAGAATGGCTCCAAATGCCGCCGTCGCTGTCCCGCCGGCGCATCGGCCTGCTGAGCAATTCCGCCTCCCTGGACCATCACCTGGTGCATGCCCGGCAGCGGCTGTTCGAAGCGTACGGCGAGCGCCTTACAGCTCTGTTTTCACCCCAGCATGGATTCTACGCCGAAAAGCAGGATAATATGGTGGAATCCGCGGACCGCCGAGACCCGCTGCTGGGGATTCCCCTGTTCAGTCTCTACAGTCGGACGCGCCAGCCCACTGCCGAGATGTTCGACCGGATCGACACGCTCCTGGTCGATCTGCAGGACGCGGGCACCCGGGTGTACACCTTTATCTATACCCTGTCGTACTGCATGGAGGCGGCACGGCGCCTGTCCAAGCAGGTGATCGTCCTCGACCGCCCCAATCCGGTCGGAGGGGCCGCCATCGAAGGCGGCTGCCTCAAACCCGAATGGAGCTCTTTCGTCGGGCGCTATCCGATCCCGATGCGGCACGGCCTCACCATCGGCGAACTGGCCCGGCTTTTCAACGACGCGTTCGGCATCGGCTGCGACCTGGAAGTCATCCCCATGCGCGGCTGGCGGCGCGATATGCTCTTTGCCGACACCGGGCTGCCCTGGATCGCCCCCTCTCCCAACCTGCCCACGCCGGTCTCGGCGATCGTTTATCCGGGGCAGGTGATCTGGGAAGGCACCAATATGAGCGAGGGCCGCGGTACGACCCAACCGTTCGAATTTTTCGGCGCACCCTTCCTGGACCCGACCCGCATCCTGGATGTGATGGGCGGACGCGATGCCGGCGGCGCCATCCTGCGCCCGATCGAATTCGAACCGACATCCAACAAGTGGCAGGGCGAGATCTGCCGCGGCTTCCAGATCCATGTGACCGATGCGCGCCGCTTTCGTCCCTATGCCACCAGCCTGCGGCTGCTAAGAGCGGTGATGCAGTGTCATCCGGATCGCTTCGCCTGGAAATCGCCGCCTTATGAATATGAATACGAGCGCCTGCCCATCGATCTCATTCTGGGCGACAGCCGCATCCGCGAACGGCTGGCGGCGGGGGAAGCGGTCGAATCGCTCGAAGCGGAATGGCAAACCGAAATCGAGGCCTTCGACACGCTGCGCCGAAGGTATCTGCTCTATGCGTGACGATTCACAAAGAGTCGCTGTCGCACCTTTTTGCGAAGTTCTAAGGTTTCAGTGTCGAGTTTCAAGCAAAGGTTACCATCCGATTGAGAATCAAAAGACAAGAACCTGCGATGAACCCTTAAAACCTTGATGGACTCGTAAAAGGGCGAATGACCACAGAGGACACAGAGAGCACGGAAATAGCGTGATAGAAAACATACTGTTCCTCTGTGACCTCTGTGACCTCTGTGGTCTAAAAATACGTTTCGAACTTTCAATGGGCTTTTTACGAATTCATCATGATTGAAGGAGCGCTTGGTGGCGCAAAGCGATCAATGGAAACGCATGCGTTTCAGATCCAACAAGGTCTGGATGGCCCTCGACGAACAGGGCGCGCCGCTGACCCGGGATGGCAAGGGCCTGATCAAATATCAGCTGGATCAGCCGCACGAGTATTGGGTGCCCCTCGATCGGATTCAGGATCTGGATGCGCCGGCTGAATCATCCGCTCCGCAGACGCGGCCTCGCGTGAAGAAGAAAAAGGCGCCCCCCGCAGCGGCGGCCGAGACGGTCGACTGCGATTCCTGCATCTGCATCCACACCGATGGGGCTTCTTCCGGAAATCCGGGGCCGGCCGGCATCGGGATCGTCATGCAGTATAAAGGGCACCGCAGGGAGATCGCCCGTTACATCGGATCGGCCACCAACAACCAGGCCGAACTGGAAGCGATCCGTACGGCCCTGCTGGCGGTAAAAAACCGCATGCTCCCCGTGGTCATCTACACGGACAGCCGGTACGCCTGGGGTGTGCTCACCCAGAACTGGAAGGCACGCCAGAACCAGGACCTGGTGAAACAGATCCGTGAATTAATCGCCGGCTTCGGGAACCTGCGCCTGGTTCATATCAGAGGCCACGCCGGTCAGACAGAAAATGAAAGAGCCGACCGGTTGGCCGTTGCGGCACGCGAAGGAATGGAATCAAGCTGACGGAGGGGATGACCTTTCTCTCCGACGCGAAACGGGATGCGCAGCGATCCCGCCCCGCATCGGACGAAAGGGCTTACGAAAAAAGCGGGATTATGCTTTTTCGGACTTCAGGGTCTCGATCTCTTTTTTGAGCTCTTCGATTTCCTGCTTGTACTTGGTGCTGTTTTCAGCGGGCTCGACCTTTTCGGTATCGTCTTTTTTCCAGGTATCTTTGAGTTCATCGAAGCCGAGGTAAATGGCCAGGCCGCCGCCGAGCAGCAGCGTAATCGGTACTGCGCCGGCTAATAGCTGCAAAAATGCGGGAAACCAGATTGTCAGGCCGATCAGTCCTGCGACTGCAGCAATTGCACCGCCGATTAAAGTTTTCATTAAAAAGACCTCCTTTAATTTCGTATTCGGTTGATATCGAAAAAGGGTTTACCGGCCCACGGCCCTGGAAGGAAAGCCAAACACGATTTCGGCTTACACAATCCCGAGACCATTGTAAAGTCCTGCGTATGACACGTCGGGTGGAGCGAATGTTTTGGAAAGAACAGATTGCGTGCAATACCATAACCCCGCAGGCAGTGCAAGCCCAATTTTACGCCCCGACCTGTCCACCAACTCTTTGGATTGACACCGAAAAGTGCTCCTTGACCACGCGGATCGCCTTCTTCCGCATACAGCCGGCCCGGCAGGCGGAAGAAGCAAACCCGCGGCGCGGGAATCGGGCCGCGCTGCGCGGCCCGCCGCGGCGCACCCTGCCCGCACCCCACGGAATCGGCGTTCCGGTCTTTCAAGAATTGCAAAGCGCCGCCTATTCTGTTAGGTTTTGACTTCGTTTTCGAACGCTCACCACGGGAAGCGGAAACCGATGCCATGTTGAATGCGATGGATGGAGAGATTCGCCGGCAGCGCAGCCGTTGGCGCCTTTTGATGGATCGCCTGCTCAGAGGCACGCATCACCATTTTCTGGTCCTGCTGCCTTCGCGCCCGGGTCTCCTCACCTGGCTGATGCAGCGCTTTTTCAATGGAATTACGATCGACCCCCAGCATCTCGACGTCATCCGCAAGCTCCCCGCTTCCGCCGTGCTCGTCTATACCATCAAATTCAAAAGCTACTTTGAATTTCTTTTTTTTCATTTCCGCTACCGCAAGGAAAAAGTTCCGGCGCCCGAGATGGTTTTCGGACGCAATTTGTGGATGCTGCAGCCGCTGTCGCGCATTCTGCGCTTCATGCTGGCGCATCTCGATTACCTGTTGACCCGGCGGCGCATCCTGGATCCGTACGCATCCGGCTTCTGGGAGCAGCAATTGCTCAGCGGCCGCGTGGCTCTTCTGCCGCTGGTGGAAAAGCATGACTTCTACCGGCGTTTCGTCAAAGCCAAGACCGATCCGCTGCGCTTCCTGATCGAACTGCAAGAACGCACCGATCGCCCGATCTACATCGTCCCCCACCTGATGTTTTTCAGTAAAAGCCCGACTCCGGCCGTTCCGCGGTTGCGGGACATTCTTCTGGGCAGCGAGCAGCGACCCGGATTGCTCCGCAGGCTGGCGGCCATGTTCCACAGCCCGGGCAAAGTCTTTGTGGAAGTCTCTCAACCTGTGGCGGTCTCCGATTTCCTGAGCACACTCGAAACCCGGCAATCCCCCGAGTATCAGGCGCTGCAGCTGCGCCGCCAATTGCTCCGGCAGCACAACCGGCACCGCCAGAGCATCACCGGACCGGTGCTCAAGTCGCATGAAGAGATCAAGGAAAGCATCCTTGCCAATGAGCGCCTGCGCCAGTTCCTGGCCCAGCACGCCGAATCGCGCAAGGAGACGCTGCATGCCGTGCGGCGCGAAGCCGACGACTGCCTGGATGAAATCGCGGCCAAGTACAGCTATTCGTTCGTCAATCTGGTGGCGGGGCCGGTCAACTGGCTGCTCAACACCATGTTCGACGGCACTGTCGTGGACAAGCAGGGGCTGCAGCGCCTCAAGACGATGTCGCAGCGTGGCCCGCTGATCCTCATCCCGTGCCACAAGAGTCATGTGGACTACCTGATCCTCTCCTACATCCTGTTCAAGCACAACATGCCCGCTCCGCACATCGCCGCCGGAAAAAATCTCTCCTTCTGGCCGCTCGGACCGATTTTCAGGTCCGGAGGGGCATTCTTCCTGCGGCGCACGTTCCGCGGGGCTGTGCTCTATTCAAGGGTTTTCTCCGAATACATCCACAAGCTGCTGGAAGAAGGCTTCAACATCGAGCTGTTCATCGAGGGCGGCCGCAGCCGTACCGGCAAACTGCTGATCCCCAAGCTGGGCTTTCTGACCATTCTCCTGAATGCATTCAAGAACGGCGCCTGCGACGACATGATTTTCGTGCCGGTGTTCATCGGCTACGACCAGGTGCTCGAAGAGAGCGCCTATCTGCATGAAATCGAGGGCGGCAAGAAGGAACCCGAAAGCCTGATCCAGGTGCTGCGCGCACGGCGCTTTCTGTGGCGGCGTTACGGCAAGATCTACATCAATTTTCACGATCCGCTCTCCCTGAAAGACATCCTGCAGGACTGGGGCGGCTCCCTGGGCGACATGCCCCAGAAAAACCAGAACGAGCTGTGCCGCAATCTGGGCTGGCGGATGATCCATGCCATCGACGAGGTGAGCGTCGTCACGCCGCATGCGCTGGTGGCCGCCGCCGTTCTCAACTGCCCGCTGAAAAGCTTCACCTGCCAGGAAATCTTCGAAAACGTGGATACCTATACCCGGTATCTCGCGTTCCAGAATGCCAAATTCACCGATACCCTGATCCTCGATCATCAGAGGGCCTGCGGGCAGGCGCTGCAGAACTACCTGCAGCGCAAAATCATCGATCTCCCGGCGAGCGAAAAGAACATGCCGCCGGAGATGGCGCAATACAACCTGCCCCCGGGCAAGCGCCTGCTCCTGGAATACTACAAAAACAACTGCATCGCCCATTTCGTGCCGGCCGCATTCACCGCCCTGGCCATCCTGGAAAAGGACGCCTTTCAGTTTTCGGCCGCCGACCTGCATGACCGCTATCGTTACCTGCGCGATTTCTTCAAATATGAATTCGCCTTCGATATCGAAAAACCGGCCGAATATTTCGTCCGCAAAAATCTCAAGGCGTTCATCGATGACGCCATCCTGATGCCGCATGCCACGCTTCCGGACACCTATCAAATTACCTCTCAGGGGCTGCGCAAACTCAAGCTCTTCGCCCGTTTCCTGAAGACGTACTTCGAATCCTACTGGGTCGTGCTTCAATTCCTGAAACAAACGGGACGTGCAAATACCGGGGCCAAGGACCGCCTCAAAAAGATCCACGGCCTGGGCAGGACGATGCTCAAACGCCAGGAGATCGAACTGAACGAATGCCTGTCCAATATCAATTTCGAAAACGGCATCAGCTTTTTTACCACCCATCGGGTCAAGGGCGCTGAAGATCGCGAAGAAATCGAAGCGTACGAACTCGCTATCCGAAAATTTCTCGGTTACCTGTAAATGCCATGAAAGCCATGATTCTTGCGGCCGGCCTGGGTACGCGGCTGGCCCCCTTCACCGACCACACCCCCAAGCCGCTGTTCACGATCAACCAGCGGCCCCTGCTGGCGGCGATCATCGACCGTCTGCGGAACAGCGGGTGTTCGGAAGTCATCATCAACACGCATCACAAACACGAGCAAATCGAAGCCTTTGTCGCCGGACAATTCTTCGGGCTGCCGGTCGCCACGCGCTACGAACCCGAGATTCTGGGGACCGGCGGTGGCATCCGCAACATCGCCGACTGGTGGGGCGATGATCTGCTACTGGTCGTCAACGCCGACGTGGTCTGCGACATCGACCTTGCACGGGTGGCCGCCTGGCATCATCGGCACGGCCATGCCGTCACCATGGTGATGCATGATTACGCCCGGTTCAACACGGTATGGGTGGATGGAACCGACGGCGTGGTATCGTTCGACGACCTGCCGCCCGCAGGATCTGCCGGCGCACGCCGGATGGCGTTTACCGGCATTCACGTCATGGACCGCCGGGTCCTCGATTTTATTCCGGCACACGGGTTCGCGGGCATCATCGAGGCCTACCGCGCCTTGTTGGAGGCCGGCGGAATCATCAAGGCCTTTATTCCCGACGCGCTCTACTGGCGCGATATCGGAACGCCGCAAAGCTATCTGGCGGCCGCATTCGAGCAGATGGCGCCGATCGCCTTTCACGCCGCTTTCGGGAACCACGCGGACGGACCGGTGCAATCCATCCCGCTGCACGGCGACGGGTCGGACCGCCGCTGGTTCCGTTTGACCCAAGGCCCGCGCAGCCTCATCCTGGCCGATCACGGCATCCGCGCTTCCCTGGCACGGCAGGAGGTGGACGCCTACGTCTCCATCGGCCGCCATCTGCACGCCTCGGGCATACCGGTGCCGCGCATTTACGCCTTCGATTGCTTCGCCGGCCTGGTGTTCCTGGAGGATCTGGGAGACCGGCACCTGCAGCAGCCGGTGCGCACCGGCACGGCTGAAACGGTGCGGCGATGGTATCGGCGCGTGATCGACGGCTGGATGGAGATGGCCCTCGCGGCTCACGAAGGTTTCGACACTGCCTGGACGTACCAGAGTACGCACTACGACCGCGAGCTCATCCTGGTCCGGGAGGCGCGTTATTTCTGCGAAGCGTTTCTGCGCGACTATCTGGGACACGCCGCCGGATATGACGATCTGGCGGACGAATTCAGTGCCCTGGCCGACGCGGTCGGCACCTCGGCCGTGCCGGGTTTCATCCACCGCGACCTGCAGTCGCGGAACGTCATGGTGCAGGAGGATCGCTTCTGGTTCATCGACTTTCAGGGCGGCCGCTGCGGACCGATCCAGTACGACATAGCCTCCCTGTTGATCGATCCTTATGTGGCGCTGCCGCGCGAACTGGCGCTCGAACTGCGCGACTACGCGGCCGACGGCCTGCAGTGCCGATACGGCATCGACCGCCAACGCTTCCTGGCCGGCTACGCCTTTTGCGCAATTACGCGCAACCTTCAGGCCCTGGGGGCCTTTGCCTTCCTGAGCCGCAGCAAGGGCAAGACGGCGTTCGAAGCCTACATCCCCACCGCTGTAAAGCGCCTGCAAGAAAACCTCAACCACCTGCCATCGCTGAAGCTGCCAAAGCTGACCGCTATCGTGGCTGGAATCGCCCGGCATTTGCCTTCAGCGCCTGGAATCGAGGGAGGGAAACCGCATGCATCCTGTTAAAATCATGATCAACGGCCTGCCGGGAAACGTCGCCCAGGTGATCGCGCGGCATGCCCTGGCCGATCCGCGGTTCGAAGTGCTGCCGCATGCCCTCACGGGACCCGAAATCGACGCAGAACGCTTCCGGCTGGACCGGACCGAATTCGCTTTGATCCGGCCGGATCAAGGCGACCGGCGCATCGCTGAACTGATCGACGTCCACGGAGCGTTCATTTGCGTCGATTTCACACACCCCTCGGCCGTGGACGAAAACGCCCGCTTGTATTGCCGCCACGGCCTTTCGTTCGTCATGGGAACCACCGGCGGCGACCGCAGCCGTTTGAACGAGACCGTCGGCCGCGCGGCCGTATCGGCGGTCATCGCACCCAACATGGCCAAGCAGATCGTCGGCTTTCAGGCCATGATGGCCTATGCCGCCGAGCAGTTCCCCGATCTCTTCCAGGGGTATCGCCTGACCGTCCGCGAAAGCCACCAGTCCGGCAAAGCCGACACCAGTGGAACGGCAAGGGCCATGGTCGGGTATTTCAACCGCATGGGCATCCCCTTCAGGGAAGATCAGATCGAAAAAGAACGCGACCCGCAACGCCAGCGCAACACATGGGGGGTTCCGCAGGAATTCCTTGCGGGCCACGGCTGGCATACCTACACCCTCGTTTCAGCCGACGGAACCGCCCGCTTCGAATTCACGCACAACATCAACGGCCGTGAAATCTATGCCGACGGCACCCTGGACGCCATCCTGTTTCTGGTCCGCCGTATCGCCCGGGGTGAAAGAGGCAAGGTCTACTCGATGATGGATGTCCTCAAGGAGGGCGTTTCCTGAACATGGTTATCTGGAAAGTCCCGGCTGGTTCGATGGCACGGTTCAGGTATGCCGGGACGATAGCCAGGTGCAGGGAGGTCGGCCATCGTTATTAGTCCCGCTTGGCGGGACAAGCGCCCCGCGTAGCGGGAACAGCAAGACGCAAATACAGGTGACATAACTGTTTTAACCACAGAGGGCACCGAGAACACGGAGAAGAAAACTTCAAAAGGCCTCTGTGACCTCTGTGCGCTCTGTGTTTATCAATGAGCTGAGGACCAGGAACATCCAGCCGTTTATTCTCCCGCCCCGGAAAAACCTTAAAGTTGGAGACACACAAGGCGATGATAAAGGGTATCAAAACGACCGAGTAGACCCGGAGAGGTGGAGAGAATGGATCCCAGATATATTCAACCTTTTGTGGTTGCCGTAAAAAATGTGTTCGACACCATGATCAACGTTCCGTTCAACCTGGGCAAACCCTCTTTGAAGAACGGCAACGAAGTGCCTCATGAAATCAGCGGCATCATCGGCCTGTCGGGAAACGTCAGCGGCTGCGTGGTGATCAGCCTCTCCAGCAGGGTGGCCTTCGAGCTCGTATCGGCGCTCCTGGGCGAACCGGTTGAACAACTCAATGACGATTGCACGGATGCGATCGGCGAGATCGCCAACATGATCGCCGGCAACGCCAAAACCGACTTCCCTGCCGAAGGCACCCATATTTCGGTGCCCAGCGTCGTCTTCGGCAAGCACAAAGTGACCTACCCCTCCGGCATTCCCATCATCAGCATTCCCTGCCGAACGGAAAAAGGCGACCTGATCATCGAAGTCGCCCTCAAGGAAAATTGATTTGATTGCGGGCTTTTGCCCCCAGGACACGTTTTCAAAAACTCGATACGCATAGCCCACCCGGCTGGCAGATTAATTTTCGCGCAGAGGCGCCGGGAACTTGGGCCATTTTGGGTTGATGATCGTTCGGGATCGGGGTCGGCATCGGGTTTCGATATCCAATTCGATTGCGATCCCGATTTCGACCCCGACCCCGAAATAGTGGCAGAAGGTCTTCACCACAGAGGAAGGAAAAGATCCTCTGTGTTTATCAAAATACGGTTCTCTACAAAGCTAGTTCAATGGCACGGTTCAGGTGTGCCGGGGTATTCGGGTGCAAGGACGTCAGCCATCGGTTTTAGTGCCGCTTGGCGCAGCGGAGCATGGTCGTCCCGCACTGTTTGAGCGCAGCGAGTTTGCGGGACGATGCGCAGCAAGCCTTAGCGGCACTTCAAACCGCTATGGCGTGTCCTTGTGCACGGATACCCCGGCACACCGGTGCACTAAGGCAAACTGCCGTACTTGAGTATTTCAGATAATCCGCTTTATTTTATTGCGCCATTTTCGTTTCGCGCAGTGCCGGCGATTCCTTACATGTCGGCGACAAGATCATAAGCCCGGTCCAGGGCGGCATCCAGTTTTTCGGGTCGTGTGCCTCCGGCCTGAGCCATGTCGGGCCTCCCGCCTCCGCCGCCGCCGACTTCGGCGGCCAGCGCCTTGATGATTTTCCCGGCATGATAGCGCTGCGTCAAATCCTTGGTGACGATGGCGATCAGCAGCGCTTTGTCCTGGGTTGCACTGCCCAGGATGACGACACCCGAACGGATGCGGTCCTTGAAACGATCCGCCAGGTCGCGGAGGGCCGCCGGCTGATCCACGGATACCCGCTTGACCAGTACGGCGACGCCGTTGACCGTGCGCAGCTCATCGTCGCCGCCGCTCTGGGCCTTGGCGTCGGCCAGTGCAGCCTTGTGCTTTTCGATCTCCTTCTCCGCGGCCTTCAGTCCGCTCAGAAGCTGCTGCAGCCGGGCGACGACCTCATCGGGTCGGGCGCGCAGCACTTGTCCGGCCGCCAGCGCGGTCTTCGTCATCTGCTGCACGTAAACAACGGCCTCGGCGCCGGTCAGGGCTTCGATGCGCCGCACGCCGGCGGCCACTCCCGATTCGGAGACGATTTTGAAGAGGCCGATGTCGCCGGTGCGGCCGGCATGCGTGCCGCCGCACAGCTCCTTGCTGAATCCCGGCAGCGCGACCACGCGCACCCGGTCGCCGTATTTCTCTTCGAACAGCGCCATGGCGCCGGAATGCAAGGCCTCTTCGACCGCCATTTCAGCCGTCTGCACCGGCAGGTTGGCCCGGATCCGATCGTTGACCAGCGTTTCGATGCGCTCCAGTTCCTCGCCGGTCACCTGGACGAAGTGGGAAAAATCGAACCGCAGCCGCTCCGGGGCGACCAGTGAGCCGGCCTGCTTGACATGCTCGCCCAGCACCTTGCGCAGGGCGGCATGCAGGATATGGGTGGCCGTATGGTTGAGCGCCGTGGCCTGGCGTTTCTCGGCTTTAACGCTCAGCGTCACGTTCTGACCCCTGGACAGCCGTCCGGAGCGGACGACCCCCTTGTGGATGATCAAGCCGGTCGGGTCCTTGCGCGTATCGGTCACGGTCATTTCGAAATCGCCGCCCAGGATGGCGCCCTGATCCCCCACCTGGCCGCCCGATTCCCCGTAAAAGGGCGTGCGTCGCGTGATCACCTCGATGGTTTCGCCCGCCTGGGCCTCAGCCACCTCGCGGCCCTCTTTGACGATCAGGACCACGTCGGAATCGGCGGTGAGTGCACCGTAACCGACGAATTCGGGTTTGAAGGCCCGGCTCGACAGCTGTTTGTACGCATCGCCCACGCCGGTAAAGCTCACCTTGGAACGGCTTCGGGCGCGCTGGGCCTCCATATGCTGCTCGAAACCGCCCTGATCGATGGTGACACCCGTATCGCGGATCACATCCTGGACGATATCCACGGGAAAGCCGTAGGTGTCATAGAGCTTGAATACCAGCTCGCCGGGGATCTGATTGCGGCCGGCCGCGCGCAATTCGGCGAGCGAATCGTTGAGCAGTTTGAGGCCCGTATCGAGTGTCTCCCGGAAGCGCAGCTCTTCATTCTCGATCACATTGCGGATGAACGGCGCCGCCTCGCGCAATTCGGGGTAAGCCGATTTCATGATGTCGAAAACCACCTCGGCGGTATGGTGCAGGAACGGCTTGGCGAGCCCGATATTGCGGCCGTAGCGGATGGCCCGGCGCATGATGCGGCGCAGCACGTAACCGCGACCCTCGTTGGACGGCAGCACGCCGTCGCCGATCAGAAAGGCGGCGGCCCGGCTGTGATCGGCGATGACTTTCAGGGAGACATCCGTCGCCGCGTCGCGCCCGTAGGGTTTGCCGGCCAGATCCTCGGCGCGGGCGATGATCGGGCGGATCAGGTCCGTATCGAAGTTCGACGGCACCTCCTGGAGCACGGAGGCCAGGCGTTCGAGGCCCATCCCGGTGTCGATGCTCGGTTGGGGCAGCGGGGTCATCCCCGCGGCATCCTGGTTGAACTGCATGAAGACCAGGTTCCAGATTTCCAGAAAACGGTCGCAGTCGCACTCCACGCCGCAGTCGGGCCTGCCGCAGCCGTACGCCGCACCGCGGTCGAGGTGGATTTCGCTGCACGGTCCGCAGGGCCCGGTATCGCCCATGGCCCAGAAATTATCCTTCTTGCCCAGGCGGACGATGCGCTCGGCCGGAATGCCGATCATTTTATGCCAGAGGTCATAGGCCTCGTCATCGTCGAGATAGACCGATGCCCACAGGCGCTCTGCGGGCAGGGCGTAAACGCCGGTCAGAAGCTCCCAGGCGAATTCGACGGCTTTCTCCTTGAAATAATCCCCGAACGAAAAATTGCCCAGCATTTCGAAGAACGTATGGTGCCGGGCGGTGTAACCCACATTTTCTAGATCGTTGTGCTTGCCGCCGGCGCGCACGCATTTCTGCGAGGTCACCGCCCGCACGTAGTCGCGTTTTTCTTCTCCCAGGAAGGTGCGTTTGAACTGCACCATGCCGGCATTGGTGAAGAGAAGAGTCGGATCGTCGTGCGGAACCAGGGAGGAACTGCGCACTACACGGTGCTGATGCTTCTCGAAATACTCCAGAAAACGCCGCCGAATGTCATCGCCTGTCATAACCCATACACCTCATTTGCCTTTTGCTCACTCCACTTGAACGGTCTCGCCCTCTTCCTTTTTCTTCACGAGGCCCACGGATTGGCGCACCTGTTCCTGGATCGACTCGAAAATGTCCGGGTTGTCGACAAGAAACACCTTGACATTCTCCCGTCCCTGGCCGATGCGTTCGCCTTTGTAAGAATACCAGGCGCCGCTTTTTTCGATGGCGCCCGTTTCAACCCCGATATCCAGCAAATCGCCGGCCTGCGATATGCCTTCGCCATAAGTAATATCAAATTCGGCCTCTTTAAAGGGAGGGGCCATTTTATTTTTGACCACCTTGACGCGCGTGCGGTTGCCGACCACATCGTTGCCGTTCTTGATGGCGCCCACGCGGCGGATGTCGAGCCGCACCGAGGCATAGAATTTCAAGGCATTGCCGCCGGTCGTGGTTTCCGGGTTGCCGAAAACGACCCCGATCTTCATGCGGATCTGGTTGATAAAGATGAGGCAGGTGTTGGTCTTGCCGATGGTGCCGGTCAGTTTGCGCAATGCCTGGGACATCAGGCGCGCCTGCAGCCCCATGTGCGCATCGCCCATTTCACCTTCGATCTCGGCGCGCGGCACCAGGGCGGCCACCGAATCGATCACCATCACATCGATGGCGCCGCTGCGCAGCAGCATGTCGGCGATTTCCAGCGCCTGTTCGCCGGTATCGGGCTGGGAGACCAGCAGTTCGTCGCAGTTGACGCCCAGCTTGCGGGCATAATTGATGTCCAGGGCGTGCTCCGCATCGATGAAAGCGGCGATGCCGCCTTTCTTCTGCGCGTTGGCCACGGCATGCAGCGCCAGGGTGGTTTTGCCGGACGACTCCGGTCCGAAGATCTCGATCACCCGCCCGCGGGGCAACCCCCCCACGCCCAAAGCGCGGTCCAGGGCGATCGAACCGGAGGAAATCACCGGTATATCCACGATGGGCCGGCTGCCCAGCTTCATGATCGCGCCTTTTCCGAATTGGCGCTCGATCTGACTCATGGCCGAATCCACGGCTTTGACCTTATCCACTGACGTGCTCATAACCCCTCCTCACCCTTCTGACCCGACGGTGCCCGGACGGCCTGCCTGTGCACCCCCGCATCGTAAACATCACCTTGAAATTCTTCCCGGAGTTCAGCGCTTTTCACCATCCGCCACCCCGCACGGCGCGGAAGCGCTGAGTGCCGCAGAACGCACGAGTACGGGGGCGCCATGCCCCCTCCATGCTCCGTGCGCTGCGTGCAAAGGAAACCCGATTGCGTCAGGCGAACCCCACCCGCGCCAGCGGCGTATACGTGGGGCCGCCCGGGCGCAGGTCGCTTCTGAACAGAATCATTTCCGCGGCCTGGAAGCGAACCGGCGCAAAACCGGCGCACGCTTCGATGGCCTGCAGTAAAAGCCGGCCGTCGATCTTCTCCTTGATCCGCGCCAGGGTCAAATGACCTTTAAAAGGCTTGGCGTCGCCGGCGAAACCGTTCCCGGCCAGCGCATCGTCCAGCCGCCGGCGCAATTCCGCCAGCGCGCCGGTCTGACCGCCCAGCCCCATCCAGAGCACCCGGGGAGTGCGGATGCCCGGGAAGACCCCCAGCCCCTGGGCATCCAATTCCAGCCGGCGGATTCCACCGGCGGCGCGCTGCATGGCCGCGGCCGCTTCCGGGATGCGCTCGGAAGCGATGTCGCCCAGAAATCTAAGCGTCAGGTGCATCCGTTGCGGCCGCACCCAGCGCAACCTCAGGCCGGCATGCGTGAGTTGTTCCTGGATGGCTTCGGCCCGCCGAATGACATCGGTCGGCAACTCGATGGCGATGAAGGTGCGAATGGTCGTGCCCATACGTCGGCCGGACGCTCAAGCGGTGGTGATTTTGGTTAAACCGGCAATGTGAATTGCGGTTCGCCGAGTGTGAAAGACCCGTTTTGAATCCATGTCTTCAGGATACCGGCGATTTCCCGGGCCCTGACCAGGCTCGACAGGGGAACGGTTTTGACTTTATGGCCGTTGAGCGCGATTTCGCCGCTTTTCAATTCGGCATAACTGACCTGGGCCAGGCTCTTCGAGCGGCCCCGGGGATAATCGACGCCGTAATCGACCACCTGGGTGAAGATCTCTTCATCGGCAATACCGGTATGCCGGGCGATTTCTTCGTTCAGAATCGGTATGGGCACCCCCAGACCCACGGCCAGACTGCAGCCGTAGCCAAGAATGGAGACGCCGACCAGCCACTTGGCCTGCATCTGCTTCAGGTCGCCCATCACCCACAGGGTGCCGGCCGGCCGCAGGGGAATGCCCCGCTCCGAGCGGTCCACACCCGGTTTGTGCTGCGTGCCGTGCCAGGTGACGTAACCCACGCCGCCGCCCAGGAAAATGCGTGTGCCGAGCCCGATGGTCCGGTAATACGGGTCGTTGAAGAGCGGACTCAATTCCCCCGAGGTACTGTAATTCACGTTGCCCAGCTTAGGCTTCAGCGGCCCCATGTAGGTATAAACCGTCTTGCGTGTCGAATTCACGGCCGCGTTGTAATTCTGGTATCCATTGCGCGGATTGCACAGCACGGCGTCGGGCAGATCGGCCAGCGTGATTTTCTTTTCGACCGCACGGTTCGGATAGCAGTCCGTGCCGTACGCCGTGGCTTTGAGGTAGATTTTCTCCCCGGCCAGCAGGTCGTGAATCACGTGGCCGCCGCCGTAGTTGAATTCGCCGGGGTACACACGGTTGAGCGGATCGTCTTCGCAGAGTTCGGTGGCGCCGATGTAACAGTCGACCGCCGCCACACCCGCATAAGCGGGCACATTGTTCATCCAGACACGGGAGGCCTTGATGCCGGGCACGCTGTGGCCGAAGTTGATGAAGGCCCCCGAGGAGCACATCGGTGAAAAGGTGCCGGTGGTGACCACGTCCACCTGCCGTGCGGCTTCCACCGCGCCGTTCTCGCGGACAATGCGGGTCATCTCCTCGGCGGTGACCACCACCACTTCACCGCGCTGGATGCGGGCATTGATTTCCTGATAGCTCTTCTGGACTTTATAGGTTTTCATACGCATTCCGCTGCTAATGGATGCCTTCGAATTTGGCCAGAACGTTGTCCTGAATCCAGTGCATGTCCCACCACTCGACCGGATTGACGAACGTATCGTGAACCAGAATGCTGAAGTGAAGGTGATCCCCGCCGGCCAAACCGGTCTGGCCGGTGTTGCCGATGAAGTCCCCTTTGGCCACGGCCTGGCCGGGGGAAACGCTGATCTGACTCAGATGCGAGTACATGCTGAACAGTCCGAAGCCGTGGTCGATGACCACGCTGCGCCCGTAAATTCCCAGATACTCGGCGAAGACCACCTTGCCGGCGTTGGCGGCGGGCACCGGGGACTGCTCCAGAGAGGCCAGGTCGACGCCCAGATGCGTCTGCTCATCGATCTTGCGGTTGGCGTACATGTACGAACGGTGATCGGCGTACCCGGCGCGCGGGGCCGCGCGAGGCAGGCGCAGAAATTCATCCTTCCAGAGCATCTGAGGCTCGCTCTGTGAAGTGACTTTCCGGATGACGTCGTAATTGTCCTGGCGCATCTTGCGGTTGATCGCCAGGAAGAAATCGATGGGCGGCAGTCCTTCGGCGCCCGGAACCTGAGGCTTGAACTCGGCGGTCAGGGAAGCGACCAGTGAATCGGAGAGCGTGATCGTATCTTTCTTGAAGGCGCGGTCCTTCACAAGGTAGTTGAACCCCCGGCGGCCCGGATTGCCCGCCAGGTCGACCGCCGTCGCCTGCAGGATGGTTTTACCGCCCTGCAGATGACTCAAGGCGAAGAAGGAGACAAAAATGGAGGGGTCCTTGAAATGGCCGCTGTAGCCCGGATAGAAGTGATCGCCGACCATCACGCCGCTCATGCGGCATTCTTCAGACAGCCGGTAGACCAGAAGGCCTGTACCGCCGCGGTTCACGTTGTGGGATTTGCTGAGCACGTCGATTTCGGGCGGCCGCGTATCGATCGTGACGTCCTGGTCCCTGGAGTACGTATTGCCATGCCACCAGTTGCGCCAGGCATAATCCCGGGCCACCAAGCGCAGCACGGCCTTGCCGTCCTTCAAGCCTTTCGCGCGGACATCGATCGAAACCGGCAGGCTTTCCTGATGGACCGTTCCGCCGGACCAGAGGTTGCCCGCGGGATAGGTCTTGTCCACCAGTACGATCTCCTGTCCGTCCTTCAGCAAGGCGATCCACACTTGACGCAGGCCGCTCTTCGTGTCCCCGACGTCGACCGTCACGCTCTGTTCGGCCCCCAGCGCGGGCGCCGCCATCGAAAGATTCAACACCGGCGGTGTACTTTCCATGCGCTTGACCACCAATACCACCACTGGAACAAGCACAAGCACCGCGAGAACGGCCAACAATCCGGTCAATGAAATTTTTCCCTTGGCATTCAAGGCCTTAGAACTCCTTCCGCTGATGAAATCGGACTTTCGTTAATAACAGCTCCGATGCGGGTAATCAAGGGCAACTTTGGCGGCCTTTCAGGCGCCAACCCGAAATCCCGAAGTCCGTCTTCCGGGGCCTAAGGCAATTGCGTGTAGCTTGTATCGGGGTCGGTATCGGGGTCGGTATCGAATGGAGGCCTCAGGCA
>JAEYRZ010000179.1 GCA_023435265.1 Pseudomonadota bacterium
ATGGCCGGCCAACCCCGGGCTCGAGTGGAACCCGCCCGGGCACGGCGAAATCTACACCGCCCTGTCCACGTCCGGTTTGCTCGATCAATTTCTCGCCGATGGAATCACGTACGCGCTGATCGTGAACGGCGATAATCTTGGCGCCACCCTGGACCGGTCGCTGCTCGGCTTCTTCGCCAAGAGTGAATTTCCGATCATGATGGAGGTGGCGCAGCGAACGCCGGCCGACATGAAAGGCGGGCACCTGGCCCGGCACCGGAACGGCCGGCTGATTCTGCGCGAGATCGCCCAGTGCCCGGAGGAAGACTGCCGGGCGTTTCAGGATATCCGCCTGTACCGGTACTTCAATGTCAATTCGCTCTGGATCCACCTGCCGGCGCTCAAGGGGTTGATCCGGCGTGAAAAACTGGTGCGCCTGCCGATCATCCTCAACCCCAAGACGCTCGATCCGCGGGACAAGAAAAGTCCGGCGATCATTCAGATCGAGACGGCCATGGGATCCGCCATTTCGCTGTTCGAGGGCGCCGCGGCGGTGCGCGTGCCGGACACCCGCTTCCGTCCGGTCAAAAAATGCGCGGATCTTCTGGCGGTGCGTTCCGACTGCTTCGTCTTCGATTCGGACGGCCGACTAGTGCCCAATGCAGCCCGCCGCCTGGGGCGGGTTCAAATCCAACTCGATCCGGAATACTATTCCAGAATCGACGATTTCGAAAAGCGCTTCGCCGGAATTCCCAGCCTGGTGGGCTGCGAATCGCTGGCGGTCATCGGTGATGTATTTTTCGAACCCGATGTGACGATTCGCGGACGGGTCACCATCCGCAACCGGCGCGGGGAGGCCGCCGTGATCAAGGCCGGTACGCTGGTCGAGAAGGATCTTGATTTGTAAAGCGGCGGCCGGTGCGATTTTGGGTTGACTTTGAAATTCAGCCCTCTAAAATCATGCGGCTTTAACCAGCAAGGGCATTCGGGCGGCAGCCCGCCGGAATGCCCGGTAGACGAGAATTTACAGGTAACGGTCTTCGGACCCGACGACAAATGACTCCCGATACGCGTACAGACCCCGGTTTGGCAGAGGACAAGCCCCCCATGACGAAAAACATCGGCTTCATTTCCACCCGTTTCGCCGGAACGGATGGCGTCTCCATGGAAGCCAGCAAATGGGCCCAGGTATTGACCGATGCCGGACACCGCTGCTTCTGGCTGGCCGGCGAACTGGAGCATGACGACGAATGCTGCAAGCTGGTGCCCGAGGCGCACTTCAAGCATGAAAACAACCAGTGGCTGAACGACCGCATCTTCGGCCGCAAAGGCCGCAAAGCCAATGTGACGGAGACGATTCATGCCATCAAGACGCTGCTCAAGGTCGATATCGAAGAATTTATCGAGCAGTTCGCCATCGATCTTCTGATCATCGAAAATGCCATCACCATCCCGCTGCATATCCCGCTCGGCGTGGCGCTGACCGAAATCATCGCCGAACGGCAGATCCCGACCATCGCCCACCATCACGACTTTTACTGGGAACGCAACCGCTTCGCCATCAATGCGGTGGACGATTACCTGCGCATGGCGTTTCCGCCCAAGCTGCCGAGCATCGAGCATGTGGTGATCAACACGGCGGCCCAGGAGGAGCTTGCCCTGCGTACGGGCATTTCGTCCACGATCATCCCCAACGTGCTCGATTTCGCCAACCCGCCGCGGATCGATCCGGTACAGTCGGCGGCCTTCAGGGCGGCGATCGGACTGTCGCCCGAGGACAAGGTGATCCTGCAGCCGACGCGCATCGTGCAGCGCAAGGGCATCGAGCATTCGATCGAGCTGGTGCGCCAGTTGAAGGACCACCGCTACAAGCTGGTGATCTCCCACGAAGCCGGAGATGAAGGCTATGAATATGCCGACTGGCTGAAAAGCTACGCCCTGGAGCACGAGGTCGACCTGCGACTGGTCAACACGCGGATTTCCGATCCGCTCAACGGCAACAAGCGCCAGCGCCACCCTTATTCTCTGTGGGACATCTACCCGCACGCCGATTTCATCACCTATCCGAGCTTGTACGAAGGATTCGGCAATGCCTTTCTCGAATCGGTGTATTTCAAGAAGCCGCTCCTGATCAACCGCTACACGATTTTCATCCGGGACATCGAACCGAGGGGCTTCGACCTGGTAGTCATGGACGGCTTCCTGACCGAAAAAAACGTCCACAGTGTCAAGCAGATCCTGGAGTCGGAAGCGCGCCGGAGCCAAATGGTGGATCACAATTACGCCATGGCGCGACGCTATTACTCCTATGCCGTCCTGAGGCGCCAGCTGAAGACGTTGATTACCAACTTCTTTGGTGTCGAATACGAATGATCCCAAACCGATTGCGCCCGCACCGGACGCCCGGGACCCGCGATCGCCGGGCTGGGAAGCGCCTGTCCCGTCTGACGGAGGCACCCGAACGCCGCCCATGAAACCGACGCTATCGCAGACACCCGCTCCCGGTGTGCGCCGGCTGCAATTTCGGGGGGATCGGCTGCGCTTCACGCTGGTCGTGCAGCCGCCCCTCCCCGGCCGCGCCTTCGTGCGCACCAACCTGGGGCATGCCGCCGTGACCCGCCGGGAGATCATCGCCCAGGTGGAACGCGATGAGACGCCCTTGGGGCATGACTGGTACGATCTGCCGATGCAGCCGGCCGGCCCCGGAAGATTCGAGTATTGTATCGGCCTTGATGAAGTGGGCCATTTCGAAGCCAAGTGTCTCTTCATCCCCGAAGAGAGCACAGAGCCCCTCTGGCCGTCCGGTGAGAACACCGCCGTCAACGTCGAACCGGCCGACTCGGTCTGCGGCAATATCACCTACAACGCCTTCGTGCGCCAGTTCGGTCCCTACAAGGCGTTGCCGGAGGTCGCCGCGGTCCACGAACAAAGCCCGGTCCGCAAACTGGAGGGCGACGGCTACGCCGTCATTCCGCCCTCGGGCACCTTCCGCGACCTGATCGATCATCTCGACTTCATCATGCATGAACTCGGCTGCCGTGTGCTGCAACTGCTGCCTATTCATCCAACGCCGACCACGTACGCCCGCATGGGGTCATACGGCAGTCCCTACGCCGCCCTGAGCTTCACGGCCGTCGATCCCGCACTGGCCGTATTCGATCCCAGAGCGACCCCCCTCGACCAGTTCCTGGAACTAGTGGATGCCGTGCATGCGCGCGAGGGCCGCATTCTGATCGATATCGCCATCAATCATACGGGCTGGGCGGCCAGCCTGCACGAAACCCATCCGCAGTGGTTGGCCCGCAAACCCTCGGGGGAAATCGAAAATCCCGGCGCCTGGGGCATCGTGTGGGAGGATCTGACGCGGCTTGACTTCCGTCACCGGGGCCTGTGGACCTACATGGCGGATGTCTTCCTCACCTGGTGCCGCAGGGGCGTGGACGGCTTTCGCTGCGATGCCGGCTACATGATCCCGGTCCCCACCTGGCGCTACATCATCGCCAAAGTACGGGAGCAGTTTCCGGATACCATTTTCCTGCTGGAGGGCCTGGGCGGAAAGATCGAGGTGACCCGCGAACTGCTCAATAAGGCCAACTTCGATTGGGCCTATTCGGAACTGTTCCAGAATTACGACCGCGGGCAGATCGAATCGTATCTGCCGGGCGCCAACGCCATCGCCTTCACCGATGGACTGACCGTCCACTTTGCCGAAACCCACGACAACAACCGCCTGGCTTCGGTCTCGACCGACTATGCCCGCATGCGCACTGCGCTGAGTGCCCTTCTGGCGCCGTGCGGCGCCTTCGCATTCGCCAACGGCGTGGAGTGGTTTGCGACCCAGAAGATCAATGTACACCAGCCTTGCGCGCTGAACTGGGGTGCGACCCCCAATCAAGTTGCCGAAATCGCGCACCTGAACCGTCTGCTCAAGACGCATCCGGCCTTCGGCACCCCGGTGGAGCTGGAATTGGTTTCCCGGGGTGAGGGCAATTTCATCGCCTTTTTGAGGCGCCATCGCCGGAGCGGGCACCGGCTGATGGTCCTGGCCAACCTTTCCGGCGCCGAGGCGGCGATCGCCGGGTGGCCGCAGGAGAAGATGCCGCTGCAGGATCGGGGACGGGACCTGCTTGGAGGCGGCGAGGCCTTGATCCGCGAAGTCGGGGGCGTGCTGCAGACGGCCCTGGCCCCCTATCAGGTACTGTGCCTCGCCGAGCCGGACGATCCGTGGCCTCGACGCACTGCCGCCGATTCGGCCGGGGATCCTGCCGCAGTCACGGAACAACGGCTCAAAGCCAAGGTGCTCGAACTGCTGCGCGCGCTTTCAATCGAGCAGCCGCCGGCGATCGATGCGGCGGTTGATGGGTTGCGTGCCGATCCCGGGACATTCTGCAGCCGGTTGGATCCGGAACGCCCCGGACCGCGGGTTGTCTGCTGGTCGTATCCCGTGGATGTGCGCCGCCAGGTGATGCTCCCTCCCGGGCATGCCCTGCTGCTGCGCGCCGAATCTCCTTTCAGAGTGCGGGTGCGGGATCGGGACCGGGTGCTGACTGTGGAGCGCAGTCTGACCGACGCCGCCGGCAAGCCCTTCATCCTGCTCGTCCCTCTGCACCCTCCCGAAGGGCATTGCTTCCGCGAATTGGATCTGACCGTTTACACACCCTCCGGAACCCGGCACGATTCGGCACGCCTGCTTTGTCTGGCGCCCGGGGAGAAGGCCTGCGTACGGCGGGTCTTCAGCCGCAACGACTTTCTTTACACCCCTTTGCTCGCACTGGGCACCAACGGCCGGGGGGCGATGCTGCGCGTGGCGGCCGACTGGCAGCGGCCGGCCAGCCGCTACGACGCCCTGCTGGCGGCCAACCTGAACCCGGATTACCCTGAAGACCGTCAGATTCTGCTGACGCGCTGCCGGGCCTGGGTGGTGTATCAAGGTTTTTCGATCTCCGTGAACGGCGACTGTCTGGAACGCTTCGCCTTCGATTACGCCGAAGGTGCGTTCTGGCGCTACCGCATCCCCACCGGGCAGGGACAACACATTCTGCTGCAGGTCGCCCTGCAGATGGCGGCCGACCTCCCCAACTGCGTGCGGCTGGCGGTCACGCGCCTGGACGCAAGCCCGGCGGCGGACCGCCTGGCGGACGATCACGCCGTAACCCTGATCGTGCGGCCCGATGTCGAGGACCGCAATTTCCACCACACCACCAAGGCGTTCACCGGTCCGGAGCACCAGTTCCCCGCTGCCGTGCGGTGCCTTGCCGACGGATTCGTCTTCGCGCCATACGGCCATCAGCTGAGCGTGCGGGCCGACCATGGACATTTTACCCGCGAGCCCGAGTGGCACTATATGGTGCATCGGCCTGTTGAGGCGTCGCGCGGGCTCGATCCCGACTCCGATCTCTTCAGCCCCGGATATTTCAGCTGCAGCCTGCGGGGCGGACAGCGCGTCACCCTGACGGCGCGGGCCGTTCAGGACGGCGAAACGGCGGACGACCTGTTGAAATCGCCTCCCGCAAACGGGATGCCCGAGTGCGGGACAATCCCTTTTGAAACGGCCCTGGCGGCGGCCCTGGATCAATTTGTCGTCCGCAGGGGAGAATTCCGGACCGTGATCGCCGGGTATCCGTGGTTCCTGGACTGGGGGCGCGACACCTTGATCGTGGCGCGCGGGCTGATCGCCGCCGGGCGGCTGGAAACGGTCAAGGCCATCCTGATTCAGTTCGCCCGCTTCGAACGGCAGGGCACGGTGCCCAACATGATCCGCGGCAGCGATGCGTCCAACCGCGACACTTCGGACGCGCCGTTGTGGCTCTTCACGGCCTGCGCCGATCTGTGTGCGGCCGAAGGCCGGAGCGACTTCCTGGAGCGCGACTGCGGCGGCCGCACCCTGCGGCAGGTGCTGATCGATCTGGCCGGAGCGCTGATCGCCGGAACGCCCAACGGCATCGTGATGGATCCGGATTCCGGCCTGCTTTTCAGCCCCGCGCACTTCAGCTGGATGGATACCAACCATCCGGCCGGCTCGCCGCGCCAGGGCTATCCGATCGAGATTCAGGCGCTCTGGTTCGCCGCGCTCAAGTATCTCGCATCGATCGACGCACGCGGCCGCAGCCGCTGGGAAACCCTGGCCGCCCGAGTGGCCGAAAGCATCGCCCGGCTTTTCTGGCAGCCCGATACGGGCTACCTGGTCGATTGCCGCCATGCCGCCCCAGGCCAAAGCGCCCGGGCTGCGCAGCCGGACGACGCGCTCCGGCCCAACCAGCTGCTGGCGATCACCCTGGGGGCCGTTTCGGATCCCGTCGTCATGCGCTCTGTGCTGCACGCAAGCCAGAGCCTGCTCGTGCCGGGAGCCATCCGCTCCCTGGCCGATCGCCCCGTCCGGGTGCCGCTTGCCGTGCAGCACAACGGCCGTCTGCTCAACACGCCCTCGACCCCCTACCAGGGAATCTACGCCGGGGACGAGGACACCCAACGAAAGCCTGCCTATCACAACGGCACGGCCTGGACCTGGCTCTTTCCTTCCTTCTGCGAAGGATGGGTTCGGTGCTACGGCGCTTCGGAAAGAGAAACCGCCCTCTCCTGGCTCTCCAGTGCCACCCTGCTGATCAACGCCCACTGTGTGGGCCAGCTCCCCGAAATTGTGGACGGCGATGCGCCGCATGCCCAGCGGGGCTGCGACGCCCAGGCGTGGGGGGTCAGCGAGCTGCTCAGGGTCTGGAGCCTGCTGCGGCGCAGCTGATCCGGCGGCCTCGCAAGATGATGGGTTCGTGAAAGTTTCCAAACCGTGTCAAGATTGATGAAACCGCAGAAAGTATTCGTTAACCACAGAGAGCACAGAGGACACAGAGGAAAATCCTTAGATTTTGGTTGCTTATCTCTGTGCTCTCTGTGTCCTCTGTGGTCCATTGGCCTTTTTACGAGTCTATCAAGATTGATGCACTAAAGTCCCATGTTGCTGACGGGCAGGGAGCTGAAAGTTGAAAGATAGAAGCTGAAAGGAAGGTATGCTGTCCTTTTTATAAAATCGATCCGATCCTATCTTTCACCTTCCAGCTTTCAGCTTTCTTTTCAGGTTTTGGCGCAAAGTAACTTTTAACGAGGCCATCAAGATTTCGCGCTGCGCGTTTTAGGGTGCCGGTTTCTTCAGGAACAACGCGGCCGTCATCCCGACGAACGAGATTCCGCCGGCCACCAGGAACGGCAGCCGGAACGATCCGCTCAGGTCCGCCAGATAACCGCCGAATGCAGGGGCCACCGCCTGGCCGATTCCGAAGAAGAGCGTTATGAATCCAAGTCCGGCCGGCGCCAGTCGCGGTCCCACGAAATCTCCTGCCGCCGCGGCCATGATGGTCGGAATGCTCCAGGCGGTAAGCCCGAACATGATCGCCGAAAGATAAAATCCGAAGGGCGCCTTGATCAGCGCGTAGGTGATGTAGGACAAGCCCAGCACGAAGTAGGCGAGCGCCGCACCGCGGCTGCGGCCGATCCGGTCGGAAATGCCTCCCCAGATCACGCCGCAGAAGGTGCTCAAGGCCCCCACCATAGCCCAGAGGCCCCCGGCAAACGCCTGGGTCAAACCGATCTCCTTGACGAGATAGGCGGCAAAGAAGGTCATGTAGATGATGTAGGACGACCCATAGAAGAAATAGACCAGTCCCAGATACCAGACGGCCCCCCTGCGGTAAACGGTGGACCATTGAAGCGTCGAAACCTTTTGCCCCCCCTGAGCCAACTCCGGCCGTTCATCCCCGGAAGCGCCCACGGGGAGCAGTCCTTTTTCCTCCGGGCGGCTGCGGATCAGCATGAAAACGATTACGGAGATGACCAGGGCGAGGCCGCCCAGGATGTACCAGGCATTCCGCCATCCCTGTACCCCGTAGTGGGTCAGAATCGGCGGCACCAGCAGGCCCGAAACGAGCGTTCCGGCGCCGATTCCCCCGGAAACGATGCCGGTGGCGAATCCTCTGCGGTGCATCGTGAACCAGGCTGAGCCGAGGGCCATTGCGGGGACGTAGGCGGCCCCGTTGCCCAGCCCGGTCAGGAACCGCATGCAGAAAGCGAAACCGAAGGACTGCGCCAGGCCGGTCAGAACGAGGGTGACGCCCAGGAAAACGAGGGCCGCGGTGATGACGGCGCGTGTTCCGAAACGCGCCGCAAAGAACCCCCCGATGATCGCCATGGCCAGATAGCCGATGAAGTTTCCCGTCCCCAGCAAACCAAGTTGGGTGTAGTCGAACGCGAGCCCGTCCTTCATCGCCGGAAGAATGATGGTATAGGCCATACGGCCGAATCCATGGGCGGCGATCGTCGTCAGCATGCCCATGAAAATTACGACCCAGCCGTAGTGGATTGTTCCTCGGCGCATCGCATTCACCCTCCGTGTCAATAGAAGCCCGCTGACTTCGATTCATCGCAGGGAGACCGCCCGCCGCCGGAACGCAACACAAT
>JAEYRZ010000014.1 GCA_023435265.1 Pseudomonadota bacterium
CATGGAAACCGCCATCGACGGGGCCGATGTGGTCATGATGCTGCGCATCCAGAAAGAGCGTCAGAAGGCGTTTACCATGGCCACGGAACGGGAGTACGCGCGCTTTTACGGGTTGAACGCCGAACGCGTCGCCGCAGCCAAGCCCGATGTGCTCATCATGCATCCCGGACCCCTGAACCGCGGCGTGGAAATTTCGCCCGAAGTGGCCGACGGACCTTATTCGATCATTCTCGATCAGGTCACCAACGGAGTGGCCGTGCGCATGGCCCTGCTTTATCTGGTTTTAGGAGGTGCGCGCAATGCCGATGCTGATTAAAGGCGCCCGGGTGATCGATCCCGGTCATCTGGACGAACAATGCGATGTTCTGATCCGCAACGGTAAGATCGAGGCGGTCCGGCCGGCAGGTCACTTCACTGAAATCGCCGGCGTCGAAGTCATCGATGCCCTGGGATGGTGGCTTACCCCCGGCCTCATCGACCTGCATGTTCACTTTCGCGAACCCGGCCAGGAATACAAGGAAACCATCCTGAGCGGCAGCCGCGCCGCAGCCGCGGGCGGCTTCACGGCCGTCTGCACCATGCCCAACACCCTGCCGGTCAACGACGATCCGGCGATCACCGACTATATATTGAAGAAGGCGGCCGAGGCCGCTCTGGTGCGGGTCTACCCGGTGGCGGCGATCAGCAGGGGGCTCAAGGGCGAGCAGTTGAACGAATTCGGCGCACTCAAGGCCGCCGGAGCGGTCGGGGTCAGCGACGACGGCCGTCCGGTAGTCAGCGGGCAGCTGATGCGCAGGGCCATGGAATATGCATCCGCCTTCGGGCTGCGCGTGATCTCGCATTGCGAGGACCTGGCCCTGGCCGGCGAGGGGGTGATGAACGAAAGCGCGCGCGGCACCCGCATGGGGTTGGCCGGGATTCCGAATGCCGCCGAAAGCGTGATGGTGATGCGCGATATAGCCCTGGCCGAAGTTACCGGTGTGCCGGTGCATATCGCCCATGTGAGCACCCGCGAGTCGGTGGAAGCCATTCGGAACGCCAAGCAGAAGGGCATCGAGGTGACGGCCGAAACCGCGCCGCATTATTTCACCCTCACCGACGAAGCAGTCGAAGGGTACAACACCAACGCCAAGATGAATCCCCCGCTGCGCTCGAACGAGGATCGCGAGGCCGTACGCCGGGCTTTGGCCGACGGAACGCTCGATGCGGTGGCCACCGATCACGCGCCGCATTCGATCCTCGAAAAAGAGGTCGAATTCGACCGCGCCGCCAACGGCGTCATCGGTCTGGAGAGCGCGCTGGCCCTCGGACTCCGGCTGGTCGAGGAGGGCGTGCTGGACATCGGCACCCTGATCGAACGCATGGCCGCCGCTCCGGCCCGCATTCTCGGTCTGGCCTGCGGCGTGCGGCCGGGTCTTGCGGCCGATTTGACACTGATCGATCCGCAGCGCGAATTCACGTTCAAAGCCGACGCCCTGCAGTCCAGGAGCCGCAACACGCCTTTTGACAGTTGGCGCTTCAAGGGCAAAGCCGTCATGACCATCGTGGGTGGAACGATTGTTTATCGGGAGGCCTGAAAGCCGTATCTTTAGACAGCGGAGTGCACAGAGGTCTCCATGTTTTGATGAATGACCCGCTTCTGTGCGCTCTTAGACCAAACAACCTCATTGGCTATGGCACATAAACGCACCGTACTCGGATGAATGCTTATGAACGCTTCCACCGCCCAGATCCTCGTTGTCGATGACGAACGCAGCATGCGTGAACTGCTGGAGTACATGCTCTCGCGCGAAGGCTACAGCCTGGCCGTGGCCGAAAGCGGCCGCAGGGCCATCGAAATGGTGTCCAAAAGCGCATACGACCTCGTCTTGTGCGACATCCGCCTGGGGGATATCAGCGGCCTGGACGTGCTGCGCGCCGCCAAGCAGAAGAACCCGCGCACCGTGGTAATCATGATTTCGGCTTACGCCACTACCGAAACGGCCGTGGAGGCGATGAACGAGGGCGCCTACGATTACGTTCCCAAGCCCTTCGACAACGAAGAGCTCAAGCAGACCATCGCCAACGCCCTGGAACGCAAAACACTGGCCGCTGACCGCGAAAAGATCGACGCCGAACTCAGGGAGACGATCCATTTCGGCATCCTGGTGGGCAACAGCCCGCGCATGCAGCACATCTACCAGATGGTGCGCCAGGTGGCCGATACCCGCTCCAATATCCTGATCACCGGCGAAAGCGGGACCGGCAAGGAACTGATCGCCCGCGCCATCCACGAAAACAGCGACCGCGCCGGCCAGCCCTTCGTGCCGATCAACTGCGGCGGCATTCCAGAAACGTTGATGGAAAGCGAGTTTTTCGGGCACAAGAAAGGCGCTTTTACCGGCGCCAGCCAGGACAAAAAGGGCTTGCTGGAAACCGCGCACATGGGCACGGTTTTCCTGGACGAGGTGGGTGAACTGAGCATTCCCATGCAGGTCAAGCTGCTGCGCGCCGTGCAGGAGCGCGTCTTCCGCAATGTCGGCGGTACGCGCGACATCAGCGTCGATATCCGCATCATCTCCGCTACCAACAAGCGGTTAGAGGACGAGGTGATCGGCGGACGCTTCCGCGAGGACCTTTTTTACCGCCTCAACGTGATCGAAATCAAGGTTCCGCCCCTTCGCGAGCGCAAGGCCGACCTGAAAATCCTGACCCAGCACTTCATCGAGAAGTTCGCCCGGCAAATGGGCAAAGAGGTCACCAAAGTCTCCTCCTACGCCATCGACCTGCTCAAAAAATACGATTTCCCGGGCAATGTGCGCGAACTCGAAAACCTCATCGAACGCTCCGTCGCCCTTTCCAGCACCAACATCCTGCTGCCCGACAGCCTCGCCATGTCGATCCATAAAAGAAGATGGATCGAAGGCGTGCAAAACAAGCGATTCGACCTTGACGAAGTGGCCCATGGTGTGTCATTGGACAGCATCCTGGCCGAGATCGAACGCGCCTACCTGACCAAATCTCTGGAATGCAGCAACGGCAACAAGAACAAGGCGGCCGAGCTTCTGGGCATCACCTTCCGCTCGTTCCGCTACCGGCTGGACAAACTCGCAATCGACTAGCCGGTCTGAGATAACCTATATATTAGATACCGTATCGGTCGCGCACCTCCGGGTGCGGATTTCCTTCCTTCCGATGACCGCCGCACATTGCCGTATTCATCGGTGAATTAAGTGGGTTAAGGGTCGCCATCAACGCCATTTCTCCCGTGCCTGCCGGTATGGCGCGGATCCTCTCAATTCAGCGACCCGTTTTTATCTCAACCTTTCAATCCGCAAGCCGATACAACATGTGATCGGGGGAAACGCCCCATCCGCAGGGACCATGACAAATTTTGTCAAAGATCGCCCAATTTGGCGGCCCAGACGGTCGGCCAATGGCCATGCAGAAGGCTATCATTTCGATGTGTGCTTTAATTGTCGGATATTAGAACGGTTTTTGATGAATCACCAACTCGTCCGGACATGGCATGTGGATTGCTTAGTCCCATGCCGACGGCAACAATGCAGAAGGAGGTGTGGAGAGGGCGTAAAAAGTTCAATCGAAAAGGTTTAGAAACATAAACTACAACCCCAAGGATTTCGTATCAAAAGGAGGATTAGATCATGCTGCGCAAATTCAAAATGAACTCCAAAGGCTTTACCCTGATCGAATTGATGATCGTCATCGCGATCATCGGCATCCTGGCGGCCATCGCCATTCCGCAGTTCGCCCAATACCGCCTGCGATCGTTCAACTCTTCAGGCCAGAGCGACGTGAGAAACCTCGCCACTTCGCAGGCGGCGCTCTTCTCGGATTGGCAGATGTTCGGCGGCTCCGGTTTCGTGGCTGCGCTCAATCCGCCGGTCTTCGGTGCCTTCGGCGGCGGCGCAGGCGCACTCCTTCTGGGCCCGACGGGTAACCCTGCCGGTGGTGCTTTTATTCCGGTCGTGCAGGTAACCGCGCAGGCCGCCAACCGCGGCACCCAGATTCCCCTGGGCAACAACGTGCGGCTGGTTTCCGGCACCGATGCGCCGAACTGTGCGAGCTTCAACGGTGTCACCAAGCACGATGCGGGCGACACCTATTTCGCTTGCGACAGCGACGTTACCGCCATTTTCTTCGATCAGCGTGCCGGATCGGCTGGAACTGCGCTGGCTCTGGCTGATTGTCCTGCTTCCACCACCGCTGACGACTTCACGGGCATCAACGGCCCCAGCGGAGCCCCCTGGGCCATCCGCTAAGCCCGGCCAATACCGCTATCAAATAATGGCGCTGGTGGGAGCCAGCGCCATTTTCAGTTTTGCGAAATCGCTCCAGATGGATCAGAAACCTGGACCGATAATTGCACGTGCCCGCCATAACTGCTATTTAGAACCCAATCATCTCTATCGAGTGTGCCAGCTTCCAGTTCGACCTGAATTCTGGGAATGTGCGACAGTATTTGATTTGAACCAAGGGCGACGACATGATTGAAATTGAAAAACTCGACAAACGGTATCGCAAAGGGCTGAAAGACAGTAAGCCGGCTGTCAGCAATTTGACTCTCCAAATCAACAGCGGCGAAGTGTTCGGATTTCTGGGGCCGAACGGTGCCGGCAAAAGTACCGTGATCAAAATCCTGATGCACTTTATCCGCCCCACGTCCGGGTCTGCAATGGTCAACGGCAAGCCCGTCAGCGATCCTGAAGCCCGTTCCACCGTCGGCTATCTGCCGGAAAACCCGTTTTTCTACGACCACCTGACCGCCGAAGAAATCCTGACTTTCGGAGGCAGGGCCGCACGCATGGGCAAAAAGGATATTGCGCGACGCTCGGATGAGTTGTTCGAGCGTTTAAAACTCTGCCATGCGAGAAAACAGCGGCTGCGGACTTACTCCAAAGGAATGGTGCAGCGCACGGGGCTGGCGCTTGCTCTGATCCACAACCCTCGAATCTGTATTCTGGACGAGCCGATGAGCGGTCTCGATCCTCTGGGCAGGCGCCTTGTGTCCGACTTGATCCTGGATATGAAACATAGCGGACAGACGGTTTTTTTCAGCTCGCATATCCTGAGCGATATCGAAAAAGTATGTGATCGTGTGGGGATATTGAATCATGGGCGGCTGCTTTACTGCGGCGGACTGAAAGATTTATTGACTGCTTCGGGTGGACTGGAGCAGGCCTTTATTGCAAAGATCCAAACGGATGAGGAGAATTTGAATGGAGCAGATCTGGCTGCTGAGTAAGATCACTTACAAAGAAGGTGTCCGCAACCGCATCCTTCTCGGCATTCTCATCCTGGCCGTTATGTTTTCGGCCTTCAATATCATCTTCACCCAGATGTTCGCCCACGATTTGAGCAAGGTGTCGGTCGATTTGGGCTTGTCGACCGTTTCCCTCGCCGGCCTGGCGGTCATCTTCTTCATGGGAATCAACCTCCTGTCCAAGGATTTCGAGCGGCGAACCATTTATACGATACTCTCACGGCCGATCGCCCGGTGGCAATACGTGCTGGGCAAGTATTTGGGCTTGGCGATGATGGTGGGCACTGCCGTGGCAATACTCGGTTTGTTCTCGGCAGGCGGAGTAAAGGCCACGATGTTGATGTCGCCTGCCTATATCCCCCCGAACTACTCCTGGAAAATTTTTGCGCTCTCGGTTTCTTTCAGTTTTTTGAGCCTGATGATTTTGACGGCTCTGGCGCAATTCTTCACGTGCCTTACTACCAGTTCGTACATTGCGCTCCTGGTGACGGCCTGCACCTATTTCATCGGACAAAACGTCGAACTCATCCGCCAGACATTCGTCGAAAGCGGCAATGCACATTTTGTCTACGCGACTGCTATGGAATCGATCGCCTGGATTTTCCCGAACCTGCAGGCCTTCGATTTGAAAACCGCGGCCGGTTACGGACTGCCGCTCGGGGCGGGCGACCTTGTCTGGACGGCGCTCTACGGCATGAGCTATATCGGCGTCATCCTCACGTTAACCGTCTGCATCTTTCAGCGTCGGGAACTGGTATGAATTGTAAAAAGATTTGCATCATCGGCCTGCTGATTCTATTTTGTGCGTTGAACCGTGCGGCGTTCCTGCGCGTCGATGCGTATCGAGACGGGTACACGTACCGGTTGCAAACCACCAATGTCCTGATGCCGATAGGGATGATCAAGGTGCTGGCTGGGGAATTCAGGGGGATGGTCGCCAATTATTTCGTTCTGGAAGCTGCCAGCTTCAACGGCAGTGAACAGGCGGCAAATGCAAGCACCGAAGACTGGAATGCGATAGCCAATCTTCTTGAGAAAAGCAGCGACCTCGACCCTTATTTCAAAAGTACCTACCGGCTGGCTCAGTCCACGCTTCCTTGGCAGGTTCAAAAATATGAAGAGACGTTTTCGATTTTAGAGCGCAGCAAACGTCACCGGGACTGGGATTGGGAGCCGGGTTTTTTCAAAGGGTTTAATTACCATTTCTTCCTCAGAGACGATTTGTCGGCCTCACGGGAAATGCTCGAGGCGTCGAAGGTGGAAGGGGCACCTGTGATGCTGGCCACATTGGGATCGCGTTTGGCTTCCAAGGCCGGGCAGACCCGAGCCGCCATCGAGTTCCTTTCCGCATTGTATGAAGAAGCGCAGGACGAACAAATAAAGGCGACCTTGCAGGAGCGGATCGAAGCGCTCAAGGGCGTTGAAATCCTGCAGGCCGCAGTGGACCGCTTTCAAAAGCGATATGACCGCTGGCCCGATACTCTCGATGAACTGGTCGAGAAAACGATTTTAATGGCTCTGCCGAACAACCCATATCAGCGGCCTTACTCGCTGAAGGAGGGGACCGTAGATTTTTAGATGGCGACCATCTTCGTCGAACCCATTTTTCTCTTCGGTCCCGGGCGCGTACATAGCAGTACCGATGCCACCTGTTTTCTCCTTGTCAGATGGCTCCGTTACATTTCCAGTTCTTTATATGGACACTCGCTTTGGCCAATGCTATGAAGGCTATCGGAAGATAGCATGATCAGAATGCGGCAGCGCAAGACCTGATCGACTATCAATGGCGACGAGCGGTCCGTGGCGGTGGGAACCTCGCTGCCGGTCAGGCTCCCGTCGGCGAAAAGGCGCGACGCGCACTCGACTGTAAGCGGAACGGAATGAAAAAATTCCCCCAGGCGCCCTTACCGGATCCCAGTAGACCATCGCTTCTGCCATGGCTGCAGCCGCCCGCGGGCGGCCTGCGCCTTTGTCTGTTTCGCAACGGTGATGCTTTCGAGGAATTGCCTGCCCCTGCGCCAATGACCCGGCGGCTGGCCGGCGGCATCGGCATTGCCGGCCACGTATTGCTAAGGGTCAATCTTCTCGTTCAATCGGACCACCAACCCCATCCAGAGGGGAAGACATCGCCGACCAACCCAGATATCGAATCATTGTGGTACCGGACGCTGGATCGGCACCAGGCATTGCACCCGACCGGTCTGCCCGCCGCTCCGCCCTGCCAGAAAGACGAACAGGGAGGCTGGCGGCCGTTTCGGCCGCTGTGGCACTGCCGGCATGTGGACCGCTTCGGTCACGCGCTCTGTCCGGACTGCGGCCGCGGCCTTGAATTGTGCCGGGATGACGGCCTGCTGGGTTCGGCAGGCCTGGCCGAATACAGCAGTTCATGCAGCCGCTATCTCTATTGTACGAAATGCGCCGCCAATGGGCCGCTGCGATTCTACGCCTCTGGCGGGCCGCGATCCGATCGCGTCGGCGACGTAAGCGATCTGGCCGCAGGGTTCGGACGACTGCTGACGCGCAGCGACCTTCAATTCGAGCTGCCCTGCGTCGGTTGTCCCGAAGCCGGACAATGCTTCGGGCCGCAGCAGCTGGTCCTCAAACGCATGCACCCGGTCTGCTTCTATCCGTTTTACCTGGTGATCCAGCCTGCACCGGCCTTTGACGCCGAAGCTTTCAGGGCCCTGGAAGGGAGTGGGCAACTGGCCGAGACTGAGAGCGGTATCGGCGCAATCAACCCCGCACATCCCACACCACCACAGGAAATTCTGAATAGCGAAGGTAGCAGACCGCAGCTTGAGGCACTCCCGGGTGCAGCATCGTCCTCCCGGACCTCGGACGACGTCGCGATCGCCGCGATCGTGGCCGGCATGCTGCGCGAATGGCCTCCGGACCCCGTTCCGGCCGGCAATGACACGCCACCGCACGTCGATGAGGAAGCCGCCGAAACCATCGTTCTGCCCCCGCAGCCGCACTCTGCGAACTCACCGCTCAAGAATCAGGAACCGGGCACCGATATAGAGCAGACGGTGGTGCTCCGAAGGCAGGGCGCCTCCGGCGTCCCGGCCAGCGACCTGGAAGCGACGGTGCTGCTCGGCGGCGCTCCTCCGGCTGAACCGCCTCCGGCGGCCGATCTCACCGAAACGGTTGTACTGAGCGCGCCCGGCCATTTTGCTGGTCCCGGTCCGGAGGTTGCGAGGAATGTCGACAGCGGGCCGTTATGGCCGGCCGACGAAGAATTGGAGAAGACCGTGCTGCTGACGCCTGCATCCCCTTCAGGCGGAGCAAAACGGACAGCTCCGCAAGAGCCTGCGGAAGTGGACCTCGAAGCCACGGTAGTACTCAAACCGGGCACGTCGAAACCTTTACCCAGAAAGCCTTAAACATGGGCGCCAGTCACGTGCCGCTTGCCGAAAGCCTCACCGAAGAGCTCAGGGCGATTTACGCGCAAGCTCCGGAATCGGCTGCGGAGCGCATCCGGGCTCATCTTGCGGCGCGCCTGGCCAATCTGACTTCCGGTGAGGGCCGCCGTTTGCTGCTGCAGGTGCAGGATCGCCTGCAACCGGTCGGTCTATCCGCGCTGCCGACTCCAGAGAAGGATGTCGCGGCTCAGGTGTTCGGTCTCATCCTGGGCCGCAAGGTCGCCGTTGAAGACCTTTCTTCAGCCGAGCTGATCCAGCGGCTCGCCGAATCATTGAATACCATTTTCAATGAACTGAACAGCCTGATCGGACTGATCGGCAGCGGTTTCAGCGGTAGGCCGGTCGAAGCCGAAATGACGATCCGGCAGGTGATCGGGTCACAGATCGAAGACGAGGGGCGAAGGCCCCTGGAGGAGCACCTGGGGCAGATCCGGCGCGCCTTCCTGACGACTCAGGAGGCGTTCAAGGCCGCCGCCCATGCCAAAGTCGCCCAGATCCTGCAGTCGCTCGATCCGGAGAAGCTGGCCGCCGAACGCAGCGGTGGGCTGAAAATCGGCCCTATGCGCAAGGCCGAAGATTTCGATTTGTTGAAAAGCAAAATAGAGCGGATTCGGCAATGGTTCGAATCCGGGCGCTTCATGGAGGATTTCCTGAGGGAATTCGAAAAGAACTGTTACGCACGTGCCCGCGGATAAGGAGGTTGATCGATGCGCAATCGTTGTTGGACCATGCGGTTTGGCTGGTTGGCGGCGTTCGTCTTTATGGCGGCCTGTGCCGCCCAGCCTGTGCCGCCGCCCCAATGGACTTATGAAAAGGATGCCCTGCAGATTCACCTGATCGCCGACCCGAAGCTCAACTTCGCCAGCGGGGTCCCCCACACCCTGGTCACCTGCATCTATCAGCTCAAGGATCCGAACGCCTTCAACCAGCTCGCGGAGGACACCAACGGCATTTACAAACTGCTCGAGTGCGGTTTGTTCGATGCCGGGGTCGCCACGGCCAAGCGGCTGATCGTCCATCCCGGCCAGGATGTCAACATCCTGCTGGACCGCGCCGAAGGCGCCAAATATGTAGCCGTGGTGTGCGGCTACTATGCCCTTCAGAAAGCGCGCATGACCCGCCTCTTCGAAATCCCTGTCGCGGTCGAACAAAAGGGCCTGGTCAAACGGACCAAGAGCAGTGTGCCGCAGAAACTGAAAGTCGAATTGAACCTCGGCCAGGAGCAGATCAATTGAAGTACGGCCAGGATGGAAGCCTATAAATGATCACCACCCGGAGCGCCGGTAAAGTCAATCCCTTTTAGCGCTGCGCGCTCTGTGATGAGAGCGGTTTTTTCCCGATTCGTGAAGTTAAGGTGAAAAGTCCAAGAGTGCAGGACACGGTCTGAGGCGATCTACACGCCGGACGTGGATTTTTCGCAAAGCCGTCAAGGATGGAAGCATGGAGAAGCCGATTTTCTGGCACCAGGGCCTGTTCCTGCAACCCCAGCACCTGCAGCTCAGCTCGCGCTACAGCGAGGCCCAGAATATCCCCCTCAAACGTTATCTGCAGCCCCACTTCTGGGGCGTCGGCGACTGCCGGATTCAGACCGGTGCATTGGCGAACCGAAGTTTCCAGCTCAACGGCGGCGCGTTTCTCTTTCCGGATCTCACTTATGTCGAGGTTCCCGACAATGCGCTGGTCATGCCGCGCTCCTTTGAAGGGGCCTGGGAAAACGGCGCGGAGGGTTTCGGGGTGTACCTCGGCCTGCGCAAGTTCAATCCGGGCGGCCGCAATGTCACAGTGGTCGCCGACCTGGCCCACCTGGCCGATGTGCAAACCCGCTGGGTCACCGCCGCGGCGGCGGAGCGGGTACCCGACCTGCACCACAACGGGCCGGACGCGGACATGCAGCGGCTCTATTACGTGCTCAAGATCTTCTGGGCCGCAGAGAGGGATATGCTCGGCGATTACGAGCTGATCCCGCTGGCCTGGCTGGAGCGCGATCAGGAGACCATCCGCCTTTCGAGAGAGTACGTGCCGCCCTGCATTTCGATCGGCGCGGACGACCTGCTGATGGAACTCATCAAGGACATCCGGGATCAGATCGGCGCCCGCAGCCGCCAGCTGGAAAGTTACAAACGCGACCGCGGGCTGCACTCGGCCGAATTCGGCGCGCGCGATATGGTGTACCTGCTGGCGCTGCGCTCCCTGAACCGCTATGCGCCGATCCTGGGGCATCTGACGGCGGCTCGACACGGCCATCCCTGGCAGGTCTACGGGTACCTCAGGCAGCTGATCGGCGAGTTGTCGACCTTTGCCGCCGATGTCTCGTTCAACGGCGACGATGCCGAGGGAACGGCGCTGCTGCCCGAATACGAGCACGGCCAACTGGGTCCCTGCTTTGCCGCGGCGCGCGCCCTGGTCACCCGCCTGCTGGACCAGATCACGGCGGGGCCGGAGTTCATGCTGCCCATGCCGTTCGACGGCACCTATTTCGCAACCGAAATGCCGCCGGCGATCTTCGAGGGCCGAAACCGCTTCTTCCTGGTCGTGGAGACCGAATCCGATCCCCAGCAGATGCTGCCCGCACTCGCCGGTTTCGCCAAGCTGGCCTGCCGCGAAGCGCTGCCCCTGCTGATCGCGCGTTCGCTCTCGGGCATCGGCCTGACGCATCTTCCCTCCGTGCCGCAGGAACTGCCGCGCCGCGCCCGCGCCCTTTACTTCCAGATCGATCACCACAGCGACCAGTGGGCGCAGGTGCAGAAGAGCAAGAATCTGGCGCTTTACTGGGACACGGCACCTGAGGATCTGAAAGTCGAGATCATGGCCGTGGGAAGGAGATGAGCATGCGTTTGTCCGACTGCTTCATAGAGATGATCGCCTACACGGCATTCTTCCTCAAATCCCCGGGCGGCGAAGGTCCGTCGTACGAACAGGTGCGCGCCAATCTGCAGCGCATGATCAAGGAGAGCGAATCCGGGTTTCAGAACGCGCGCTTCACGCCGGACGATTACAACCTGGCGCGCTTTGCCGTGTTCGCCTGGATCGACGAAGCGGTCCTGGCATCCAATTGGAAGGGCCGGATCCAATGGCAGCGCGAGCAGCTGCAGCGCATCTACTATCAAGTCACCGACGCGGGCGAAATTTTCTTCGAACGGCTCAACGGACTCGGCGCGCACCAGCGGGATGTGCGCGAAGTCTATTATCTTTGCCTGAGCCTGGGCTTTACAGGGCAGTACTGCAACGCCGGCGACGATTTCCTCCTCGAACAGCTGCGGATCTCCAATTTGAAGCTGCTGACCGGCAGCACGCTGGGACTGCCCGCGTTGGACAAGGAGACCTTGTTTCCGGCGGCCTATCCCCGCAACGAAGGCGCGCCCGCCGGAAGACCCGGACGCCGCTGGTCCGGTTTCGCGCTGGCCGCCGCCGCGGGACCCGTGGTGTTGTTCGGCGTGCTGTACGTCGTGTATCGGTTCATCCTGCATAATATCGGCCAAAACCTCATTGGAACGGTACCCTGATGAAAGAGTGGCTGCGTAGGATCCTGAAGGCGTTCTTGTATCTTGCGACGATCGCGCTGGTCGTTGTGCTGGTCTTCGGGCTGACCATGCTCGCGGGCTGGCCGTGGTGGCTCGGGCTGTTTATTCTGACCGGACTTCTGGGCATCGCGCTGGGCCTTGTGGTGTTTCGTAAAGTCTGGGCGCGACGCCGAGAGCGGATGTTCATCCATCAGATCATCCAGCAGGACGAATCCATCCGGCAGCGCATGCCCGCCAGGGAACAGGACGGCGCCAAGGAACTGCAGGCACGCTGGAAGGAAGCCATCGACGCCCTGCGCGGCTCCCATTTGCGCAAGCAGGGCAATCCGTTGTACGTGCTGCCCTGGTACATGGTGGTCGGTGAAAGCGGGTCCGGCAAAACGACGGCCATTCAGAGCGCCCGCCTCTCGTCGCCGTTCGCCCAGGTCAGCCGCACCTCCGGCATTTCGGGCACGCGCAACTGCGACTGGTGGTTCTTCGAGCAAGCCATTCTGATCGATACGGCCGGGCGCTACGCCATACCCGTGGATCAGGGCCGGGACAAGGACGAGTGGCAGAAGTTTCTGACGCTTCTGGCCAAGTTCCGCAAAAAAGAGCCGCTGAACGGGCTGGTGGTGACCGTGGCGGCCGACCGTCTGACCCGCAGTACGCCCGAAGCGCTTATGGAGGACGGCCGGAGCATCCGCAGCCGCGTCGAAGAGTTGATGCGCGTATTGGGCGCCAAGTTTCCGGTCTATGTATTGGTCACCAAATGCGACTTGATTCAGGGGGCCGCACAGTTTTGCGAAAGCCTCCCTGATGCCGCCCTGCAGCAGGCCATGGGCCTGGTCAACCAGGAGCTCGGCGGCGATGCGGCCGGTTTTACGGCCAAGGCCTTCGATACCATCGGCGAGCGGTTGCGCGAATTGCGGCTGCTGCTCCTGCATAAGACCCGCGAGCGTGCGACCGCTTCCTCCATGCTGCTCTTTCCCGAAGAGTTCGAAAGGCTCAAGGAGCCGCTTGCCCACTTTGTGGGCGGGGCCTTTCAGGAGAATGCATATCAGGAAACGCCGTTGCTGCGCGGCATCTTCTTCAGCAGCGGAAGGCAGGAGGGGACGCCGTTCTCCCACTTTCTTGGCGCCCTGGGATTGATCCAGGAGCGGGAAGTGCTCGGCGGGACGAACAAAGGGCTGTTCCTGCACGATTTTTTTGCCAGAATCCTGCCGTCCGACCGGCACCTCTTCAGGCCGACCGTATCCATGCATGAATGGCGGGTTTTGACCCGCAACCTGGGCCTGACCGCCTGGATTGCGGTCATGATCGCCGCCTGCGGTTATCTCAGTTTTGTTTTTGCCAAAAACCTGAGCGCCCTTTCCGACGTACGGCGTGAATTCCGCAACGCCGCCGTGCTGCAGGGTGAATTGACCACCGATGCGGCCACAATGGACCGCTACCGGGAGGCCCTGGTCACGGTTGTTGATGAGAACCGAAGGTGGTGGCTGCCGCGCCTGGGATTGAGTGAATCGCTGACCGTGGAAAGTGCGCTCAAACAAAAATATATCCGCATGTTCCAGAACGGATTTCTGAACGACTTCGACAAGAAGGCCGGCGAACGCATGACGCGCTTCGACGTGCACACACCCAATCCCGTGCTGGGCACCTATGTCGCCCATCTGGTGCGGCGCATCAATCTGCTCGAGGCGCGCCTGGCGCGTGAAAGATTCGAAAAGTTGGCGGACATCCCGCAGCCGGCATTCGAAGCCGCCCTGCTGAACCGCGACAGCCTGCCGCCCGAGATCGAAAGCCAACTGGGACTGCAATACCTATACGCAGTCGCCTGGCAGGAAGATGCGGACGCGGTCAACAAAGAATTGACCAGCCTCCAGAATTGGCTCAAGCATGTGCTGACCCGGCCGGGCATGACCCTCAACTGGCTGGTGGACTGGATCAATGCCGACGGCAGCCTGCAACCGGTGTTCTTAAGCGATTTCTGGGGTGGTGCGGCCGTCCCCGACCAGGCTTTCGTACCACCCGCTTTCACCCAGGAAGGCAAGGCGCAGATCGAGAGCGCCCTGGCCGAAATCGAAGCCGCACTGTTCGATCCGCTGATCATCGCCGGGCAAAAGCTCGAGTTCACCAAGTGGTATCAGGGCACCTATTTTAAGCAGTGGCTGGATTTCGTGCGCAACTTCGGCGGCGGATCGAAGCTGCTGCACGGACGCGATCAATGGCAGGCCGCGGCGCGGCGCATCCCCACCGCACAAGGACCCTATTTCGCACTGATCGATCGTCTCGCGGCGGAGTTCGAGCCTCTGGACCGCGAGGTGGCAGTGCCGGCCTGGGCGGGTT
>JAEYRZ010000052.1 GCA_023435265.1 Pseudomonadota bacterium
TTACTTATCGAACAAGACAGTCGCCGCCGACGCCGGTTTTGAAGTAGCAGAAAAATCGGATGTCCGGAAGCGCCGGCCTCGGAAACAGGGCCGGCCGGCTGCCGCAAGAACTATCAAAACTGTGGCGGGGCCCCATCCGGATATGTTAAGAAAGCGCTTCGCATCCAAGGGGAACGTTGGAACCATCATGCCGGCATTCAAACTGATTATCAGTGACTCGCTCTTCTTCTTCCTGGGCAACCTGCGCCAGATCGCCGCGTTGAGCCTGCCCTTTCTGCTGCTGGGAGCAGGGGTCAACAACCTGGCCATCGGTCCGGCCGATGACGCCGCCCAGGGCGCGGTGCGCTTTGTGCCGGTGATCGTCAATTTGGCCCTGAAGCCGATCTACACGGCGGCGCTGATCCTGCTGATGGCCCGCCAGGCCCACAAGGAGCGCCCGGCCACGCCGGAGCTGCTGAAATCGGCGCTGGGTCATTATGCGCCCCTGCTGATGCTCAGCGTCATCGAAATGGCGTTTATCTGGACCGGCTTCATGGCCTTGATCATTCCCGGCGTCTGGATACTGGTGCGGCTCTCGTTCGCCAAATTTCACCTGATCCTCGATCGGGTCGACCCCAAGGCGGCCATCCTCAAGAGTTTTCAAACCACGCGCGGGCATTTCGGCATCATCGCGGCCTCGCTCGCACTGTTTGCCTTGCCGCTCTTTCTTCTGAGCCTGCTGATCGCCCAGCTCATCGGCAGCGAGCAGGCATCGCCGCTTCTTCTGATGCTGGTCGACACCGCCATCTTATTTGCGGCGTTGTTCATCGAAGTGGTGATGTTCCGGATTTTCATGCAGGCGGTCAAAGTGGGGCGCACACAGGCTTGATTGGCGGAGCGGACCCGCGGTCCTACGCAACGACCGGTTGCGCGGGCGATCCCGGCCGGATTCAACTCAGTCAAACCGCCGGGAACGGACCGATTGGTCAATCGCCCTGAGCTGGAAACAGCAGGTGCCGCAGCCAGCCGAAAAAGGTATTGCCTTTGAGGACGGCCTGCTCCCAGGCGACAAAATCGCGTGCCAGCTTCACCGGGTCCGCATACCAGTGCTCCCGGGTGGTAAAGGCTTCGGCCGGATCGAGGCGGCGCACCACCCTGGCCGGATTGCCGGCCGCAATGGCGTTGGCCGGAATGGAATCGACCACGATGGCGCCTGCTCCGATGATGCTGTTTTCGCCGATGCGTACGCCCTTGCAGACAATCGCGCCGTCGCCCACCCACACGTTTCGTTCCAGGTGGACCGGCTCGGCCCTGCCCAGCGAAAGACGGTCATAAATGCCATGCCAGTCGGCGTCGGTGATGTAAACCCCGCTCGCCAGCATGCAGTTGTCCTCGATCCGGATGTCGACGGCCGAACTGATGCGCACGCCCGGACAGATCAGGGCGTAGTCGCCGATGCGGATCCGACCGCGGCCGTCTTGTTCGGGCCACACCGACAGGCGCACCTTCTTATCCGAAGTGGCGATGACCGTCGAATAGTTCCCGATCGTGATCGGCCCGCCGAACAGTTCCACATGCCACGGCTGCATGAAATGAAATCCGCGGCCGAGGGATTCGAGCTGGGGGCGAAGGAAGTGTCCGGTGTAAAACCGCTGAAACCTCAGCCAGGCCTTCTTGACGACATAGGGACGATGGTCGCGGCGCATACCAGCTACAGCCCCCGGTCCTGCCAAAGGCGATGGTCGAACAGGCGCGCCGCCGGCGTCAGACCGTACAGCGCGTCGGCGGCCAGCAAGGCCGCCGCGTTGGTCCAGGTGATTTTCTCGACCGGCCACAGGACCGTCTCCGGGCAGGTAAACCCGCACCAGAACGTGCCGTCCTCGAACAGGCGGTCACCGATCCAGCCGAACACGATGCGCGCCAGCAGGTGGTTGCCCATCGCCGCAAGGGTCAGGACCAGTTCGCTGGACTCGGCAATCGTCACCCAGGGCTGATCCGAGACGCAGCGCACTCCTCTTTCCTGGATCACGAATTTCTTCCACTGCCGCGATATGCGCTCCCAGGACTGCGCCGGCGCCAGGGCGCCGCACAAGGCCGGGTAAAACCAATCCATGGCAAAGCGCGCCTTGGTCATGTTGAAGCGAAACGGCCGGCTGCGCAGGCAGGTTCGCAGCCGCCCGAGGGACCTGCGCCATCGCGGCCGGCGTATCTGCAGAACGTCCGAAAGCGCGATCGCGCACTTGAGGCTGAAGAAAATCGAACTGTTGCCGGTGAGCAGCGCCATCCGGTCCACCTGCCCGGCGGGGCTCACGGCCCACCAGATCTCGCCGCCGGGCGCCTGGTGGCGCAGCACGAATTCGACGGCCGCCGAAATGGTGGGCCACAGCGTTCGAACAAAATCGAGGTCCCCGGTGGCCAGGAAATAATGATACACTCCCGCCGCAATGTAGGCGGCGTGATTGGTTTCACGCGTCCGGTCGCGCACGGCGTCGGCATCGTAAGCAGCATACCAGCTGCCGTCGGACAACTGCTGCGCCTTCAGCCATTCGAAGGCCCGGCGCGCCTCGGCATAGGCGCCGCCGACCGTCAGCCCCATGGCCGACTCCACGTGGTCCCAGGGATCGGTCTTGTCATCGGGCGACCAGGGGATGCGTCCGTCCGCAAGCTGAGTGGCGGCGATCGATCCCGTCAGGGCCGCCACATCCAGCGCCGGCGCTTCCTTTTGTATCAGAAATGGAAATCGGTCACGCAAGATGGATTCTTTCCAAAACGCAGCGCACGTTCTCTCATATCCGTCTCGGGAGGCGGGCGCAAGTCCGGCTAAACGCCATCGGGCCGAACGGCCGGTGGCTTCTTTCGGTACACCAGGAGCCCGAGCATCGCAAGCGCGGCGAAGGCCGCACCGGTCATAAAGGTGGCGGCTGCACCGAAAAGGCTCCAGAGCGCCCCGGCGACGACACTCGCCGCCAGCAGCGAAGCGCCGCCGACCAGGTTGAATATTCCAAAGGCAGTGCCGCGGAGATCGTCGGGGGAGGCATCGGCGACCAGCTTGGCGAAAAGACCCTGCGTCAGCCCCATGTGCAGTCCCCAGATGCCTGCGCCGACAAATGCCCAGCCCGGCGAGGATGCCGCGGCCAGTACGGCGTCTGCGGCAATCAAGGCGCCAAGCCCGATCACCAACTGCGTCCGCTGCCGTATCCGGTCCGCAGCCACTCCGGCGGGATAGGCGGTCGCCGAATAGACGACGTTCATGACGATCATGATGATCGGCACATAACCGATCGCCAGGCCGACATTCTGGGCCCGCAGCACCAGAAATGCTTCGCTGAAGCGGGCCATGGTGAAAATGGCGCCGAGCAGGACGATGAGCCAGTAGCGACGGGGCAGGCGTCCGGCGTCGCTGAGCGTGAGGGGTTTTCGCACGCGGCGGACGACCGCCTGTTCGGGCTCGCGGACGCCAAAAACCAGCATTGCCACCGCAATAAACGCCGGGACGACCGCCACCCAGAGCACTGCACGGATATCGTTCGCCAGCCAGGCCATGCACACCACGGCGGCCAGGGGGCCGACGAAGGCACCGACCGAATCCAGCGATTGGCGCAGGCCGTAGGCCGCTCCCCGGAGCTGCCGGGGCGCGATTTCGGCCACGAGCGCATCCCGCGGAGCCCCGCGGATGCCCTTGCCCACCCGATCGATGAATCGTGCGGCAAACACCCACCCGATGGTGGTCGCCAGCGGGAAAATCGGCTTGGTCGCCGCGGCAAGACCGTAACCGAGCCCGGCCAGCAGTTTGCGCCGGCCGAGGAAATCGCTGATCGCCCCCGAAAAAACCTTCGTGACGGCGGCGGTGGCTTCCGCGACCCCTTCGATGAGACCCACCGTCATCATGGTCACGCCGAGATCGTTGGCCATGAAAACCGGCAAAAGGCTGTGAATCAGCTCGGAGGAGATGTCCATAAACAGCGAGACCAGGCCCAGAGCCCAGATGCCCATGGGCAGCGCGTGGAATCCGCCGGCAAACGGTGATCGGTCGTTGTGCGAAGAGACGTTCTTCATCGCTTTGGTCGGCCTGCCTTGCCCGTTAAAGAAAATCTTCTACATGCAAACGCTGCGGCGTTCAAAAGGAATCGTCGACAGGAACGGGGTCGAGGCGGCCGGCAGGATTATCGAGCGGGCAACGGCCGCCGTTCACCAGTGCCGTATCCCTTTCGATGCCGGGCCCGGCGCGGGCGCTGATCTCCCGCAATCCGAACCGTTTTCGCAGCTCGGTCAAATTGGTGTTTCGCCAGCCTTTGAGCCTGGAAAGGCTGCGGCCTTCCACTTCAATGGCCACACTGCCGCCCTGCATGCCTTCGCGTCGCAGATGGGCATCCAGGGCGTTCAACCACAAGGACGAATGCACCAATTCGCCGAAGGCCGGATGAAACGGTCCGGACAGTACGCCGGCTTCGGGGTTCAACTCCGCCGTAGGCTGCAGGCCCATGCGGATGACCCGAATGCCGCAGCGGGTGAAAAGCGTGTACAGTCGGCCGGTCAACTCCACGGCCTCGGCAAGTGCCAGCGGGGTGTAGCGGCCTTCGCGATACCATTGCGCCAGGGGACTGCGGTCGAGCACCAGCAGGGGATAAATACGGACGAAGTCCGGATGGAGGGCGGCGATTTGGCGGCCCGTTTCCATAGCATCTTCAGCGCTCTGGCCCGGAAGACCGATCATCATCTGCAGGCCGAGCCGATACTTGTGGCGCCGCAGGGCGGCGACCGCCCGACGGCTGCACTCGGCCGTGTGCCCCCGGCGGCACAACGTCAACACATCGTCGTTCATGGACTGAACACCGAGCTCCACCGTCGTGACCGGATAGGGCGCGAGCAGGCCAAGCCGCCTGTCGTCGATGGTATCGGGCCGGGTTGAAAAGCGGATGCCGTGGATCTTGCCACGCTGCGCGCAGGCGGCCGCGGTTTCCAGCAGCGTTTGGATGCATTCGGGGGCAAGCCCCAGGAAATTGCCGCCGTAAAATGCGATTTCGGCCCAGGGGCGGCCCGCGCGGCTATGATTCAGGAACTGTTCGACGGCGGCCGGGACGGCGGCCGGATCGGGTGCCGAGCCCCGGCCGGTGGTGCGCGTCTGGTCACAGAAAAGGCAACGCTGCGGGCAGGCGGCGTGGGGGATGAACACCGGGATGATCAGCGGCTTGGTGGATCGGCGCGCAGGACCCATGTTTCAGGCTCCGCAATAGCGAACCCAGGCGCCCCGCGGTATCATTTCAGGACAGGCGGCGCGGGTTTACCTCCGGCAAGGAGTTCGAGGCCTTTGCGGGCCGCCTCCTGTTCGGCGATCTTTTTGCTTTTGCCCTGGCCTTCGGTCTTCAGCGGACCGACCGTCATGACCACCCGGAAGGTCTTGTCATGATCCGGCCCCGACGCTTCGACGACCTGGTATTGGGGGATTTCATGCCACGCGCTTTGCAAGGCCTCCTGCAAGCGGCTCTTGTAATCCATGCCCATGGCGGCCTGCGATGCGGCGGCAATCAGTGTCTGAAAGTGGTCCTGAATGATCGTGAAAACCGCGTTGAAACCGCCGTCCAGATAGACGGCCGCCATGAGCGCCTCCAGAGCATTGGCCAGAATGGAATTCTTATCGTGACCTCCGGACTGGATTTCGCCTTTGCCCAGCTTGAGAAAATGCCCCAACCGAAGCCGGCGGGCGACATCGGCCAACCGGCTTTCGTTGACCATGTGGGCCCGGATGCGGGAGAGTTCCCCCTCTTTCATTTGCGGGTAGCTGTCCATCAGAAGGTGTCCGATGACCAGATTCAGAACCGCATCGCCCAGGAATTCCAGTCGTTCGTTATCGTGCAGCGAAGGATCGCTTTGTTCGTTGGCGAAAGAGCTGTGGCGCAACGCCTCTTGCAGTATGGCGGGTGTTTTGAAGTGATATTTTAAAATGGATTCCAGAACCTGATCGTCGTTGAATTCGGTCATGGCGCGCGCAGGTCCCGGCAAGCCGCCTTAAGGGCATCGAACAGCTCGGCGGGCACGAAAAGGTCGCCGAAGCCGCGCCCCATCTGAACACCCGGCGTCAGCTGGCCATGAAAATCCGAACCGCCGGTGATCAAGAGGCCGTACTCGCGTGCTTCGGTCTTTATGAGTTCCACGATTTCGGGTGGGTGCTTCGGATAATAGGCTTCAACCCCCATGAGCCCGATTTCCGTCAATCGCCTCAAAAGAGGACCCATCCAATGCTCCCGGCGGCTGCGAATCAGGAACGGGTGGGCGAGCACCGGAACGCCTCCGGCGCCGCGGATCAGATCGAAAGCCCGACGGCAATCCAGGCGGTACTTGTCCACATAGGCCGGCCGGCCGCCGGCCAGGTACTTCTGAAAGGCGTCATCGATGTCGCGGGCCGCGCCGATTCGGACCAGAACGCTGGCCACGTGTGGGCGGCCTGGTGCTCCGCCGCCGGCCTGTTCCAGGACATCGTCCAGGGCGATTTCCACGCCCAGATCCCGCAGCCGGGTGACGATTGCGGGAATACGGCGATTGCGCGCATCGCGCAGTTCGGCGAGCGCTGCATTGAGGGCAGGGTCGTCGAGATCGATGCCATACCCCAAGACGTGCATGCTGCCCTCGACCGGGCCGTCTGCAGGCGCATTGACGCTGATTTCGACGCCCGAGATCAGCTCCAGGCCCGCGGGTACCGCTCCACCCAGAGCAAGGCGCGAACCCTCCAGGATATCGTGATCGGTGATGGCGATGGCGTTCAGCCCCAGGCGAACCGCCATCCGCAAGAGGTCGGCCGGCGCATAGGTTCCATCCGACGCCGTCGAGTGGATATGAAGATCGATGCCCCCGTTTAAGTTAGATTCCAAGGGCTTTCTCGAAAGCTTCTTCTTTGGTTTTGCAATCGATGCACTGCGTGGTCACCGGCCGGGCTTTGAGGCGCTCGATGGAGATTTCTTCCCCGCAGGATTCACAGATGCCGAACGTGCCGTTTTCGATGCGTTCGAGTGCTTTTTTGATCTTCTTGATCAGCTTGTGCTCTCGATCACGGATGCGCAGCATAAAATTGCGATCGGATTCGAGGGTGGCCCGGTCGGTCGGATCGGGGAAATTCTCCTTCTGTTCGGTCATGCCGGAAACCGTGGTGTCGCCCTGATTCAGCAGCTCTTGAAGTTTTTCATGCAGCAGCTGCTCAAAGAATTTGAGATCTTTCTTTTTCATAGGCGTACTCGCTTTCAGAAACCTTATTATTGACATTTCGAAAATGGTTTAAATAGCACACGCGGGTTTTAATTGACAACAATTAACGCGGATGCCATCCACTTCCCCCCGAATTAAGGGGACAAAATAATACCGATCACGGCAGGTTCAACCACATGGGGGTACGCCGGAAAACTGAATAAGCTGTTTTCTCTAACCTTGATGAATTCGTAAAGAACCCGAATTCATCAGAAGTTTCAAGTGTTAAGTATTGACGTTAAGCGAAGAATCACGTCGATTAATAATGAAATCAGATATTAAAACTATCTTATACTTAAACTGAAAACTTGATGGACGCGTAACAAGGGCCGAATGACCACAGTGGACACAGAGAGCACAGAGATGGCATGCTAGAAATACATACTATTCCTCTGTGGTCTAAAAATTCTCTTTACGATTCCGTCAACCGTGTGCGGCTTCGAGAAATGCAGCCAGGCTTTTCAGGTCGGAGACATTGAAGAGGGCGGCGGGGTGGCCGGACGGCAGCGCTTTTTTCAAGAGACCGGTCAGCACTTTGCCGGGCCCGACTTCGACGAATATCTCCACTTGCGCCGCGAGCATGCGCTGCAGGGTGTCATACCAGCGCACCGGACTGCACAGCTGTCGTGCCAGAAGGCCGGGAATCCGCCCGGGATCGGGCTCGGGCGCCGCGGTGGCATTGTGGATCACCGGACAGGCCGGTTGCGCAAAGGAGATGGTTTGCATGAAGGCGCTGAAATCCGCTTCCGCCCCCTGGATCAGGGGGCTGTGCCAAGCGCCGCTCACTTTGAGGGCGATCGCACGCGCGCCCGAACGTGAAGCCTTTTCGGCCACGGCCTGCACAGCGGCCGGTTCCCCGGAGATGACGATCTGGTCGGCGCTGTTGTGATTGGCCACCGTGACGACCCCTTTGATTTCTGCGGTCAGCGCAGTGACCGCATCGATGTCCATTCCGACGATCGCGCTCATCGCGCCCTTGTGGCGGGTCGCCTCGCGGTGCATCAACGCTCCGCGTTCAAACACCAGCTTCAGGCAATCCTCGGCCGAAACGACCCCCGCCGCATGCAGAGCGCTGTATTCGCCGAGACTGTGGCCGGCGCACATCACCGGCGCGATGCCGGCCTCACGAATCAGGGCCAGGCAGGCCAGGTTCACCGCCGTGACGGCCGGCTGCAGATTGATCGTTTCGGTCAGCGTTTCCATGGGACCTTCGAAACACAGCTGCCGGATCGGCAGGCCGCAAATGCGGTCGGCGGCTTCGAAGAGTTCCCGGGAGGCGGGGCGCTCTAAAAATATGTCCTGTCCCATGCCCACTTTCTGTGAACCCTGACCTGGAAATAGAAATGCAATATTCTTCAAGCGTCTCCTCCTGCCTCCACTGAATCGGCGTTCACTCGTCCAGCCGGAAAAGCCTGCGCGCAATGTCCAGCGATTGCGCGCGATCACCCTGGCATCCGTTGCTCTTAAGATACTGCGTGGGATCGTGCAATATTTTGTTGATGGTGGCCTGCACCATCTTTTCCAGCGACTGGCGGTCTTCTTCGGACAGATGGGTCATGTGGCCGAGGGTACGCGCGAGTTCAGAGTGGGCAACCGCTTCGATTTTGGATCGCAGGGCCTTGATCGTGGGGACCACTTCCAGGCTCTCACGCCACAGCCGGAACTGGATCACCGCCTCTTCGATCATGCGCTCGGCCCTGACCGCTTCGCGCCGGCGGTCGGCCTTGTTGGTATCGACGACGCCCTTGAGATCGTCGATGTCATAAAGATACACGTTGTTCAGATTGTTGATCTCCGGGTCGATGTTGCGCGGCACGGAAATATCGATGAAGAACAACGGCCGGTTGCGACGGCCGCGCATGCGCGCCTTGACCATGCTGCGATCGACGACGTAGGTGGGCGAGGCGGTCGAACCGATGACGATATCGGCGCGGCTCAGATAATCACCGACCTCGTCGAAGCGTATGGCCGTTCCGCGATACTGTGCAGCCAGGATGACGGCGCGTTCGAACGTGCGGTTGGCCACGAAGATGTCGCCGGCGCGGTTGCGGATGAGGTGCTCGACCGCCAGTTCGGCCATCTCGCCGGCGCCCAGCAGCAGGACGTGTTTGCCTTCCAGGCTGCCGAAAATCTTGCGTCCCAACTCGATGGCCGCATAGCTGATCGAAACGGCGTGATCGCCGATGCCGGTCTCCGTGCGGATCCGTTTGGCCACGAAAAAGGTGCGATGAAGCAGCCGGTTGAGAATGACGCCCGAGGTCTTCTCTTCGGTTGCGGCGCGGTAGGCTTCCTTGACCTGCCCCAAAATCTGCGGTTCGCCCATGATCAACGAGTCGAGGCCCGAGGCCACCCGGAACAGGTGCCGCACGGCGGCATCGCCCTGATGCAGATAGAGTGCATCGTCGAAACGATCGAGCGGTATTTTTTTAAAAGCCGCCAGGAATTTCTGAGCGGCGGCCACCGCCAGGGGCACCTGCGTCGCCGTGAACAGCAGCTCCACGCGGTTGCAGGTCGAAAAGAGCATCAGCTCATCGATTTCCGATTGCGCGCGCAGCATTCCCAGCGCGGCATGGGTCTCCTCGACGGAAAAGGCCAGACACTCGCGTATTTCCACGGGCGCGGTGGTGTGATTGAGTCCGATGAGGATGATTTCTCGCATGCTGACCCGGTAAAGGAATTCGGCGGCGTCCTGAATGCTGCTGCCTGATATCGCGCTGCTCATTTTACAGACGCTTGAAAACTGCGCCTCTATCCGTGATGCTGGGGGCAGGGGCGGTTAAAACTGCGTGAACTGCCCATGATGGCCCTTGAGCAGAAAATTAACACCGAAAAAAGTAAATAACATGACCAGCAAACCTGCGATGGCCATCACGGCCGCCCTGCGTCCGCGCCAGCCGACCGCCAGGCGTTCATGAAGCAAAATCGCATAAAAAATCCAGGTCACGGCCGACCAGACCTCTTTGGGGTCCCAGCTCCAGAACCGGCCCCATACGCTTTTGGCGAATACCATTCCGGAAAAGAGCCCGATGGTCAGCATGGTGAAACCGGTAACAATACATGCATACCCTGTGCTGTCAAGTAATTCCAGGGACGGCAGGCGCTTGAAAAAAAAACCGCGCGCCTTGTTCTTGATGCTGCGTTCCTGCATCAGGTAAAGGGCTCCCGCACCGGCTGCCAGAACGAAAGCCGCATCGCCGACCAGAATAGTGAGTACATGCACTACGAGCCAGAACCCCTTGAGCAGGTTCTGGGGCGGCTGGGGCTCGCGCGGAAACTGCAGCGCCATCAGCAGGGCGAAGATGGCCAGCGGCGCCGCATAAACACCCAGGACCTTGAGGTGGAATCGGGTCCGCAGCAGGAGATAGAGGCCGCTCAGCGTCCAGGCGACCAGGATCAGGGTTTCGTGCAGGTTGCTGACCGGCAGGTGCCCCTCCTGGGCGAACCGCCACACCAAGAGCACGGTCTGGCAGGTGAAGCCGGCCGCGAGCAGGATGCACCCGGCGATCTGCATGGCGTTGCGCTGAATGAAAAGATAGGCAAGATAAGCGGCCGAACTGAGCATGTAGAAAAAAACAGCGAGACCAAAGAGAACCTGCATGAACGCTTCCTCACTCGGCGTGGGTGATCAGTTCGCGGTACGTGAATCCCGGCCCCAGGATTTCCGCCAGCAGCGTGTCGATGGCGGCTTGATTATCGGATTTGATCAATTCCAGCAACCTTGAACGGATCAGGCGCTCGAATATGGGCTTGTGCGCTTCGGGGGCGTGCTCGGCGGCCAACAGCCGCTTGCGCACCGCCCCCATCAGTTGGAGGAAGCGGCCGTACTCGGGGCCGAATTGAGCCTGCAGATGCCGCCGCAGGTGTTTGGCGAAAGCCGGACTGCGTCCGCCTGTGGAAATGGTGATCGTCAGGTCGCCCTGGTCGATGACCGAAGGCAGAATGAAATTGCACAGCCCGGGCTGATCCGCGATATTGCACAGGCGCCGGGCCTGTTCGGCGTCCGCATGAATGCGCCTGTTGAGGGCCATGTCATCGGTGGCGCCGATCACCAGAAATACATCGGCCAGGTCGCTGCTGCGGTACGTCCGTCTTTCGAGCGCGACGGCGCCCCGCGAGGCCAGCTGCTCGAGCTCCGCCGTAACTGCCGGGCTGACCAGAGTCACCCGCGCGCCGCATTTCAGGAGCATTTTCACTTTGCGGGTGCCCACCTCACCGCCGCCCACCACCAGGCACGGCCGATCTTTCACATCCAGCTGAATCGGGTAGTAACGCATTTTCTCGTAATCCTGAAATATGATGAAAATCGTAAAAAGTGACCTTTGCTCCAGCGGGCTTACCGGTCTCGGAGTCGGAGTCGGTATCGGAATCGAGTATTGGTATCCATTCATTTGCGATCCCGATTCCGACCCCGAAATGATATGTAACGATACTTATGAAAATTTGTACTCAGATACCACATCGGACACGAAGCGCCATAGATAAGCTTCTCTCGGCGCTGTGAAAAACCCGGACTGGAACATTTCCCATCAGCGGCTCAGGATGAACGACATCAGGTCCTCGGCGACCAGCACCGGGCCGTCGTAAGCGGCGGCGGCCTGGGCGGCAATGTCGACTCCGTCGGTTTCCGGATAGAGATGGGTCAGCACCAGGCGCCTGGCCCGGGCGCTGCGCGCCATGCGGCCGGCCAGCGAGGGGGTCAGGTGACCCGGGACCTTGTGTTCGTCGGGCATGGCGGCCTCGCAGATGAACAGATCGGCGTCGCGTGCAAGTTCGGCCAGGCCGTCGCTCTCGTCCGTATCGCCCGAGTAGACCATACTGCGGCCGGTGCGATCCTCGATCCGGTAGGCCAGGCTTTCGGGCCGGTGGCGTACCGGGCGCGCCGTCACATTCAGCGCCTGGATATGGAAGCGTTCACCCGTGCGGGTGTCGAGTTCCGTCAACGACAGCAGGTTGTCCGGCAGAACGATCCAGTCGCCGTAAGCCCCTCTCAGCCCCTTGAAAAACTTCTTGAGGCCTTCTCCTGCAGCCACCTGCAACGGCCTGCCGCGCCGGTTGCCATCCGGATACTTGGATGCAAAGAGAAAGGAGATCAGCTCCGCGGTGTGGTCGGGATGAAAATGAGTCAGCAAAATGGCGTCCACGTCGAAGATGGTGATGCCGTACTCCAGCATCCGCCGCAGCGTGCCGGGCCCCAGGTCCAGAAGGATTTTGGCGGGGCCGGACTCCACCAGCACAGCGCTTGCGCTGCGCGAAAGCCGCGGTACGCAGGTGCCCGAACCCAGTATGGTCACTTTCATAAATTGTCGACCTTGCCGGCTCTTTTTTCAACCTGCCGGACGATCCAGTGCGCAATGGAAGCACGGTCGCGCCCCCCAGCCGCATCTTCGACCGCTTCAAGCGCGATTTCGGCCCGGGCGGAGCTTTTGTGGCCCCCCGCCGGTCCCAATTTTCCGAAGGTCTCTTTTGCGACATTTCCCGCGTCTTTGCGGATGCCGTCATTGCGAAAAATGACCACCAGCTTCTTGTTGTGAACGCCGGAAACGATACTCCAGTTCACCGATTCGATATGCATCATGAAGTCGGCGATCTGGACGCAGACATCCGGATGCACCAGGCCCAGGTGCACGAAGGCACGTCCCTTGCGGATCTGCAATTCGGAGAGCGCTTTCTTGAAAAAAGCCAGGAATTCGCGCCGCATCTCCGCCGATTCGATCCGCCGCGCCAGGGTGATGTTGGCATGCCGGAAAACGAACTGAAACGCTTCCAGGTCTTCGATGAGCGTCTGCCGCTCGAAATCGCTGGTGTCGGTCTTGATGGCATAATAGAGGCCGGTGGCCAGCTTGGTAGAGGGTTTGACCTTGGCCGCGCGCAGGTATTCGATCATGATGGTGGCCGTGGCCCCGTACTTGGGACGGATATCGGTATAGGCCGCGGCCGCGCTGCCGTCCGCGGGCGGATGATGATCGATGATCACGTTGGGTTTCAATTCGCGCAGCACATCATTATGACTGGGCTGAGAATCGACCATGACGATACAGGTATACTTCGCCTTGTCGATCATTTCATAGGGAATCAGCCGCACGCCGACCAGGCGTATCATGGTCAGATTATCGGGCCGCTCGATCTTGTTGACGTTGGCTATGGTCACGCTGGCGGTCCTGCGCCACAGCAGGCGTTTGACCGCCATGGCGCTGGCGATGGCGTCCGGGTCGGCATTGATCGGCACCAGGACATGGTCTTCGCCCGCGAACTGGGCATAGAAACGCCGCAGGCGTTCCTTGCTCGATAAATTCATGGTCACCCTCTCGCAGGCATCGGCATGGTAAGGCCGCTCCCGTCCGCCTTAGCGCCTGCTCAGTCTTGCTATTTTATACGATCTATCTGATTATACAATATTAATTGCAGGCGCCGTTCCATCCTCACGGGCCGGCCGGCAGTTGCGTCGGGATAAAATCCCGTGCTTTCAGGATTTCTTCCCAATGAACAATTGACTTCCGGACCTTGATTCGATATAGCTGCAGCCTTTTTTAGCGAAGGTGTTTACCGCCCAGCCATGAAGGATAAGTTCCGCTTATGGAAGGCTCCGCCCTGATTGCCGTTGTTGTCTTCGTTCTGGTGTACGCCGTCATCTCGTTCGAACTGGTCAACAAGGCCGTTGCCGCCCTGCTGGGGGTGATGGTGCTTTTGATCCTGCATGTGGTCGACGAACACGAGGCGGTCGGCTTCATCGATTTCGAGACCATTATGCTGCTCATGGGCATGATGATCATCGTCACGATTCTGCGCAAGTCCGGATTTTTCACCATCATCTCGGTCAAAATCGCCGAGATGACCAAAGGCAGTCCGCTCAAGATCCTGATTCTCTTTTCGGCCGTCACAGTTGTGCTTTCGGCCTTTCTGGACAATGTCACCACGGTGCTGATTATCATACCGATCGTGATCGAACTGACGCGCGGCATGGGGCTGAATCCCAAGATTTACGTGATCAGCCAGGCGCTGATGTCCAACGTGGGCGGCACGGCCACCCTGATCGGCGATCCGCCCAACATCATCATCGGCTCCAAGGTCGGCCTGACCTTCAATCAGTTCCTGTTCAATCTCGGACCGCCGATCGTCATTATTACCGTAATCAGCCTGGCCTTCATCTGGCTGACCAACCGCGCGCAGTTCAAGCCGATCGACACCAAACTGGCCAAGCTGTTTTCGGTCCAGCTGCTGCTGGAAAAGATCCGCCACAATTTTCTGAGTATCAAGATCGACCGCGCCTTTCTGGGCAAGAGCCTGGCCTGCCTGCTGCTGGCCATCGTGCTGTTCGTCACCCAGAACATCACGCACCTCAAGCCGGGGGTGGTGGCCGTGC
>JAEYRZ010000158.1 GCA_023435265.1 Pseudomonadota bacterium
GGAGACGTGTGTCCTGGCCTCGGTTCTGGAAGCACGCAACGCGGTTCTGGCGGCGACGGTGATCGCCGCCGCCACCCGGCCGTTGACACTCGAGGGCGGCCGCCGGGCTTTGGAGGAGATGGCGCGCGCAGGCGCTGAAATCCTTCTCGAAGCACAGCACCCGGGCCTCGCCCGGTGCCGCTGAACAACAGGGGGGACCATATGACGCTGATCTCAATCAATCCGGCGACCGGCGACACGATCCGGCTCTATGAAGAACATACCCCTGACGAGGTTACCAAACGCATCGAAAAGGCCCACCGTGCATTCGGGTCATGGCGCCGCCGGGACGTTGAAGCACGGACCGCCGTTCTGACCCGCGCGGCAGCCGAGCTGCGCGCGAAAAAGGAGGACCATGCACGCCTGATGGCCTTGGAAATGGGCAAGCCGATCCGCGACGGACGCGGCGAGGTGGAAAAATGCGCCTGGGTTTGCGAATACTATGCAGCACATGGCGCGGAAATGCTGCGGCCCGAATCGGTGCCGACCGATGCGGGCCGGAGTTATGTTGCTTTTCAGCCCATCGGCGCCCTGCTGGCGGTGATGCCGTGGAATTTCCCATTCTGGCAGCTTTTCCGTTTCGCCGCCCCCGCGCTCATAGCCGGCAACACCGTTTTGCTCAAACATGCCTCCAACGTATCCGGCTGTGCCCTGGTCTTGGAAGAATTATTCGCTCGGGCCGGTATTCCCGACGGCGTATTTCAGACGCTTTTGATCGGCAGCCGCAAAGTCGCCCCGGTCATCGATCATCCACTGATCCAGGGCGTCAGCCTGACCGGCAGCACCGCTGCCGGACGCGCCGTTGCCTCGGCGGCCGCGGCGCGCCTGAAAAAAACGGTTCTCGAATTGGGCGGCAGCGACCCCTACATCATCCTCGAAGACGCCCCTTTGGAAGAAACCGCAGCGATCTGCGCCGCCAGCCGTCTGCTCAATTCGGGCCAGAGCTGTATTGCCGCCAAACGGTTCATCGTTCTGGAATCAATCCGTGAAGCCTTCGAAGCCCGGTTTGTGGAGATCATGTCGGCGGCCCGCGTGGGTGATCCTTTTGACGAATCGGTGCAGATCGGTCCGCAGGCGCGCAGTGAACTGCGTGACAACCTTCACCGCCAGGTTCGTGAAAGCATCCGCCGCGGCGCCCGCTGCCTGCTCGGGGGCGAAGTTCCCGGGGGGGCCGGCGCATTCTATCCGCCTACGGTCCTGAGCGGAGTACGCAAGGGCATGCCCGCTTTCGAGGAAGAAACGTTCGGCCCGGCCGCGGCCGTGATCGGCGCCAGGGATGAAGCCGAGGCGGTGCTTATCGCCAACGGAACGCAGTTCGGTCTGGGCGCCGCGGTTTTTACGGCCGATCGATCGCGCGGCGAACGCCTTGCGCGCGACGAACTCGAAGCGGGGACCTGCACGGTCAACGGGTATGTGCGTTCCGATCCACGCCTGCCGTTTGGCGGCATCAAGCAAAGCGGTCTGGGCCGGGAATTGTCCCACTACGGGATCCACGAATTCGTCAACATCAAGACGGTTTCCGTTTTCGGCGAGGAGGATTAGAAGCAAACGCCGGTGCGCGCTGTCCGTTGTGCTGCTTCGGCACCGGCGTCAGGGCGGGCAGCGGGCCGTCAGGCAAGGCGCGCGGCTATCAAAAAGCGCAGCATACACGCAGTATGTGAGCATTTTTTAAACGCTGCGCAGCGCGCGCATCACGGTTTGAGGCGAAGTTTTCAACAGCCTTTTAACGCAGGCTGTCGCCCTTGCGGCGCTTGAGGTTTTCACCGTTTTCGATATCGGAGGAGAAGATCGCCGCGGCGTTGAGGGGGATGCGCACGCCGACTCGAACCCCCTGGCGCGGCGCGGTCTGCAGTTTGAAGGTCCCGCCGCAGATTTCCGCGCGCTCCTGCATGCTTCTCAGTCCGTGCCCGCTGAGCGGATCGTCGCGCTGCCCGATCTCGTCGGGATTGAATCCGTTGCCGTTGTCTGCGATTTCCAGCAGGAGAATGTCCTCCTCACGTGCGATGCGGATCACTACCTGGCGCGCGTCGCTGTGCCGCGCGCTATTGTTGAGCGCCTCCTGCATGATCCGGTAAACGACGATCTTCAGGGGTTCGGGAATCTCCTCTTCGGTCACCGAAATATTTTTGATTACGGCGATACGCGGATAGGCGCTGGCGAACTCGCGGACATGCCAGTCGATCGTCGAGAGCAGCCCCAGGTCTTCGAGCATCAACGGTCGCAGCCGGGCTGCAATGCGCTTACTCTCTTTGATTGTTTCAGCCAGATAGGTAATCGCCTGGCGAACGGCTTCGGCCGCCGACCCGTGATCGTTATCTTCCTGAGATAATGCTTCCAGGCCGAACTTGATCGCCGCCAGGCTCGCACTGACGCTGTCGTGCAATTCCTTGGCGACTGTTTGACGGTCGTTCTCCATCGTCTGCAGCGTTTTTCGCGAAAGGCGTTGCAGCATGATCTGCACCCTGCGGCGTTCCAGAATTTCATTCTCCAGCGCCCGCACGGTGGTCTCCAGCTGCTCGGTCCGTTCGAGAACCTTCTCTTCCAGTTCCAGCTGGGCCTCTTTCAGCAAATGCTCGGTGCGTTTGCGGTCGCGGATGTCGATGCCGATGGCGATGTAGGTTCCATCCGAAAGCCTGAAGCCGGTCCAGGAACTTTCGACGATTTCGCCGTTCCTGGCGGTGACGCTTAAATCGTGCCAGTCTCCCGGGGGAAAGGGAAGCAATTCTTGTCCGGCGGCGGCGAAAGGCGCTTTTGCAAAGAGGTCGGCGGCTGCCCGCCCCTTGTTAAAATCGGTTTCACTCCATCCCAGGACATCGCGGAATGACTTGTTGGAGGTCAAGGATCGGTCATGCGGGTCCTGAATGG
>JAEYRZ010000008.1 GCA_023435265.1 Pseudomonadota bacterium
GCCTGAACAAGTACCTGTTCGAAATGGCCAACATCCGCGACCAGAACACCTGGGTGCACATGAACAACCCGGCCAAGGCCACCGAAAAGGCCAAGGACCTGGTGCGCATGGCCGTGGCCAAGGCGGCCTATATCGAGCCCCTGCACCAGATCAGCCTGGACGTCAAACGGGCCGGCCTGGTGGTGGGCGGCGGCGTGGCCGGCATGGAGGCGGCACTGGGATTGGCCGACCAGGGATTCCAGACCTACCTGGTGGAGCGCTCCGCCACGCTGGGCGGCAACGCCCTGTGGCTGCGCCACACCTGGCAGGGCGAGAAGGTCAAGCCCTATGTCGAGGCACTGATCGCCCGGGTCCGGAATCATCCTTCGATCCGCCTCTTCATGAACAGCGAGGTGATCGAAACCGCGGGCATCCTGGGCAACTTCACCACCACGATCGGCATCGGCGGCGCGACCATGAGCACCGTTTCGATCGAGCACGGGGTCACCATACTGGCCACCGGCGGCAGCGAGTACAAACCTACCGAGTACCTGTACGGCGAGCAGCCCAACGTGCTGACCCACAAGGAGCTCGATGAAGCCATGACCGGCGGCGACCCGCGCCTCGCGGCGGCCGACACCGCCGTCTTCATCCAGTGCGTGGGTTCGCGCAACGAGCAGTTCCCGTCGTGCAGCCGAATCTGCTGCACCCACAGCGTCAAGTCGGCCATCGCCCTCAAGGAACAGAAGCCGGAGATGAACATCTTCATTCTGTACCGCGATGTGCGCACCTACGGGTTCCGCGAAGACCTTTACAAGAAGGCCCGCGAAAAAGGCGTCATCTTCATCCGCTTCGACCTGCAGGCACCGCCGCAGGTGGCCGCGGACGGCAATGTGTTGAGCGTCACGGTCAAGGACCACATCCTGGGCCGCCCCATCGAATTGAACCCCGACCTGCTGGTGCTGGCCACGGCCGTGCGGCCCAATGCGAACAAGGACCTGTTCGAACTGTTCAAGGTCCCGGTCAATGCCGAAGGGTTTCTGGTCGAGGCCCATGCCAAGCTGCGGCCGGTCGACTTCGCCTCCGAAGGCATCTTCATGGCGGGTCTGGCCCACTACCCCAAGAGCATCGACGAGACCATCGCCCAGTCCCAGGCGGCGGTCTCGCGCGCGGCGACCATCCTGAGCAAGGATGCCATCTGGGTCGGCGGCGTGACCGCGGTGGTCGATCCGGACAAATGCGCCGTGTGCTGCACCTGCGTGCGCACCTGCCCCTACCACGTGCCCTATATCGGCAAGGAGGGCTACGCCGTGATCGAACCGGCCGGGTGCCACGGCTGCGGCTGCTGCGTGTCGGAATGTCCGGGCAAGGCGATCACGCTGAAGCATTTCACCGATCAGCAGCTCATCGCCAAGACCGCCGCGCTGTTCAACGAATGCGTGGCGCGGTAGCGGAAACGCCTCGTCGGGCAATACTTAAAGCGCAAACGGAATGAGAAACGATTCAATTGATTATAGGAGAAAGGACAACAGCTTATGAGCGCTAGTTTCGAGCCCCAAATCGTCGCCTACTGCTGCAAGTACTGCGCCTATGCAGCCGGCGACCTGGCGGGTTCCATGCGGTTGAACTATCCGCCGAGCGTCAAGGTGATCCAGGTGCCCTGCACCGGGCGGGTGGATATCCTGCACCTGCTGCGGGCCGTTGAAGAGGGCGCCGACGCCGTCTACGTGGCCGGCTGACTGGAGGGTGAATGCCATTTCCTGGAAGGAAATCTGAAAACCCGCCGCAAAGTCGAATACGTGAAAAAGACATTGAAGCAGATCGGCATGGAGCCTGAACGGGTCGAGATGTTCAACCTGAGTTCGGCCCAAGGACCGCGCTTCGCCGAGATCGCCACCGAAATGACGGAACGGGTCAAGGCGTTGGGACCGAGTCCGCTCAATAAGTGCAAGAACTGAGTTTCAGTTGAGGTTATCGTAAAAGTCGCGGTTGCTCAAAAAGCTGAAAGATCGGATCGATTGATCATTCAAATAGAAGCATACCGCTTCGGCTGGCCGGCAGGACCAGGGGGCTTTCACGACCTCATCAAAACACTCGTGTCGTTTATCGGAAATCAAAACAACGGTTCTCTAATTATAACCGATTCAAGAGGTGAATCATGATAGTTGCTGACCGTAAACCGCTGGAAGAGATCCTGGAGATGGTCAAGCCGTACGACAAGGTCATGCTGGTCGGCTGCAAGGGGTGCGTGACCGTCTGCAATGTGGGCGGGCTGAAGGAGGTCCAGATCCTGGCCTCGACCCTGCGCATCGCCCGCAAGAAAGAGGGACGACCCCTGGAAGTGGAAGAACGTATCCTGGAGCGCCAGTGCGATCCGGAGTACATCGAACAGCTGCGCGACAGTTACGACAAGCCCCAGGCGGTGCTGTCGATGGCCTGCGGCGTGGGGCCGCAGTTCCTCTCCGAGGCCTACCCGAACCAGAAATTCTTCCCCACCGTGAACACCAAATTCTTCGGCGGCGCCGTGCAGCACGGCATCTGGGAAGAGCGCTGCGCCGGCTGCGGCACCTGCGTGATTCACCTGTATGACGGCCTTTGCCCCATCGCACGCTGTTCCAAGAGCCTGCAGCACGGTCCGTGCGGCGGAAGCGCCGGCGGCAAGTGCGAAATATCTAAAGAAACCGAGTGTATCTGGGATACGATCGTGCGCAAGAAGATGGAACAGGGACGGCTGGCCGACCTGCGGCTGTACCATGCCCCCAAGGATTGGCGCACGGCCCGTGACGGCGGACCCCGCAAGAGCATCAGGGAGGAGTTGGTGAAATGAGCGACAACGGCTACAAATCGGGAAGCAATTTGGAAAAGGTGCTCAAGGCCGGTCACTTTGCCTTCACCGGCGAATGCGGGCCCCCCAAGGGGGCCAATGTGGAACACCTCAAGGAAAAAATGGAACATCTGCGCGGCAAGGTGGACGCCATCAACGTCACCGACAACCAGACGGCCGTGGTGCGCATGTCCAGCAAGGCGGCCAGCGCCATCATGGTGCAGGCCGGACTTGAACCCAACTTCCAGATGGTGTGCCGCGACCGCAACCGCATCGCCATGCAGAGCGACATCCTCGGCATCAGCGCGCTGGGCATCCGCAACATGCTCTGCCTGTCGGGCGATCACCAGAAGTTCGGCAACCATCCCGAAGCGAAAAACGTATACGATATCGACAGCATGCAGCTCATCGCCCTCGTCAAGAAGATGCGCGATGAAGGCAAGTTCCTCAACAACGAGGAAATCGACATGCCGCCCAAGGTGTTCATCGGCGCCGCCGCCAACCCCTTCGGCGACCCGATCGAATTCCGCGTGCACCGCCTGGCCAACAAAGTCGATGCCGGGGCCGACTTCATTCAGACCCAGTGCATCTACAACATGAAGCGCATGCGCGAATTCGTGAAGCAGGCCGTGGATATGGGGCTTACCGAAAAAGTATACCTGCTGGCCGGGGTGACCCCCATGAAGAGCGCCGGCATGGCCAACTACATGGCCAAATTCGTGCCCGGCATGGACGTGCCCGAGGAGTTGATCAAACGATTGAAGGGCGTGGACAAGAAGCTTCAGGCCGAAGAGGGCATCAAGATCGCCTTGGAGCAGATCGCAGAGTTCAAGGAGATGAAGGGCGTGGCCGGCGTCCACTTGATGGCCATCGAATGGGAGCACAGGGTGCCGGAAATCGCCGAGCGCGCCGGCATGCTGCCGCGGCCCAAGATCGATTAACACATATCCTTTGCTCGCCATTCCCCTGAGGCCGGTCGGGAGCGTTCCCGCCGGCCTTTTTGCGTCATGCAACCGGCAAGGCAGCCGCTGCAGACAGCGCCCGTGAGCTGTAGCCCGCCGCCAAGTTCCGACCCCGATTCCGATACCGACGCCGACCCCGAGGGCTTGCAGCGCCCGTACCTGCTCGGGGTGGAATCGGTATCGGGGTCGGTTTCGGCAGTATCGGCAGCTCATTGCGCGCCAATGTCAGTGAGGGTGTTCAGATAGAATCGATGTCCGGCCGCCGGCATGGTTGACGGTCCGGCCGCACTGCGCTATCTGTGCAGGTCGAAACCGGGTCGCCGCTTCCGGCGCCTGCCCTATTGTGCGGATCGAATGCAATGGCCACCAAAATTCTCCTGATCTCACCCGTCAGCCACAACAAGATTCTGGGCGAAGACTTCTTTTTCAAGCTCCCCATGCTGGCGCTGCCGACACTGGCGGCCTACACACCTGCCGATTGCACGGTGCGCATGATCGATGAGCGGGTTCAGGCTCTGGATGAAAGCGTCGAAGCGGATCTGGTGGGCATTACCGCCATGACCGCCCTGGCGCCGAGAGCCTACCGGATCGCCGACGGTTTTCGCCGCCGCGGGATCAAGGTGGTGATGGGCGGAATGCACCCCTCGGCGCGGCCCGAAGAAGCCCTGGCCCATTGCGACGCCGTTGTCGTGGGCGAAGGCGAACGGGTGTGGCCCCAACTGGTCGCGGATTTCAAGAAGGGCTGCCTGAAGCGGATTTACAAGGCGGACCGACTCTTCGACGTGTCGCAGACCCGCCCCCCGCGCTGGGACATCACGGACAAGAACCTGTACAGCCCGGTCGATTTCATCGAGACCACGCGCGGCTGCCCGATGAGCTGCAATTTCTGCGCAGTGACCAACTTCTTCGGCGGCCATTACCGCACCAAACCACTGGAACTGATCGAGCGGCTGGTCGGTCAGGTGCGCCCCACGCGCAAGCGGCTGGCGCTCAAGAACATGGTCTTTTTCGTGGATGATAATATCGTGGGCAGCCGCCATCATTGCAAGGAGCTGTTGTCCATGCTCAAGGCCCATCAGATCCAGTGGGTGGGCCAGGCCTCCATAACCGTCACCCGCGACGACGAGATTCTCAAGCTCATGTCCGAAACGCGCTGCCTGGGCCTGTTGATCGGGCTGGAGAGCCTCTCCGACAAGACGCTGGCGGAATGCGGCAAACGGGTGAACCGGCCGTCCGATTACATCGCGGCGGTGGACAAGCTGCACCGCTATGGGATCGGGGTCAAGGCCAGCTTCATCGTTGGTTTTGACAACGACGACAGCGGCATCTTCGACCAGATGGCCCGTTTCATCATGCACTCCAATCTCGATAGTGTCTATTTCAGCATTCTGACGCCTTATCCGGGAACGCGCTTCTTCGACCAGATGGAACGCGACGGCCGCATACTGCACCATGACTGGGAGCAGTACGACACCGCGCATGTGGTCTTTCAACCGGCGCGCATGAGCGCCGAACAGCTTCAGCAGGGATTTTTCCGGCTTTACCGTAAAGCCCTTTCCTATCCCTCGATCGCGCGGCGGCTGTGGCGCGCCCGAACGCAGCTGCAGTTTTTCCTGCCGGACAATCTGGCCTTCCGGTACTGCCTGCTCAAGATGGCCAGGGCCCGCCGCTCCGAACGGCCTGCACGGATATGACCCCGACCGACAAACGTACGCTTTTCCTCCAGGCTCAGTGCATACCGGTCTAATGACGATGACGTATGGTTTGACCACAGAGGACACAGAGAACACAGAGAAAAAGATAAAAATCATCCTCTGTGACCCCTGTGCTCTCTGTGGTTATAAAATGAACCGACCGTAATACGTAACCGAATTTGTGCCACAGAGCACTTAGTACGCATCGGCGCAAATGCGGTGACAGGGGTTATCAGTAAGCCGAGGGCCGACGCGGCACTTTCTTTATGCCACAGAACACTTAGTTTTACAGACCGGCCACGCCCGCGGGCATCGGAAACCGGGGTGTCGATGCGCCGGATGCCATAGAGGTCAGCCATGCCCGCATCGATCGATGCCAAGCTTCAGCCCAGCCGTATCCGCCTGTTTCCATTGGGCCGGGTCGCCCGGCATATCTGGCGGACACCCTTTTTGCGCAACATCTTTCTCGTCTGCCTGGGCGTTGCGCTGCTGCTGCCGCTGGTCAACGGGCTTTATCTGACGCCGGCGTACCATCACTTGCTCGCCGCAATCCGCGAACAGCATGCCCAGCGTCTCGCCGCCCACCTGATGAATGTGCTCGATATCGAAACAAAAGCGCCATTCGATGCCGCCACCGGCGCCCTCCTGGGACAACGCCTGGGCCCGCTGCTGAGCGACCTCGGAGTGGATAAAATCAGGCAGCTCGATCCCGCGGGCCGGGTGGTTTTTTCCAGCGTCCCGGACGAAACCGGACAAACCATCGGACAGTCCTTCTTCGGCGAAAAGGTGGCCCGCGGCGAAACGGTATCGCGGGTCGTTCACGATGGCGGCCGCGCGCTGGATGGCCGCACCCTGGACAAGGATGTTTTCGAGATCTATCTCCCGGTGATGAACGGGGGCGCGTTCGTGGGCGCCTTCGAGATCTGCTACGATATCGCCGCCAGCCTGGAAACGCTGGAGGGCCTGCGGCGGCAGAGCCAGTTCATCATGTTCCTGGTCGCCGCGGGCATGATGACGATCGTGTTCCTGACGCTCGTCCGGGCCGGCGCGGCAATGCTGGCCCACGCCCAAACCGCCGAAGCCCTGCGCAACGCGCACAGTCAGCTTGAAAAGCATGTCGAAGCGCGCACGCTGGATCTGATCATGGCCAACCAGGAGCTGCAGCTCGAGAACCAGGAGCGCCGCCAGGCGGATGAAGCGCTGCGCCAGAGCGAAAGGCGCTTCCGGATGCTGGTCGAGACCATTCCGCACGGCATTGTCGAGATCGATCGAGAGGGCGGGATCACCTTCGCAAACCCGGCGCTGACCCGCATGTACGGCTACAGCGAACAGGAGCTGCGCGGCAAGAATCTGTTCGAGCTGGCCGCCGCTCCCGAGGACCGGCAGAAGCTGCGCCGGCACCTGGAAGAGCTGATGCGCAGCCGGCCCGAACCGCTTCCCTGGTACAGCAAGGATCGGACGCGCGGCGGGGAGACCATCGAAACCCAGGTGGACTGGAACTACCGCCGTGACGACGGCGGCCGGGTTACGGGACTGATCGCGGTGATCTCTGAAATCACCCACCGCCGATATGCCGAAAAAGCCCTGTTGGACAACCTGCACTTCATGAACACGCTGATCGACACCATTCCCAATCCGGTTTTCTACAAAGACGCCGAGGGGATTTTCCTCGGCTGCAATGTGGCCTATTGCCAGATCCTGGGAATGCGCAAGGATCAAATCATCGGCCGGCGCCTGATCGACCTGGGCGGCATCGCCTTTGCCGAAAAGGCCGTATATTTTCACAACCAGGATATCATGCAGCTGCAGAACCCCGGCATTCGTACCTTCGAAGAACATATCCGCTGCGCCGACGGACATCACCGCGATTATATTCTGTTCAAAGCCACTTTCCGGGATGCCGAAGGCATCGTGGCCGGCCTGGTGGGCATCATGCTGGACATTACGGCGCGCAAGCAGGTGGAAAAGGAACTCGAGGAGAGCAAAAACCTGTTCGACGCCTTTATTCAGCACATTCCCGGGCTGGCATACATGAAAGACGCCCGCGGCCGCTACCTATTCGTCAACGACGCCTTCGCGCGCTTCACCGGGCTCAAGGCCGATGCGCAGATCGGCCTGCGCGACAACGAGGTTTGGGATGCCGAAACGGCGCTGGTCCTGCAGCGGAACGACGAAGGCATCCGGCTCAGCCAGGTGGCCGCGAACATCATGGAGACGGTGCGCCTGCCCAACCGCGAACAGCGCCATCTGCTGACCACGCGCTTTCCCATTTTCAAGGATGAAAAGTTCTTCGCCCTGGGCGGTGTTTCGATCGACGTCACCGAAAGCACGCGGGCCGAACAGCAGCGCCAGCAACTCGAAATGCAGCTCCAGCAAGCCCAGAAAATGGAAGCGCTCGGCACCCTGGCCGGAGGAATTGCGCACGATTTCAACAACATACTGGCGGCGATCATCGGCTACACCGAGATCGTGGCGGCCGACACCCCCAGGGATTCCCAGACGCACCACTATTTGAGCCGCGTGCTGCAAGCCGGAGAACGGGCCCGGACGCTGGTCAAGCAGATCCTGACCTTCAGCCGCCAGAGCGAAATCGAGCCTAAACCCGTCCAGGTCAAGATCATCGTCAAGGAGGTCCTGAAGCTGCTGCGCGCCTCGTTGCCGGTGACGATCGATATCACGCAGCACATCGAGAGCGACGGTGCGGTGATGGCCGATCCGGTCCAGATTCACCAGGTGATGATGAATTTGTGCACCAACGCCGGGTATGCGATGCGTGAAAAAGGCGGGCGGCTGACCGTTCGGCTGACCGAAGCCCGCGTGGACGAGTCGGCCGGCCAGCGGCTGGGCAATCTGCCGGCCGGCCGCTATCTGAAGCTCTCCGTGGCCGACACCGGCCGAGGCATCGCCCCCGAACACCTCTCACGCATTTTCGATCCCTTCTTTACCACGAAACCGAAAGGCGAGGGCACCGGCATGGGGCTTTCGGTGGTGCACGGCATCGTCGCCGGCCTGGGCGGGTTCGTCAATGTCGCGAGCACGCCCGAAGCCGGAGCCCGCTTCGAGGTCTATCTCCCCTTGATCGAAGACCTTGCGGCCGTCGGCGAGAGCGATGCGGCCGCCCTGCCGGTGGGAACCGAAACCATCCTGGTCGTGGACGACGAAGTTTTTCAAACCGATATGTCCAAGCACCTGCTCGGTCTGCTGGGCTACACGGTGCAAACCTGCAACCGACCTGGAGAAGCGCTGCTTCTCTTCCAAAAATCACCGGAGGCGTACGATCTGGTCATCACCGACATGGTGATGCCGGGCATGACCGGAGACGAGCTGGCCCGCCGGCTGCTGGAACTGCGGCCGGACCTGCCGATCATTCTGTGCACCGGATACAGCGAGAATATCACCGAGGCCAAGGCCCGGGAACTGGGCATCGAGGGGTTCGCCCTCAAGCCGCTGGTGGTGGAGGAACTGGCCCGCCTGATCCGGCAGGTTCTGGAGAAGAAATCGAAGGACGTGATCGGCGAAGCCTGAGCCGGAAGGCCGAAATGCAAGCCTTTACCGCGCGCGGACGGATGGTCTTAGCGAGCCCCGCCGGGCGCCTGCCCGCGCCCGTCCTGCAAGAGTTCGATGATGCGCTCCTGCTGCTTCAGGATCGCCAGATTGGTCTCCACCATGTAGCGGGTGGCCACGGCGATCTGCCGCAGGTACTCCTCGTTCGACGACGTGCCCAATGTCTTGACGCCGTCGTCGGCGGCCGCCAGCGTCCGGTAGAACGCCTCGCTCAATTCGAGATAGACACCGGCCGGCAGCGGCGGCCGATCGTTTTCGGCGCCCGGTTCGCCCGGGGGTACGATGATGACGCAAATCAGTGATAATGCCGTCCAGACGATCCGCCGCATAAGGTCTCTCCTTGCACTTCGGGTTTGGCCAACCGGACACCAGATGGAACAGCTTCCGTTTTCACCGCACGTCTTTTATCGGTCGCGCACGCTCGGGATCTCACGAGTCGTGCCCGCTTTCGGCCAGGTGATTTGCAGGGGCGAATCGGCTGCGGGCCAGACCCCCTTGAGCTGGTTGTGCGCACTCTCGAACAACAGGTAGCTGTAATTACCGTAATGGCTGACTTTGGCGGCGACACTCCGTACGGTCGGCGGGTCGCCGGACGGCAGGTAGATTCCGACTGTGCGCCCGTCGAGCGTGAAGACGCCGAAGAACCCGAACCGGCCCAGGGCGTAGGATCGGCCGTCGAGCACGAAGTGGTCCGCGGTGATCGTGAGCGCCGGAAACGCCGCATTCCAACGCTCCCTATCCGCGGGCGGGCCGATAATGACCAGCGCCCCGGCGGTGCTCCATGGATCGATCTCCCCGGCCGCGGTCTCGGCGGCATCCGGAGCCAGGGCGGTTTGCAGGATATGTGCGGCGTCCCTGCCCGCGGTTCCGGTGCGCGGGGCGACTGCGAAGGTCAGCCGCGCCGCGCCGCGCAGGGCGTTGATCGTGGTCGGCAGTTCCTCGGGCGCGAGCCTGCGGAACAGGTCGGCATGCGGATCGGCCGTCAGGCGGAGCGGCGGCGCCTTGGACTGGAATTCGAAATCGGCATGGAGGCCGTCAAGGCGCACGGTCCGGGGCGTCGTTGCGCCCGAATCGATCAGCTGAAGCGGAACATCGAGTGCATAAACCGGCTCGGTCTGGCGGATCTGGCCGCGGACGACCCATCCTTCGGTCGTCTGCAGGCTTTCGACACGATCCAGGGTCAGCCGGGGTGCGCCGGCGCGTCCGATCCATTGCGTAAAGAACGCATCCAGCGCCATACCCGAATGCGCTTCGAAGGCAGCCAGCAGGTCGGACCAGGCGGTCTTGCGGAAGCGGCGTTGGGCATAAATCTCGCGCAACGTTTCCCAGAAGGCTTCATCGCCGACGGTGCGGCGCAGCATATGAAAGAGCATGGCCGCCTTGTCGTAGCCGATTGTTTTGGTCACTGGATCGGAGCGGCTTGTAAAATCGGCGAGCGCCATGTCCCGCTCCGCAGGAACCAGGGCCGCGTAATTGCGCAGCCACTCGCGGCGCTGCGCGGCGGCTTGCTCCACCGAGGCGCGCTCGAGGTACAGGTGCTCGGCTACGTAAGTGGTCAATCCTTCGGCCCAGTTGCCCTGGCGTCCGTCCACGAGGACGCCGTTGCCCCACCAGCAGTGGGCGATTTCGTGCCCCAGGCTGGTTTGCGGTATGAAAGGCAGCTCCAGCACCCGGCCGCCGATGACCGAGAACCCGGGAAAGCCGTATCCGGTCGGAAAGAAGTTTTCGACCACGGCGAACTGGTTGAAGGCATATGCGCCGAACAAGTCCTGATACAGCCGCAGGTATCCCGCGGCGGCGGTGAGATAGGTGGGTGAAAGATAGTCCCGCTGCGCGGTGAAGTAGGTTGCGGTCGCCCCGATCCTGTCCAGCGGAAGGACTCGGTGAACGAAGGGCCCGGCCACAAGGCTCAGCGCTTCAACCACCGGTTCGCAGTGCCAGCGCGAGAGGGTGCTTTGCGGCAGGTCGCGGTGCTCGATCAGATCGCCCGAGGTTACGGCCGGAAATCCCCGTGGGGCCTCCACGGCAAGCCGGATGCTGCGGTCACCGGCGGACTGAGGGTACCAGCGTGCACCGGCCAGGATGAAAACGCCGTTCGAGGATATGGTTCCGTTCACCCCGTATCCAGGATTGTCGGTGTTGAGCGTCGATTCGGGCAGCGGGTCATCGAAACGGCAGCTGTAATGAATCTCCAACAGATGCTCGCGCCAGTCGGCGGCAGTATCGATGCGCAGCCGGTCGGCATCGGTATCGAAGTGGTAGGGGACCGGGCGGCCGTCCAGGCGGACCGTCTGGATCCGGGCCCGTCCCGAGAGGCTGAAGATCAGTGGTTCGAGACCGTCGGGGGGTGTCAGGCGCAACCGGTCGATCCCGGTCAGAAGACCTCCGCCGAGATCCAGCTGGATGGTCAGCTCATGGTACACGGCGGCCTGCGCCGGCGCAACAATGCAACAGAGGAGCGCAACGCACCCCGCACCGACAAGCTTCAACAGGCTACGCTTGGGGTGTCGAAGGGTCATGCGGGATCGTCCGTTTGGGTTGAATGCAATCTAAGCGCGGCCGGCGGACCTGTCAAAGCAAAGCACCGGCCCGAACGACCCGGGTGAAAAAGGATCGGCAGGACCGCAAAGGTCGAAATCCGTACGGCTGAGAGATGCATAACAGGAGCCGGGCGCGGGATTCAAATAAAAACCTCTTGACCGGTCGCAAGCGCAGGACACCGCGGGTGTTGATTGGAACGATCGCTTCTGATAGCTCCTGCGGGTGATGATGAAACCGTTCTGGGAAGATAGACGCCTCGATCAGTTGACCCCGGCCCAGTGGGAAGCCTTATGTGACGGCTGCGGGCGCTGCTGCCTGCAGAAGCTCAAGCACCCCACCACCGCCAAGGTCGATTACACCAGCGTTGCCTGCCGACTGCTGGACCTGGAAACCTGCCGCTGCACCGCGTACCCGGAGCGCCGCCGACTGGTACGCGAATGCCTGGAACTCAAGCCGGCACGCATCCCGGGCATGAGCTGGTTGCCGAAAACCTGTGCATACCGCTTGATCGCACAGGGCAAACCGCTGCCGGAATGGCATCCGCTGATCAGCGGCGATCCGCAATCCATCCACCGGGCCGGCATTTCGGTGCGCCACAAAGCCGTATCCGAGACGGAAATCGATCCCGATCAGCTCGAGCGGTATATCCTGCCCCGGCGCCTTTAAAATGCCGATCCGAATGGCCAGGCACGTTTGCCTTAGTACATACATTCATAAGCATCGCAAGATTTCATTTCGGGGTCGGAATCGGTATCAATCGGGATCTCCGTCGAATTGGATATCGATACCGATTGCGATCCCGATTCCGAAACCGGCCGATCGGGTTACGCGGAAAGAGCGCCTGTTCAGAGGGTGGCCTGGTAGGTGGCGATGTCGGCCGGCAGATTGGACATTCCACGTTTGATGGAAGGCTTCAGGGCCGGCCATGACGGCAGGTACATAAAATTGAAGACGTGCTGGAACATCGATTCCAGCAGTTGATCGGCGGCAATAGGCGCCGCCGAAGATTTCAGGATGGCGGCCGCCTCCAATTTGCGTTCATGAAGCGTTTTCAGGCGCTCCAGTTGCCTGAAGAAGTTCCGGGCCGCTTCACGCTGCGCCCGAGGCTCCCCGCGCTCTGAAGATTCGTGGTCCAGCCGGCTTTTCATCTGGCCGATTTTGTCCGCGGAGGCATCGAGAAGGAAACGCCGCTTTTCTTCGCTCGTGAAGAACGTCTGATCGGCGACCGCCCGGCGAAGGCTGTTCATGATGCGCCGGCTGTCGTGGTGCAGCGTTTTGATGATTTCAGGCACCAGATCCGCAGGTACCTGTACATCGACGCGGGTCAATACGACCTCGTGCCGCGAGAGGGCATCCTGGAATTCGGCCGTGGCGCTGTTCCAGAAGATGCGGCCGATGGCGGCGACATCCGTTTCGAGCTCCGGACCGGCCGGATCCAGGAGCTTGAGACGATTGATGATTTCGGGAAAGACCCGCGCGGTCTGAACGAAAAGGTGCTTCCCCGTGAATATTTTGAAGACGATCGCGATTGCGGCGTACCAGTCCTGCAGGTGCAGAGCGGTTCGAACATCCTTGTAGATTTCGGTCAGCACGGAGTTGGAGAGCAAGTGGGCCGGTGTGGCGTAGAGCGGGGTTCCGGCCAGTTGCGGCTGGGGAATTTTATCGGTTTCGGAGGAATGGATCGGCACCGCAGTTTCCACATCGATCAGCCCGATTGAAAACTTCTGCGGATCATTCAGAAAATAGGGGTATTCATCCGGATTGCCGGCCACGAAAAGGTTTTCAGGCTTGAGGTCGCGCAGCGCGAGACCTCTTGCCGCAAGCCAGGCCAGAAGATCCAGCGTGTTGGCGGCCAGGTTCTCCAGCATCGTGCGCTGGCGTGAAAAGCGCGTTTCCTGAACATAGCGCTCGAGGGCGTCGCGGTAGCGCTGCACTTTGGGCCGCGCCTGCTTGATTACGCCTGCCAGGCAGTAGTTGATTCTTTCGATCAGGGGGGCCGGTATTTCTTCCGAACCGCCTTCTATCTTTTTCCCCGCCAGGTGGAGCAGAAACCATTTTTTGAGCCGGAAAAGCGGCACATCTTCGGTGATCCTGGCGGCGGCCATCAAGGCCTGGAGATCCTTCTCGGCACGGCAGAAGACTTCCTGGATGGCCTGGCACACGCCCGCCGTCTCTTCGCCGTAGCGGGAAACGAAACCATCGTGGTCCCAGAGCAGTTCGGGATGCTGCAGGGCTTCCTCCGCCAGATCGACATCGACGCGGTGCAGCTCGTCCAGAGTGCGGCTCAGGAAGAAATGTTTGGCCAGATCCATGAAAAAAGCGAATGAAGGCCCGATCTTCAAATACTCTTGCAGAAAGGGGTTGACTTCCAGGTCATGCTTATACTTCTTTTCCAGAAGGTCGGCCGGCTGATTTTCGCAATCCGGGAGCGTGTAGACATTTTTGAGGATCACCGACACGCGCGGTACGATGCACTCACGCGGCGCGAGGCGCGCAACGATCGCGTTTTCCGCGCCGATCTGGCGGTTGTAGGCCGTAAACCCGGTTATGGGGGCCGCCGGGATTTTGATCACCATGTGCGAATCATAGATAACATAGAAACAGCGGCTGCGGCTGCCGCCGCCCTGGCCCAAAAGACCGATGGACATGCGGCGCATGGTCCACTCGCCGCCTTGGAGGATACGCATTTCGTAAGTTTCGTTGGGGCATGTAGCGCGGGTTTCCACGAGGAACAGTTCGCTGGGCGAATTGGGATCCGCTCCGATCTGGTTTTTGAATAATTGAAAAAAGAACCGCAGGATACGCTGCTTGTCGGTGAGTCCCTGCATGCTATCGGCCGAAAATGCCGTTCGGCAGGGCTGGCCGCGGCTCTCGCGCTTTTCGGGAACCCGGCGCACCGCCCGGGAAACCGCCCGTTGCAGCGGTTTGCGGTGCAACGGGCGCAGGAGCAGGAGCAGGATCACGGCGATGACCAGCGCCGGGGCGCCAATCACCCAGGTCGCGTATAGTTTAAACGCCTCGGCGGAGACCCCTTGCCGCGCCACCCAGTTCTTCATGCGTTCAACCCAGGAGCCGGGCGGTACCGGGTCATGCGCCGGGGCGGCCGCCGCGGCGGTCACGGCCTGGACACAGCGCAGGGATATATCCCGCTCCGCAACTGTCTCAAGACGCAGGGGCAGGGCGACAGCCAGCACAATCGCCGGAACGGCCCACAACCCAAGCTTGAAAAGTAAGTGCCTCGTCATGCAGGAACGATCTTTTTGATGCGCCGAATCGACGCTCCGCCGCATTCTTCCTCTGGCTTGAGGTCGCGAGCCTTATGCCGGCGGCGCCTCTGCCTGGTGCGATAACTGTCCCAAACCGGATCTGAACACAAGCAGCGGACCCCTGTGGGTCCGTTCGGTTGCGCCGCGAGCGTGCGTTTCTATAAAGTTTGACATCATTCGGCCTGTGTTTATTTTCGATGCAAAATTCAGACCAGGCCGGCTTGGCGGAATCGATGATCCTTATTATAGGTCCCGACAGATTGAAAAAGACGTGATTCAAGGAGGAAGGATGCGGTTCGACAAACTCACCATAAAATCTCAGGAACTGGTTCAAAGCGCCCAAAATTTGGCATCCGGCCGCCAAAATCAGCAGATCGAACCCGAGCACCTGCTGGTGGCCATGCTTGCCGAAAAAGAAGGCGTCGCGAGGGCCATTTTCAGCAAACTCGGAGCCTCTGCGGAGACGGTCCTGCGTGAAGCTGCGGCCGCTCTCGAGCGCCTGCCCCGGGTGAGCGGGTCGGTCGAAGTGTATCTTTCAGCCCGCACCAAAGCCGTTCTCGATGGGGCGTTCGGTGAAGCCGCCCATATGAAGGATGAGTATGTCAGCATCGAACACATCCTGCTCGCGCTCGTCGAGGAAAAAGGCGGCGAAGCGCACCGTATTTTACGACAGAACGGCATTTCGCGCGATGCGCTGCTCAAAGTGTTGATGGAAATCCGCGGGTCGCAGCGCATCACCGATCCCAACCCGGAAGAAAAATATCAGGCGCTCGAAAAATTCAGCCGCGATCTGACCGAATTGGCGCGCCTGGGTAAGCTCGATCCGGTGATCGGCCGCGACGATGAAATCCGGCGCATCGTGCAGGTGCTCTCCCGCCGAACCAAGAACAATCCGGTGCTGATCGGGGAACCGGGAGTGGGCAAGACCGCCATCGTGGAGGGACTGGCCCAGCGCATCGTGGCCGGAGATGTCTCCGAGAGCCTGAAAAACCGGCGCCTTGTGGCTTTGGATATGGGTGCCCTGATTGCCGGCGCCAAGTACCGCGGCGAATTCGAAGACCGCCTGAAAGCAGTGCTCAAAGAGGTTGAAAAGGCCGAGGGCGAAGTCATCATGTTCATCGACGAACTGCATACGCTGGTGGGGGCCGGCGCGGCCGAAGGCGCCATGGACGCATCCAATATGCTCAAGCCGGCCCTGGCCCGCGGAACGCTGCGCTGTGTGGGGGCCACGACGATCAATGAATACCGCAAACACATCGAAAAGGATGCCGCCCTGGAGCGGCGCTTCCAGCCGGTGCTGGTGACCGAACCGTCGGTCGAGGACACCATCTCCATCCTGCGCGGCCTCAAGGACAAATACGAGGTGCACCACGGCGTGCGCATCAAGGATTCGGCCATCGTGGCGGCGGCCACCCTCTCGGACCGCTACATCGCGGATCGTTTTCTGCCCGACAAGGCGATCGATCTGGTCGATGAATGCGCCTCAAAGCTGCGCATCGAGATCGACAGCATGCCAGTGGAGATCGACGAGGTGCAGCGCCGGATCACCCAGGCCGAAATCGAGCGCCAGGCCCTGAAAAAGGAAACCGATCCCGCTGCGCGCGAACGGCTCGAAAAACTGGAAAACGACCTTGAGGCGATGCGCGCCGACATGGCGGGCATGAAGGGCCACTGGGAAAATGAAAAAAGGCTCATCGCCGTCATCCGAAAGATCAAGGAGGAGCAGGAACAGGTCGCAATGGCGCAGCAGAAGGCCGAGCGGGAAGGCGATCTGGCGCGGGTTGCGGAACTGCGCTATGGCCGGTCCATCGAACTCGGCAGGCAGCTCGAACAGGCCCGCGACGAACTCAAGGCGCTGCAGAACCAACGCAAGATGCTCAAAGAAGAGGTTGACGACGAAGACATCGCCGAGGTGGTGTCACGTTGGACCGGCATTCCGGTGAGCCGGATGCTCGAAAGCGAGCGTGACAAGCTGGCCCATATGGAGGATCGCCTGGGCCTGCGCGTGATCGGCCAGGAGGCGGCCGTGCGGGCCGTTTCGGATGCCGTGCGGCGGGCGCGGTCGGGCCTGCAGGACCCCAACCGGCCGATCGGTTCGTTCATCTTCATGGGCCCGACCGGCGTGGGCAAAACCGAACTGGCCAAGGCGCTGGCCGAATTCATTTTCGACAACGAGCAGGCAATCGTGCGGGTGGACATGTCCGAGTACATGGAAAAGCATGCCGTGGCGCGCCTGATCGGCGCCCCCCCGGGCTACGTGGGTTATGAAGAGGGCGGCTATCTCACCGAAGCCGTGCGGCGCAGGCCGTACTCGGTGGTGCTGTTCGACGAAATCGAAAAGGCTCATCCCGACGTCTTCAACGTGCTGCTGCAGATCCTCGACGACGGACGCCTGACGGACGGGCATGGAAAGACGGTCGATTTCAAGAACACCATCGTGATCATGACCTCGAATGTGGGCAGTCATATCATCCAGGAGCTGGGCGCCGAACGGCGCGCCGAGATGGAGCGCCGCGTCACCGAAGTGCTGCGCGCGCAATTCAAACCCGAGTTCCTCAACCGCATCGACGATATCATCATCTTCCTGAATCTCGATCAGGAGCAGATCGGCGCCATAGTGGATATTCAGATGAAGCGCCTGGCCCGGCGCCTGGCCGATCGCAAGATCTCCCTGGAACTCTCGCCGCAGGCCCGGCGGCTGCTCATGGAGAAAGGTTACGATCCGGTTTACGGCGCAAGGCCTTTGCGGCGCGCCATCCAGCAATTTATCGAAAACCCACTGGCAGTCGAAATTTTGAAGGGCGCCATCCGCGAGGGCGATCGATTGAGGGCCGAAGTGTCCGGCGGAAGCCTGACGTTCCGGTCGGTTTGAAGGTCCGCAAAGCATGAAGGGCGGCCCTGGAAACAGGCGCCGCCCCTTCATGCGTCGAGGCTGAAATGGATCAACGCGCGTTGCGGTTCACATAGTCGTCGATCTGCATTTTGGAGAGGACGCCGTCCTCGGTGACGAGGTAATCGACCATGGACAAGTCCACCATATCGTGGCTGAAGGTGGTCAATTCATAGCTGAAGCTCTCCTCCTCCCGGGTCAGTTTCTTTTCATGAATGCGCTGGTCCTCGGAAGGTTTGTGCGAGAACTTGAGGGTGTTGGCGAAAAGATAGATCGGCACCTGGTGAAAATGGCACAAGCTGGCGATGTTGGCCGTTCCCACGGCCGAGACGATCTTCTTGTCATGGGTCACCGACAGCGCGCCGATGAACATCTTGTTGGCTTCACTCACATAGTGGCTCAGGGAAAATTCGGGAATCGTTTCCATCTCCACCCGGGCCTGCTGCAGGGTGCTGATCAACTGCCGTGTTTTTACGAAATCCTGCTTGAGCACGATCACCTTGATGTCCTTCTCCATCACCTGGCGCGCCATCGCGAGCATGCGCATGACATCGGTGCTCGCCGTGTGCACGATGATCACGTCCCCGGTTTCGATGACGTTCATGCCGTGCTCGATGATTTTGCCCACTTTGCTTTTGATCATGTCGTGCTTGGCCTGCAGGATCTCGATCGCCTTTTCACGCACAGTGGCCTCGTCCGCGCCGAAATGCGGTTCCATTTCGGATTCGAATTCTTCGATCAGGTGAATCAGCGGGATGATCTTGGGGCGCGTGTTCTTGATCGCCTCGGCCAACTCCAGGTACTGCCCCCGCATTTCGCTCGACGGACACTTCAACTGGCGGATCGAGGAGATGAACGACTGCAGGGAGAGCATCGCGGTGCGCGAGGAGCCCACCAGGTCTTCGTGGTCGCGGATCAGGCTGCACAAAATCGCTTTATCTTTTTCTTGCATTGTATCCTCGCTTAACACGATGTCACAGGACAAACCACAAGCGCAGCACCAGGTAGACCGAAGCGAGCACCAGCGTGAGCAGGGTCAGCAGCGCGCTCGACTTCATGAATTCGATGAAGGTGATCTCGGTGTGGAAGCGTTTGGCCATGCCCACCGAAACGATGTTGGCCG
>JAEYRZ010000039.1 GCA_023435265.1 Pseudomonadota bacterium
GCCGGAAGGCTGGACATCGGCCGCATCGGCGTGCAAAAACATGAACTGGGCGGGCTCTCCGGCCTTGTGCAGCAGTCCGGCCGGGGCCTGCGTTTCGACCTGACCCACGCCAGTCAACTTTTTCCCGGCCTGCGCGTCCTCATCAAAGGAACTGCGGATGACGCCGGAGCGCAAGCTGAAATCGATCTTCCGCAGTATCGGCCGCCGGCGCCCGTCGACCTTGGCCGTTTTGCGCCTGCGGCGGCTGGACTGTCCCTGGGGGGCCGCTTCCAGGCAAAAAGCCGTGTGCGCTGGGGTGCAGACGGACCGCAAACCGGAGCCGATATCCAAATCGATGAAGGCGTGCTGCGCGACGCCGACCGCGGCCTGGATGTTACAGCGATCCAAGGCCGGCTGCAGCTCGATGACCTGATCGCGCTGCGTTCGCCAGCCGGCCAGAGCCTGCAGGCGGGGCACATACGGTTCGGCAAGATCGAAGCGACGGCGCTGGAAGTGAAGTATCGGATCGCGCCCCCGCAGCGCCTGCTGATCGAGAAGGCCGGTCTCGACTGGTGCGGCGGCAGACTCGAAAGCGGCCCGATCGAGCTGGACCCGGACATGCCCGCCGTCGCGGCGGTGTTCACGGCCCGCGACTTGAACCTGGCCATGCTCCTCGAACAGCTCGACCTTGCCGAAGGCAGCGGCCAGGGCACGCTGCGCGGCCGCATCCCGATCCGCTGGAAAGACGGCGAACTGTCCTTCGGCAAAGGCTCGCTGTCGTCTCCGCCCGGACAAACGGGTGTCATCCGGCTGAAAGAAATGCAGGGCACGCAGGATCTGCTCGCCACGCTGCCTGCCGAGACGCCCCAGCACACCCAGTTGGATATTGCCATGGAAGCGCTGAAAGACTATACATACCGCAGCATCGACCTGCGGCTGGAAAGCCGGGAAGAGATTCTGGTCATGCGGCTGCAGCTGGACGGAAAACCAAATCGGCTGCTGCCCTTCGCCTACGACCAGGAACTCGGCCGTCTCAAAAGGGTCCAGGGCGAGGGCCGGGCCGAGTTCCAGGGCATCGACATCGATCTGAATTTCCGCAGTCCGATCAACGAGATCTTGAATTACCGGGAACTTTTGAAAACGCGATGAAGATGATCCGAACACTGCATGGAGACCACTTCGCCGGACCGTCCAAGATTTTCCGCATGAATAAGGAGCCGTTATGATCAAGTTGCAGTCCTGCGTTCTCGCGGCGGTTGCATTGACTCTGCTGGGCTGCCAGACGCAGCATAAAGTCGAGACCGTTCACCGGGTCGAAGTGGCGCCCATGCACATCACCATCGACGTCAATGTCAAGGTGGACCGCGCACTGGACGATTTTTTCAGTGACCTGGATCGGGCCGAAGAAAAAATCCAACCCTAGAATAAAAACTCCACGGGGGATACCGAATGAGGAGTATGCGCATGTTTCGACAGTGCAGAATCGTGATCGCCGTCATCGTCGCCGGGTTCCTGTGCGCCACCGGCCTGGCCTGGGCGCAGGACGGCGTTAAAGACCGAATGAAAGAACGCCTTCCCGTAATCGTCGATCTTAAAGCCCGCGGCATTGTGGGAGAAAACAACCAGGGCTACCTTGAATTCCTGGGGGGCAAGCGCGAAAGGGAAGATGTGGTCAACGCGGAGAACCAGGACCGCCGTGCGGTCTATGCCGGCATTGCCCAAAAAACCGGTACCACGGCGGACCTGGTGGGCAAGCGCCGCGCATTGCAGATCGCCGAAAAAGCCGAACCCGGTGAATCGCTGCAGGATCAGAACGGCACGTGGTATAAAAAATGACATCGGCCGGGAGCACTGCCGACGAAGCGTTCCGGCGCAAACTGCGCGGCCTGAGCGGCTCCTGGCGCAACAGCGGCATACCGTCGCGGCAAGCTTTGGAAAGCGCACTGGCCGAGTTGAACGGCTGGAAGGCCGCTCAGGGCATTCATGGACTGTGGCCCGAGCCGCCGCTCATGCTGACCGCAACACTGGACGACGGATTGGGCCAGGGGCTTGCCATGATCCGGCCCGTGGCCGAGGTTGCCGGATTGCGGGTTGCGCACCTCGGCCTGCTGCTGACCCCGGAACTCATTATCGCGGCCTGCCGCGGGCAGCGCCCCATGCTCCTCGGACTGACGGTATTGCAGCTCGATACGGAAGACGATCTGGCCCGCATCGGCGGGCACCTGCCGGCCGGAACGGTCCTGGTGGCCGGCGGCCCCGCATTTGCCTGCGACCCGGACCTCGCCCGGCGCTGCGGCGTTCATTGGGTCGCCCGTGATGCCGCCCACTTTATCGACCTCCTCCTCGACGGAATCATCCATGCCTGATCCGCGCAACCCGAGTCTCACGGTCGGGGCCGCCCTGCTGCCGGCACTCTTGTGTGTGATCTTCGGCGCCAATACCGCGGCGATAAAAATGAGCCTCGCCGGCCTGGGGAAGTTCACCGCCGCCGGTTTGCGCTACGCTCTGGCGGCGGCGGTCATGCTGATATGGGCCTACGCGACCGGGCAGCGGCTTTCGGTCGCGCGCGGGCAGTTGCTGCCGCTCGCCGCGGTCTGCCTGCTTTTCATCGTGCAGATCGGCTTGTTCTACCTGGGCGTCAGCCTGACCTATGCCTCGCGGGGCGCCCTGCTGATCAACGGGGTCCCCTTCTTCGTCCTGATCTTCGCCCATTTCTTCCTGCCCGGCGATCGCATCAACGGGACCAAACTCATCGGCATGCTGCTCGGCTTCGCCGGTGTTTGGCTCGTCCTGGGCGACCCGAAGGCCATCGGCTCAGGAATCCGCCAGGGGGACTTCTACATTTTGGCCGCCACCGTGGTCTGGGCCGCCAGCGCCGTTTACACCAAGGTGATCATCGACCGATTCACGCCCCTGCACCTGGTGATCTATCCCATGCTGTGCGCCACGCCGGTCTTTTTCACCGTCGGCTGGCTGTGGGACGGCACCCTGTTTCACCACCTGGATGCCGCGATACTCGGATCGATGCTCTACCAGATTCTGCTCAGCGCTTCGTTCGGCTACCTGGCCTGGACCACCCTGCTCAAACGCTACGGCGCGTCGACCCTGCACTGCTTCGTCTTCATCATGCCGGTATCGGGCGTGGCGGCCGGCGCCCTGCTGCTCGAGGAGCCCGTCACGGGGCATATCGTATCGGCCGTTCTCCTGGTCACCGCCGGCATCGCCCTGGCGAGCGGGTTGGTCGGTTTAAGGAGCGGGTTGGTCGGTTTAAAAGGTTTAACAGGTTGGAGGACCGGCGATCGATCGATGCTGATTCCAGAAAATACGCAGGCGCCCTTGACCCCGACGGCCTCAAAACCGACCGAAACCATCAACGAACCTGTTAAACCAGTTAAACCTGCTAAAACCCATTCAACCCATCAACCCATTAACCGATTAACCCTTTAACCGATAACCATGCACTCACTGACCGGCGAATTTTCCGCACTCACCGTGGCCGTTTTCTGGACCATCACCGCCCTGGCGTTCGAATCGGCCAGCAGACGGGTCGGCTCCGTTTCCGTCAACCTGATCCGCCTGATCCTGGCCATGATCTTCCTGACGATCTATTCCTGGATCTTCCGCGGACTTCCGTTGCCCACCGACGCCATGGCCCATCAGTGGATCTGGCTCAGCCTCTCGGGCCTGGTGGGGTTCGTGTTGGGCGATCTTTTCCTGTTCGAATCGTACACGATCATCGGCTCGCGAATGGCCATGCTCATCATGACCCTGGCGCCGCCCATCACCGCCGTGGCCGGATGGCTGTGGCTGGACGAGCACCTCAGCGTACTCAGCATCGTCGGGATCGCGATCACCTTTTCCGGCATCCTGCTGGCCACCATCGCGCGCAATCCCACCGGCCAGAAGCTGCGGCTCAACATGCCCTTGAAGGGTTTTTTGCTCGCCCTGGGCGGCGCCGGCGGACAGGCCTTCGGTTTGATCCTGAGCAAACTGGGCATGGCCGGCTACGATGCCTTCGCCGCCACCCAGATCCGCATCGTGACCGGTATCGCCGGGTTCAGCCTGATCGTGCTCGTGATGGGAAAATTCAAGCACACCCTGCTGGCCTTGAAAGATTCGCGGGGAATGACCGGGATCACTATCGGTTCGTTCTTCGGCCCTTTTCTGGGGGTCTCGTTGTCGCTCTACGCCGTCAAATTCACGGCCACGGGAATCGCCGCCACCATCATTTCGACCATTCCGATTCTGATCATCGCCCCGGCGGTGTTGATTTTCAAACAAAAGGTCACCCGCCGCGAGATCGCCGGCGCCGTCATCAGCGTCATCGGCGTCGGATTGTTCTTCGTCAAGTAAACCCATACCCGACCATCCGCACCCATCCGTGACGATTGCCTTCTCTGCGGTCGGCGTTATTCTCTCTTATGGTTATCTGAAACGTTCCAGCCTGGTCCGATGGCACGGTTCAGGTGTGCCCAGATACCCCGGCACACCGGTGCGCAAAGGCAATATAAATGAATTGAGCATTTCAGATATCCGCATCTTTTTACATGGATCGAATCGCGGCCGGGCGGGAAGCGGATCGGCTCCCCGGAACGATCGCGTCCCAACGAAGGAATTCGTGATGAAGACATTTTTGCGGTCCGCACTCCTGCTGGCGGCGGCCGTTCTCGCCCTGCCGGTCGCTCTTCTGCATGCCGCCGGCGACGCCCCCTTGATCACCAAGGAGGATCTCAGGACCATGCTGAACCGTCCGGACACCACCATCCTGGATGTGCGCCTTGCAAACGACTGGGAATCCTCGGAATTCAAGATCCCCGGAGCGGTTCACGCCGATCCCCGCAATTACCCCGCCTGGGCTGGACGCTTTCCGCGCGGCGAGCGCCTGGTCCTGTACTGCGCCTGACCGGACGAAGCCACCAGTGCCGGTCTGGCACGCTTGATGATCGCCGACGGCTTTCGCAACATCCTGGTGTTGAAGGGCGGCTGGCGGGAATGGTTCGAGGCCCGATTCCCGGTGGAAAAAAAGGATTGATGGTTTGGGTTTGTGGGTTGGCGGGTTGGCCTGGATGCCTTTCTCCCCGAAGTACGGGAAAACTCTGTTGCACGCCGCTCCGGATCAGGCGTCCGGCAACCCGACCCCCCAGCGCTCCAGCAGCGTGCCTTCCAGACGGTATAAATCGGTCAGGGCCTGCAGGTAGGCCACCACGGCACGCACCTCTTCGAGGCGGCTGACCGTCAGGTCGCGCTGGGCCTGGGCCACCTGGAAGTTGGTGGAGCGTCCCACCCTGAACTTCTCCGTTTCGACCCGCAGGTTTTCCTCGCGGAACACGCGCGTGGCCGTGCTGGCGGCGATCTGCCGACGGCTGCGGTTGACTTCCAGCAGTGCGCGGCGCACATCCCATTCGACCAGCTGGCGTAAATTGGCGAGTGCGCGCTCGGATTGCTCCACGGTCGTCAAGGCTCTCTGATGGCGGGCCTTGGCGGCGCGGTTCAGAACAGGCAGCTCGAGGCGCAGGCCGACCAGTGTATCGTAGTTCTCTGCGGAGAAGTCGTCCACGGAGCCGCGGAAGGAATCGGCATAACCGCTTCGGCCGAGGCCCACAAAGAGATCGAGACGCGGCAGCAGGCCGTTGCGGGTCTGAACGACCGTCAATTCGCCCTGCTGGATTTCGAGCGCGGCCTGCTTGAGTTCCGAACGCATGCGCAGCGCCGTAGCGGTATGTTCGTCCGCCGGGGCAAGCGTGACGTCGGGAACCGACGGCGGGCGAAGCAGCACGATCGTGCGCTCCCAGAAGTTTTCGCCGGGCGGATTGAGCAGCCGCAGCAGGCGCAGTCTCTCCGCGGAGGTCTGGCTGTTCACCTCGATGAGTGCCTGCTGCTGCACCGCCACCTGGGCCTGAACGGCGGCGAGCTCGGACTCCGGCAATGTGCCCACCGCGATCATGACTTCGGTTTCGGCAAGCTGCTGGCGGGCCACTTCGAGCGACTCCTGAACGATCGTCACCTGCCGCAGGGCAAGGGCGAGATCCCAATAGGCGTTTTCCACTTCCGCGATCAGGGCTTCGCTGAAGCCGCGCAGCTCGTAAATGCTGATCTCGGTCTGCAGGCGCGCCCGGCGCAGCTCGGCCAGGTTGACGGCCGGACCGAAGCCGCGCAGCAGGGCCTGGTCGACTGCAATGCCGATGCGGCTCACGACCAGCTCGCGGTCGAACTGATTGCTGTCGCTTCGCGCCGTCGAAGCTTCCAGGGCGACACGCGTTCCGGTTGGGAAGAAATTCTCCAGGGCGATGAAGCCCTGGTCGTCGTTGCGGATCAGATTCACCGATCCGACCGCGTCCGCCTGGCGTTCGCCGACCTGGCGCTGCACAACCGCTTCCGCCGACAGGAACGGATCGAATTGCTCCCGGGCTTCGGCTTCGAACGTACGCTGGATGCCCGGTTCCAGCCGCTGCACCGACAGCGAGCGGTTGTTTGAAAGCGCCATCAGAACCGCCTCGGTCAGCGTGAGGGCCAACTCTTCGCCCCTGGGTTCTCCTGCTCGATCTTCGGCGGGCGAAGCGCGGTTTGGTTCAGCCGGCGGCTCGGCTGCGACCGGCGTCGATCCGACCGGCCCCAGCAGAAGCGTAAGGGCCAGCACGCACAAGACCGCCCGGCGGATCACCCTGCGGACACCGGCGGCGCTGCGAAGCGTGTCGCCATGTTTGCGCAAATCCTCGTCCTTCATTCCCGCTCCTCGTCCGCCGGCATGTCGCGGCTGCCGCGGCGGGCGGCAATCAACGAATACAGGGTCGGTACGACAATCAGCGTGATGAGGGTGGAACTGAGCAGACCGCCGACGATCGCCCGCGCCATGGGTGCCTGGGCCTCGCCGCCCTCGCCGATGCCGAGCGCCAGCGGGACCATGGCCAGGATCGTGGTGGATGCGGTCATCAGAATCGGCCGCAGCCGGCGCCGGCCGGCTTCCGCGATCGCTTCCATCATCGGCAGGCCGTCGCGGCGGCGCAGCAGGTTCGTGTGGTCCACCAGCAGAATGGCATTGTTGACCACGATGCCGCCCAGCATGATGCATCCGATGTAGGACTGGATGTTGAAAGTCGTGTGCGTGATCAGAAGCATCAGCACAACGCCGATGGCGGCAAACGGCACCGCAAACATGACCACGAACGGATCGCGCAGAGACTCGTACAGCGATGCCATCACCATGTAGACCAGGACCAGGGCCAGCACGAAACTGAGCAGCAGTTCGCGGAACGACTTCTGCTGCTCTTCGTAATCGCCGCTCAGGAGGACGTTGAAATCGGCCGGAACCGGGATCTCGGCCAATCCCTTTTGGATATCGGCCAGCACGGCGCCCAGATCGCGCCCACTGTAATCGGCGGTCACATAGACGACCCGCTCCTGGTCCTTGCGCTGGATCAACACCGGGCCGCTGCGCGGTTTGCTGTTGACCACGTTGCGCAGCACCACGCGGTCGCCTTCGGTATTGATCAGCGGCAGATCGAGGATCTCCTGCATGCTCTGCTTTTCGGCTTCTTCCATTTTGACCAGAATACGGTATTCATCGCCGCGGTCGCGGTATTCGCCGGCTGAGGTGCCGGAAAGCACGGTCTGCAGTGTGTTGGCGATCATCGACACGGTCAGCTTCATGTCAGCCGCCTTCTGGCGGTCCACCATAATCAAAGTTTCCGGGGTACCGGTGTCCCGGCTCACCTTGGTGTCGGTGATGCCGGGAACCTTGGCCATCATCGCCTCGACACGCCTGGCCAGTGCGTCCGCGACCTCGATATCGAACCCGCGCACGTCCAGGGTGATACGGTCGCTGCCCTGCGCCCCCATGCGCAGAATGAACAATCCCTGCCCCGCCCGGGTGCGGATTTTGACGCCCGGCAGGCCGGTCAATTTCTTGCGCAGGTCCTGGGCGATTTCTTCACTGGAGCGGGTGCGCCGGGTCACCGGCGTGAGGGCGATGCGCATTTCGCCACCGTTTCCGCCGCGCGCCTGCCAGCTCGACCCGCCGATGAACGAAACCGTGTTCTCGATCTCGGGCACCGCCTGCATCACGACGGCTTCGATTTCCTGAAACGCACGGTCGACCACATCGAGGCGCGTGCCGACCGCCAATTCGGCGTTCACGCGCACCTCGCTCTCGTCCGTGGCCGGCATCAATTCGACGCCGACCAGCGGAATCAACGCCAGGCTGCCCGCCAGCAACAGGAACGCGGCCGACAGCGTCACCAGACGGTGTCCGAGCGCCCACTGCAGAACGAAACGGTAGCGGTTCTCGAGGGCCGTAAAAAACCGGTCGCTGATTCGGAACACAACGCCCACCGGCGAGGCCGCCAGGCGTCCGCTGCCGGCGCCGGTGGTCCGCACGTGCGAAGCCAGCATGGGCACCAGCGTCAAGGCGGCCAGCAGCGAGCAGGTCAGGGAGAAGCTCACCACATAGGCCAGCTGCTGGAACATGATGCCCGACATGCCCTGGGCGAACACCAGCGGCAAAAAAACGATCAGCGTGGTCAGGGTGCTGGCGATCACGGCGGCCGTCACTTCGTGGGTTCCGTTGATGGCGGCCATCGTCCGGGACTGACCGCTTTCACGCAGGCGGTAGATATTCTCCAGCACCACGATCGCATTGTCCACCAGCATGCCGATGCCCAAAGCCAGGCCGCCCAGCGTCATCAGGTTGAGCGTGAAGCCGCCGAAGTACATCAGGGCGAAAGTCGCCACCACAGAAACGGGAATGGCCGTCGCGATCACCATCGTGCTGGGCAGGTTGCGCAGAAAAAACAGCAGCACGAACACGGCCAGCAGGCCGCCGTACAGAATGGAGGTGCCCACATTGGTGATCGAGCGCTTGATGTAGTTGGAGGTATCGATGATCGAGATGACATGGATGCCGCGCAGGTCCCGGTTGATGCGTTCGATTTCCTTGAGCACGCCCTCGGCCACCTGCACCGTGTTCTTGCCCGACTGCTTGTTGACCGCCAGGCGCAGACCGGGCTGGCCGTTGACGCGCACCACGCGCGTGACCCGCTGCCAGCGGTCGACCACCCGGGAGACCTCCTTGAGCTGGATGGGCACCCCGTCACGCACGGCGACGACGGTATCGCGCAGTTCGTCCAGGTTGGTGTAGATGCCCGGCGTGCGGATGGTCACGTCCAGCAGGCCCTGTTCGATGGTGCCGGCCGGCAGATTGATATTCTCTTCCTCGATGCGCGCCAGGATCTGGTTGACGGGGATATCCAGGGCCTTGAGCTTGGCGGCGTCCAGGTCCACATGGATCTCGCGCGAGAGGCCGCCGCGGATGTCCAGCGAGGCCACGCCCGGGACGCGCTCGATGCGGTGCTTGATCTGGTCCTCCACGATCGTGCGCACCTGGACCGGATCGAGCGCGCTGTAGACCCCCAGGATCAGGATGGGAAAAGAGGCCAGGTCGAACTTGCGCAGCACCGGGCGTTCGGCGTCCTCGGGCAGGCGCGGGATGACCCGGTCCAGGCGGTCGCGGATATCGTTGGCAGCCGCATCCAGGTCTGTGCCCCAGGTGAAGGTGACCCGCACGTTGCTCTCGCCTTCGGCCGACACGGAAGTCACCTCCTCGACGCCGGGCACGGCGCTCATGGCTTCCTCGACCGGACGGGTGACCAGTTCTTCGATCTCTTCGGGGCTGGCGTTTTCGTAGGTGGTGGAAATGCTCAGCGTCGGGTTGGTGATGTCCGGCATGAGGTCGATGGCCAGCCGGGCCAGGGAGACCCCGCCCACGATGATGACGATCAGGGCGACCATCAGGGTCAGGACTGGACGGCGGACGGAAAAAGCGGCGATATTCATTTTTTTTGAGCCCCGCCGGTCGGCGGTTCGGCCGGATCGAGGCGGGCCTGTCGGGCAGGCGGCGCTCCGTTCGATCCGCCCGTTGCCGGCACGATGATCGGCGCCCCGTTTTCGAGCAGGTGCATCCCCAGGGTGACCACTTCACCCGAGAGTTCGGGAGAGACGATCTGCACGCGGCCGGCTTCCCGTACGCCCACGGTCACGGGCACGAAGCGGGCCGTGCCGGCCTGCCGGTCGGCCACGAAAACGCCCTGCGCGCCGTCGCGCAGCACAACGGCGGCTGCCGGCACCACCGTGGCGTTATCGAATGCGGCGAATTGAATGCGCGCCCGGACGAACATACCGGGCTTGAGGACCGCCTCGGGATTGGCGATCTCGATCTCCACGCGCGCCTCGCGGGATTTTTCCTTGAGCATGGGCGCGATGCGCAGGACGCGGCCTTCGAAGATCCGGCCGGGATACGCGTCGGTGGTTACCTTGACTTCCAGCCCGGTGCGGATGCGGGCATAATCGCGCTCGATGACATGAATCACCCCGATCATGCGCGTGATATCCAGGATCGAAACGATCGGCGTGTTGATCGAGAGCAGCGCGCCCTCGTCCACGAAGCGCTCGCCCACCACGCGGTCGTGGCCGCTGTTGGGCGGCACGCGGATCTGGGTATACTGCAGCCGGACCTGCGCGATGCGCAGCGCCGCCTCTTTCTGGGCCACCTGCGCCTGGACCACCTGCAGCTTGGCCTGCTGGGCGTTGTATTCGGATTCGGCCGCATCGCGCTGGGACTCGGAGGCGATCTTCTTCTGGCGCAGTTCGACGGTGCGCTCGTACTCGCGCCGGGCGTTTTCCAGCGTACTGCGCACCTCCAGGATGTTGGCGCGCGCCACGGCCAGTTCGGCCTCGGCCTGGGTGACCTGCTGCCGGTATTCCTCGGCATCCAGCACCGCCACCAGCTGCGCGTCCTTGACCGGGTCGCCGATATGCACCAGGATCTTTTCCAGGCGCCCGGCCACCTTGGGCGCCAGGGCGAACTCGGAGAACGCATACAGTGAGCCGGTGAACTCACCGATTTCGCGGATCGGAGCCTGCTGCACCGGCGAAAGTTCGACCGCCACCGGCGGCACTTCCGACCGCTGCCCGCCGCCCGCCGAACGCGAGGCGGCGATGCGCCCGTAAATCAGCCAACCCACGGCCGCAAGCACAGCAAGTACGATGATGAGCGTAGCAGATTTCTTCACAGAGCAGATCCTCGGGTTTCGCGAACTCCTTGTTTATCAGATCGGCTCAATGGGCGAAAGGGATAAGGGTTGGTCGGTTTGTTGGTTGGTTGGTTTAACTGGTTTGACAGGTTTAGCAGGTTGGTGGGTTTCCGGGTGTATAGGGGTGGCGATTTTTTGCCTGGTGAATAGTGGTTCAGGAGCAACAACCCTAACCAACAAACCAGTTAAACCAACAAACCAGTTAAACCAACAAACCAGTAAAACCAGCTAAACCAACAAACCAGTAAAACCAGCCAAACCAAAAAACCAGTAAAACCAGCTAAACCAACAAACCAGTAAAACCAGCTAAACCAAAAAACCAAACAACCAGCTAACCGACCAACCCATCCCCCCGCAGCCCCAGATTCCCGTAGCGGTGATAGCTGTCGCAAATGCTCTGGCCCAGGAAGTAGTGCAGCAGTTCGACGCGGCCGTCCATCAGGACCGCATCGCGGGCGATATAGGTTCCCAGGGCGGCCGCGGCCGTGTCGATCGTCTCCGGCACCCTTTGAGGCACCGCGTAGCGCAGGCGGTCCAGTTGAGGCATCCGTCCGGCCAGCTCCGCATCGCTCAGCCGCCACACCTCGACACCGTCCAACAGCGGCTCGGCTTCGGGGGAGGCCAGAAATTCCGCGGCCGCCCCGGAACACGCCGGCGCCATGTGCAGCACGGTGCGGCATCCGGCGATGCGGGCCGCCGCGATGCGCGCCGCGACCTCGAACAGGGTGTCGTCGGCCTGCACGCAGACCGCCACTGTGCCCGCCGGCAGATGACGCAGCAGGTTGTCCTGGCCGCGCAGGTGGAACCAGTCGTGCGTGGGCAGGAAATCGGTCTGGGCGTGGTACAGGTAACTTTCCACGGCCTGGACCGCTTTTTCCAGGTCCGTGCGCCACTTCGGTAGCTGTCCCCATTGGCACTTGCGCCGCCAGCGCCGGGCCAGCGCGAGAAGCGGATGCGCCTGGGGAATCGGACCGGCCGCAGGCGGGGCGGTTTCCTCGAAGGTCATGAACTGGGCCACGTAGTTGGGGCCACCGGTTTTGACGGCCGGCCCCACGGCCGATTTGCCCATGCCGCCGAAGGGCTGGCGCAGGGTGACGGCGCCGGTCGTGCCGCGGTTGATGTAGAGGTTGCCGGCCCGGATGGTCTGCTTCCAGCGCTCGATCTCGCGTTCGTCCAGGCTTTCCAGGCCCGCGGTCAGGCCGTAGCCGGTGCTGTTGGCGATGGCCACGGCCTCTTCCAGGTCTTCGGCCTCCAGCACCGCCAGCAGCGGTCCGAACAATTCGGTCATGTGCGTGAATGAACCGGGCGCAACGTCCCACTTGATCCCCGGCGTCCACAGGTGCGGGTTGTCCCCGGCCCGGTGGGGTTCGAGGGCCCACGATTCCCCGGGCTCGAGCGTGGTCAGTGCGCGCAGCAGCGCCCCTTCCGGCGGCCGGATCAGCGGCGTCAGGCGGTTGTGGAAGTCCCAGGCCGAACCCACCGGCCAGCTGGCCGCGGCGTCCGTCAGGTCGCGCTTGAAGCGAGGGTCGCGGTAGACCTCTTTTTCGAGGATCAGCAGCGACGTGGCCGAACATTTCTGGCCGGCATGGCCGAAGGCCGACTGGACCACGTTCTTGATCGCCTGCTCGCGGTCGGCCAGGGCGGTCACGATCGTGGCGTTCTTGCCGCCGGTTTCGGCCGCCAGGAAAAGCGCCGGACGGTCCCGGAGCATGGAGCGCGCGGTGGCCGTGCCCCCGGTCAGGATCACGAAATCGACCCCCGGATCGGTGACCAGGCGGCGTCCTTCGGCACCGCCCCGGCAGGGCACGAACTGCAGGCTGTTGCGGCCCACGCCCGCCTGCCAGAAGGCCTGGCACAGCAGCCAGGCGGTCGGCACCGCGTCCGAAGCGGGCTTGAAGATCACGGTGTTGCCCGCGGCCAGCGCCGCGGCGATGCCGCCGCAGGGAATGGCGATCGGAAAGTTCCAGGGCGACACCACCACCCCGGCCCCTTTGCCGGCCGCGCGCAGATTCGCGCGCTCGAAGAACCCGCGCGCCGAACGCGGGTAGTACTCGACCAGATCGACCGCCTCCGACACCTCGATATCGGCCTCGGCAAAGGCCTTGCCCGTCGATGCCGTCGCCGCGCCGATCAGGTCGCCGCGGGCGCGCCGCAGGTTCTGCGCCGCGCGGGCCAGTACCGCTTCGCGTTCCGCCCGGCCCAGCCCGCGCCAGCCGTCCGGGTCGCTGCGGGCCACCGCCACCGCGCGCGCCACGTCCTGTGCATCGGCCAGGTGAACGCGCGCCACGCAAACCCGCTCTGGCAGCTGGTTGATATCGAGGATATCCAGGACTTCACGCGCGGCGGAGATTTCTTCGCCCCCCACCACCACGGGAATGGCCGCGGCGTCATCCTGCCGCGATCGGCGCCAGCGGCTGCGGACGGCCTCGGCCCAGGCGCGGTTTTGGGGCAGCGACCAGTCGGTGTCCGGTTCGTTCTGGAACCCGGTCCCGCGCGCAGCGGCCGGTTCCGCGAAGACTTCGCTTCCGCGGTCCTGCGTGCGGTGCGGGCTGCTCGGCAGCGCGTCCATATGCGCGCATGCCTGGCTGAAGTCTTCGGCCAGCTTGCGCCATGCATCCGAGCTGGTCTCGAGGAACGGAATGTGGCGCAGGAAATTGTGCCGGCCGGTATTCTCGTCCATGCGCCGGATCAGGTAGGCGATGGCATTGGGGAATTCCTTCTCGCCGGCCACCGGAGCATAGAGCAGAAGCGGCAGCCCTTCCTCGGCCAGGGCGCGGCGCACATGGTCGGCCATGCCCTCCAGCATCTCGAACACGATCTTGTCTTGCACGCCGTTCGCAAGGGCCGCCTGCCGGGCGAACGCCAGGTCGAAGAGGTTGTGCGAAGCAATTCCAAGGTGCACGGCCGCGGCATTTTCCGGGCGCAGCCCGAAGAGCACCATGCGCTTGTAGTTCGCATCCACATCGCGCTTGGTGTCGAACGGCGCCGGCGGCCAGTTGTTGAGCGCCGCCTCGATCTGCTCCAGCGCCAGGTTGGCGCCTTTGACGATGCGGATTTTGATGGGCGCCCCGCCGGCCGCCACACGCTCGCGCGCCCAGGCGCTCAACTCCTGCTGGATGGCGAACGAATCGGGCAGATAAGCCTGCAGCACGATGCCGGCGGAAAAATCCGCGAATGCATCGCGCGCAAGGGTCTGCCGGAAGGCTGCCACCGTGATGCCCAGGTCGGAGTAGCCTTCCATGTCCAGGTTGACGAATTTGGGAATCCGACTGCCGTCGGCGCGTGTGAAGGCATGCGCCCGGGCCGCGCGGTACAGCCGCGCCAGGCGTTCGGTCAGCGCCGCCACCGCGTGGTCGAAGGCCAGCGGCTGGATCTGCGAGTAAATGGTGGAGATCTTGACCGAGATATACTCGATCGCGGGGTCCTCCAGGGCTTCGACATAACGCTGCAGCCGCTGCTCCGCTTCCGCCTCGCCCTGGACCGCTTCGCCGAGGTGATTGAGGTTGACCCGCACCCCTTCTTCCCTGCGCCGGGCAAGATAGGCCTGCAGGCGCTCGGGCTCTCCCGGCACGACCAGGTGGCGGCTGTTGTCGCGCATCCGGGCGATCATGCGCGGAATGGCCACCGACGGCAGATGCCGGCCGATATTCTGGAAGAGCAGCGTCAAAGCCTTTTCGGTCGTGGAAAAGAATTCGGGCGTGCCGTGCCGTTTCAGAATGTAATGGATCTGGTCGGCCACCCGGTCCGCATCGGCGCTGCGGAAGCCCTGGTCGAAAAGCATGGCCAGCACCACCTTGTCCCGCGGGTGATTCAGCAGCCGCCGCATCTGATCCTGCAATCCCCGCTCTTCCACCGTCCGGAGACGGCTCGCCCGCTGCTGCCAGCGCCCGGCGAGCTCGATGGCCCGGGCGATCAGGTTTTCGTCCACAGCTGTGATCATTCGCGTGCTCCCGAGATGGGTTGATGGGTTGATTGGTTTGTTGGTTTTACTGGTTAATTGGTTTTGGGTTCTCTCGACTCGAAAACCACGACCCAGTAAACCTGCCAAACCAGTAAAACCAGCCAACCAGTTAAACCAACCAACCAGCCAACCAGCTAAACCAGCCAACCAGTTAAACCATTAAACCTGAGAAGTAGAGCCGTGGTACAAGCGAACATAAGGCCGGATCGCTGGTGCAGCAATCCTGGCGCTGCGATCCCAAGGGTTGCATTTTATCCGCCGAATCAGCTATATATACAGCCTGCGCGCACCTGGGCCGCTATCGAAGGATTTCACCGCCATGGACCGCATCGAACCCCAGACCTACGATCATTACATCAAAGCCCTGACCGACATCAGCCAGGCCATCACCTCCGAAATCTACCTCGAGGATCTGCTCAAGCTCATCGTCATGGTCACTGCCAAGGTGACCGGCGTCACCATCTGCTCCCTGTGGCTGATCGACGAAACCGTAACACCGCCTCAGATCCGGCTCAAGGCCACCCAGGCCATCGCCCCTGAATACGTCAAGGACCGCAGCCTGAACCTTAACGAAGGCGTTGTCGGCTATGTGGCCACCCACAAGCGGCCCTTGATCATCAAGAACGTGCTGCGCAACCGGCGCTTCAAGGAGAAGGAGATGGCCCGTCATCTCGGCCTGGTCTCCATGGTGGGCGTTCCGCTCATGCTCAAAGACGACAAGGTCATCGGCGTCCTGAACTGCTTTACCGCCGAGCCCTACGACTTCTCCGAAACCGAAGTCAACCTGCTCACGGCCGTGGCCAACCAGGCCGCCGTGGCAATCCTGAATACCGAACTGATGGTCAAAACCCGCGTGATCCAGGAAGAACTCGAAACGCGCAAACTCGTGGAGCGGGCCAAGGAGATCCTGATGCAGCGCAGGCAGATGAAAGGCGAAGAGGCCTACCGCTGGATGCGCAAGCGCAGCATGGACAAACGCAAATCCATGCGCCAGGTGGCCGAGGCCGTCCTGCTCTCGGATGAACTGAACGCGGACTGAACACGCCCATTGAGTTATGCGCTTATCCAGGAACCTGAAGTCGGCTGATCCAAATCGAAATCGGAATCGGGATCGAAGATAAACGGCAGGTGGATGCGAAATGAGCGCCGGCTGCTGTTCGATTCAGCAGGCTGTTGAAACAAAAAGGCCGGCGGATCGCAACCCGCCGGCCTCGGAGCTGTCTCAGCGCTTCGCTCGTTTCGACTACTTTAGGGCTTCGATGTTGATGTGGGACTCCGCCAACTGGGTCAGTTCGCGATCGGTTTCCGACTCCTCTTTCAGTGTATGCTGGAGCAGGGCCGCCTGGTCCTGGAATCCGAGACGGTCCGCGTAGGTCCGGGCGGTTCCGTATGCCGAGATTTCATAATGCTCGACCCGCTGGGCCGCCGCGATCAACGCCGCGTCGAGCACGTCGTCGTCGACGTCGCCTCGGAAAAAGCTTTTTTCCTTTTTGATCAGGCTCTCGCCCTCCTTGATGATCCCCGCGATGCCCTCGCATTTCGAACTTTCCGGTTTTTCCCCCAGCTGGCTGAAAATCTGCTCCAGCCGGCTTCTCTGCTGGCGGGTGAGTTCCAGATGACGGTTGAAGGCGTTTTTGAGCCGATGGTTCTTGGCCGCCTCGGCCATCTTGGGCAGCGCATCGGCAATCTGATTTTCGGCTGAATACAAATCGTGCAACTCGTGGATATATAGATCTTTAAGATTGTTCAACTGCATGACGATTCCTCCGTGTGCGAATTTGTCTCCGATAGGGACAAGCGGTATTTTATGAATCTTTCTCGTATTTTAAATAAACGATTACGCGTAATGCGGATCTGTGGGGCCCGTATTGGCGCGGCATCATTCCAATCGCGCACCCTGTCGGTCAGCCAGAGCACCGGAATCGCTTCAAACGCGCCGCACCGCCGCAATGCCTGATTGCCATTTTAGGCGGCATGCCGTATAAGCTGTGCGGCAGCTGCCGCTGCGCATAACACCGTCCAAAGAGGAGTGCCGATGACCACCAAAACCAAATCCAACGTGATCCAGCACCAGGAAACCGCCGCCCGCAAACTTGCCGCCCGCATCGAACTGCTCAAGTCGCGGGGGCTCGATGAAGCCGCCATCAAAAAAGAGAGCTTCGTCAAAAAGCTCAACGCCGACATCCGCAAAGCCAAACGCCAGCTCACCGCATTATCCGACCAGGAAAAGCTGATCGAGCAGAAAGCCAAGGCCAAGGCAGACAAGCTGGCCGCGGCCAAGAATGCGGAAAAGGCCCCCAAAGCCAAGGCCGCCGAGCCTGCGCCGAAGCCCAAGAAAGAAAAGAAGAGCAAAGAAAAGAAAGCACCGGCTGCGTAATAACTTGCGCGAAAGCGTGTTTTTCTTGCCTTAAAACAGTCTCTTCCCTCCTTCGATCAGGACAGAACGCTCGCCCCCCTCTTCCAGGGGGGCGGGAGGGAACCTTCAACAGCCACCCAGATCCACGGACAACGCTCATGGAACCATCCAGCGTAGCGAACCCCGAACGACAGGCGCTCGAACTGCGCTGCCGCGAACTGCAAAACACCCTCGACACCCTCCAGGCCCGCAACCGCATTCTGGGCGACAGCGCACCGTTCGGCATCTTCACCACGGACCGATCCGGCCGCGTCACCGGATTGAATTCCAAGATGAACCTGCTTTTCCCTCAATGCGGCGGCAGCGACCCGCTGCAGATCAATGTCCTGGAGATCGCGGCCTTCATCGAAACCGGGATCAGCGCGGATTTAAACCAGTGCATCCAGCAGGCCCGGCCGATCGTCAGGACGCACAGCTGCATCGATTTCAGCGGCGAATGCCGCGAGCTGCGCTTCCATATGAGCCCCATCCTCCCGCCGGGCGGCACGTGCGAAGGCGCCATGGTGTTCGTGGAAGATCACTCGCTGATGAAGCAGGCCTTCGACTCCGCCCGCGAGAGCGACCGGCGCTACCGGGTGCTCTTCCATTCCGCGCCGGTGGCCATGATCGAGCGCGACGCATCCCGGCTCAAAGCCCATATCGAACACCTGCGCGCCGGCGGCGTGGAGGATTTCAGGGCCTATTTCAACGCCGATCCTGCGCAGGTCATGCACTGCATGACGCTGATCCAGACCATCGACTTCAACACCGCGTTCATGAACCTGATGGAAGCGGACGACCGCGACCGGCTCAACGGCGCCATGCCCCTGGAACGCTCCAGGGAGGCCTTCGAACTGGCGCGCGAGGCGGTGCTCATGGTGGCCGAGGGCCAGGTGGGCCATGAGCGCGAACGCGTGATCGTCACCCTCAAAGGCAACCGCAAAACCGTTCTGGCCAGGGCACTGGCGGTTTCCGGCCATGAAGACACGCTCGCCCGCCTGGTGATCACGATCATCGATATCACCAGCCGCAAACAGGCCGAGGAAGCGCTGCGCAGCAGCGAGCAGAAATTCCGCGAAATGGCATTCCGCGACACGCTGACCGGCCTCTACAACCGGCGCTACCTGTACCAGTCCCTGCCTGCCATGATCGCCTCCGGAAATTACAGCGACAGCGGCATCGGGCTGCTCTTCATGGATTTGGACAACTTCAAGCACGTCGTGGACCGGCACGGCCATCTCAACGGCAGCCGCGTCATCATGGAGGTGGCGGCCACCATCCGGGAAGGGCTGACCCCGCCCGCCTACGCAGTGGCCTACGCCGGCGACGAGTTCGTGGCCGTGCTGCCCGGCTGCGCCCCGGACCAGGCCGTGGAAAAAGCCCGCCAGATCCAGTGGCGCATCAAGGAAAGCGCCTACCTGCAGAAACAGGGGTTAAGCGTACAGCTGCAGGCGAGTTGCGGCGTGAGCGCCTATCCCTGGCACGGAACGGACGCCGATGAGCTGCTGGCGCGGGCCGACCAGGCCTTGTTCGCCATGAAGGCGCGCGCCAAGGGAGGCCTGTCGCTCTTCAAGATTCCGCAGTAGATTGAGCGGCGCCTTAAAAGGACAGGCTGTTGAAAAACGAGCATCGAGCCGTCAGGCAAGGCGCGCGGCTTTCAAATCGCTGCGCATACACGCCAGTATGTGAGCATTTTTAAACGCCGCGCAACGCAGCATCACGGCTTGAGGCGAAGTTTTTCAACAGCCTGTTAGCGCGACTTGCGGGCCACCCTGTGATTGAGCATGCAAACGGCAGCCCCGATACCCGCGCCCAGGGTGTTCAGCAGCAGGTCCAGCATGGAGGACGAGCGCGACGGAATCCATACCTGGGCCAGTTCGAGTCCGAAGCTGAAAAGGAATGACACCAGGACCGAAACCTGCCACGCGCAGCGCCTCAGCCCCGCGCCCATCCGGACCGCCACCGCACACAGAACCAAGCCCAGGGGAATGAAACCGACCAGGTTGACCAGCATGTCCTGGAACAATTTCGAATGCGGTCCCTGGTCTTTGCCGGGAGGTTCCAGGAAGCGCTTTTGCAGGACGGTCACCCAGGCCGGCACCTTCAGGTCGAAATCATTCGCAGCCCGGTTGACCACCCGGTCCCCCCTGCCTTCGTCGAATAAATAAAGGATGCGCGGCGAGGCGCTGCCCACCGCGGCCATGGAACCTGCTTCCCGCCAGTTCCGGTAATGGGCGGCAACCTGTTCATTATCCAGGGTCTCCTGATAAAAGGCCAGGCCGAACATGCTGCCGTTCCAGGGGTGACGCGCCGTGACGCTGTTGCCGACCACCAGCCGGGCCTTTCCGGCAGGATAGCGCAAATGCAGGTTGGGGTTGGTCTTGACCGGTTGACCGTCCAGGAGCACCCGGGTGCCGGATGCATCGGAGGTAATGGAAACCAGGCGCGGCCCCTGGCCCTGAGCGCTCAAATCGATGTAAATCTTGGGCACGCCCTCTTTGCCGTCATAATCGTCCCCCTGCATGATCACCAGAGAGGTGCGCCACTGGCCGATCACGAGCTGTTGCGCGTCGTTGCCGCCGTGCACGGACAGGATGAAACGAAAATCCGGATACTTTGAAAGCACCGGCTGAACGGCCATCTCGATGGTCAGGCCGGGTGAATGCTCCTCTGCCGGCTGGGGAAAAAAAGCTTCTGTAAACGCAATCCCGAAGCGGCTGAATTGGATCCCGGGGCCGGCGGAAAGCCATCGAACCTGATTGGCGGGACGAAACCCTTTGAACCGGATGCCGAAGTAAAGCATTCCGGTCATGATCAGCGCCGTCAGGGCGAGCAGTACGATCAGCGTGTTGCGGGTCGGCGAAATTGTCACGTGTGCATCATCCATATCAGGTGCCCGGATGATAGCCCAAATTGACGCGAGTCACCACCCCTAAAAGTCGCCTTGAAGTTTCCGAGTGTGAGGGGTGTGGCTGTTGGTTCGCTGGCACGGTTCAGGTGTGCCGGGGCGCTAAGGCAATAGAGCGGACTTGAGCATTCAGGTATCCGCAAAAGCATAAGCAGGAATGTTGTCTTCATTGACAACCACAGAGGGCACAGAGATCACAGAGCGCTAGTGTGTTTTTCTCTGTGTTCTCTGTGCCCTCTGTGTTGAGCACACTCATGGCACTGCTTTGATGTTGGATTTATTTGCGGAAATACTGCAGGTGCCGATTACTGTTGAGCAGGAGGATGAATCCGGCCGCCAGAAGCGCCCCCAGGCCGTTGGCGCCGAAATCGCTCCAGCTGCCCGTCCGGTTGATGATTGCCGATTGCTGCAGCAGTTCGAGAACCCCGCCGTAAGTGAGCGAAAGCAGCACCGCTGTGTAAAGCGTCCTCGTAAGGCCATGGTTTTCCGCCCTGCATAGGTCGAAATACAAGAAGACGGTCATCCAGAAATAAACCAGGGAATGGACAAACTTATCGATATTCCAGATCGGTACGTCCGGCACGCTCCCGCCGGGCACGACGCTGATCATAAAGATAACACCGGCGCACGCTATCGATCTTCCATAGCGCCTATCCATGGCATCGTTCCTGTCACCTGAGACGCCGCCTGTTCGGGCGCAGGTCAGTCCGACCGCTTGTCCATTTTCCTTGCCCCCTGGCGCCGATCCTCACCCGAGCGCCGGTCCGTACCGCACCTTCTCTCCGGAAAATGGAGGGTGTATGTAAAGCAGCGCCGATCACCCGTGCAGCGTCTTCCACCATTATCGCTCATACACTTCAACCTCATTCTAGCCTCTGAAACAGCAGAATCAATCCACGAATTCCCACGGTCCTGTTGAGCACCTTCAACTGTCAGCTTTGGTGCAAATGTCACTTGTTGCGAATCCCTCAACTTCTTTGATGAAATCTTAAAAGTGTGTTTTTAAACCACAAAGCGCACAGAGGTCACAGAGGAATGATCTGTATTCAATCTATTATTCTCTGTGCTCTCTGTGTCCTCTGTGGTTTATCAACCTTAAGCCCTTAAGCCTTTTTCAGGTTCTGAAGTGGATGACAAAAACCCGTCAATACGCCCCTTTTTTCTTCAGAACCACGAATACCGTCTCGATCAGGAGCATCAGGTCCATCCACAGGCTACGATTGTACACGTAATACAGGTCCAGCAGGATCATCTCCTCGAACGCGACTTCGCTCCGGCCGGCAACCTGCCACAAACCGGTGATCCCCGGGCGGATGGCGGCCCGCTTCTTATACCAGTCCTGGTACACATCGAATTCGTACGGCAGGCTGGGCCGCGGACCGATCAAGCTCATCTGGCCCAGAATGACATTGATCAGCTGCGGCAGTTCATCCAGGCTGTACTTGCGCAGGAACCGTCCTACGCGCGTCACCCGCGGGTCATTGGTGATCTTCAGCGGTTTGCCGTCATTGCCGATTTCTCCTTTAATCAAGCGGGTGACATAGTTCTTGTGGATCGAAGGATCGTTGTCGACATACATCGAGCGGAATTTGAACATCCTGAATTCCTGCCCGTTCTTGCCGATGGCGCGCGCGCGGTAGAACACCGGCCCCCTGGAATCGATCTTGACGGCCGCTGCGATGACGCCGAAAACCGGCAGCAGAAGCACCAGCACCGGGAGGGTGAGCAGCGCGTCCAGCGCGTGCTTGACGCGGTTGAAAAATTCCACGCGGCGCAGTGAGCACATCCGGATCATCGGGATCCCGCAGAAATTATCGATATAGATCTTGCGGTCGATGACCGGAAGCAGGTTCGGCGTAAACCAGATCGTGAGTCCGTTGGAAAGGCCGAAGTCCAGCAGGCTGATCAGGGTGCGCCTGTCGATTTTTTCATCGGTCACGATGATCTCGCTGAGCCGGTTCCTTCTGGCCAGGTCCGGCAGCTCCACAATATCGCCCAGGCACTCCTTGGGCACCCTGCTCTCCAGCCGAGATCCGCTGCCGATGGTTCCGGCAACCCAGAACGGAGCATTGTATTCGATGATATGCGAGGTGATCGCGCCGGCTTCCTTGTTGGTGCCGATGATGCCCACCTGCCGGCGGAAATGTATTTTCAACCACTTGCCGTAAACGGTTTCCACAATGAAAAACCGCGTCCCCAGCAGAATTGCGCCTGCTACCGGCAGGGCCGCGGCCAGCACCCAGGCATGCATGGCCAAGACAGGAGAGCGCCCCTGCTGCATGAAATCGATGGCGCATACCATGATGAAGCTGATGCCGGCGGCCCTGAGAAGGTGATGCAACGATTGGCGCCGGAACAGAACCAGCCATGAAAAACCCAGGAGCCCTGCAGCGAATATACCGATGACCGGTAAAGTGTGTGCGGACCATTCCGGAAGCATGTATTGTCCGGCAGTAAAACAGGCGGAGACCAGGCCCCAGCCTGTAGCTTTCGCCAGCTCGGTACTATGCTTCTTTTGGGAAAAAATGAGATGGTAGCTGTACAGGTCCCGGGATTGAAGAAAATTCAGGAACATGCACGCGAATAAAGAGACCGATAAAAGGAAGCGCCACCCGTTGGCGGCGCTAAAAAGCTCCATCTGGGCTGCGGCTATGAAGAAAACGGAAAAGACAACAAGGAAATCGTGGACCCCCAACCCAAGCCGAAACAGCCAGAAGTACCGCTTCGGCCGTTTTTGAATCACCGCGCCCGCATAATGATCCACAATGGCAGGGAAATTCAGTACATCATCATTCACAAAGCGTCTGCCCGCCATTAAACCCCCTCGATAAGAGACACCCGGCGGATCGGAAGCGCCGTCCTGTACTGCTTCCGATTCAGGGTGTTCCGCCTCAGCCTGTTTCATATTACAAGGAGCCTTTAAATCGGCGTACCTGAATCACCGCGACCGGATTCGCTTCCTTTTTCCGCTCCGTCCGTCTCAGCAGCCACAGGACCGGTGCCAGCATGAGAACCGCCAGGACGAGGAACGGCTTCCCGCCCGAGCTGTGCAACACACTGTCCGTCAGATAGGCGATATCGACGTAAGCGCCGAGCAAGGCCAAAGTCACAATTCTCAAGCCATTCTTCAGAATCGTAACCGGAATGACCGCCAGTACGAGAACAACCCTGCGCCAGTAAGCGTTTAAAAACAAATATCCGGCCACCGTACTGAGAATGAGCAACGCCAAAGCGGAGCGGATACCGCTGCACTGCGCGGCAACCTCCACGGTCAGCCCGGGCACGGATATCAGCATTCCTTCGCTGTGAACCGGAACGCCCAGCAGTTCCAATACCATGCGCGCGGCGAGGGCGGAGCCCGACTGTAAAAAATGCAGCACCGGATTCTCCAGCGCCGGCGGAAGCGGCAGCATGAAACCCAGGAAAAGTATCGGGAACAAAGCCTTTTTGAATGCCGGACGACCGCAGACCAGGACAAAGCCGCCGGTCAACCAGAGCAGCAGGCCCAGAACGGCCAGGAACAATCGGTCTGCCTGTTGAAGCGCATCCGCCTGAATTCCCTGGAATGCGGCTATCAGCAAGCCGGCTGATAGGATCGCGCCGCCGATGCGCGGAGAAAAAGTCAGATCCGCGAATACCCATTTCCGCCGGAGCCACAGGATATAAAGGCTCACCGCCGGTATCATCAACGTATGCGAATGCAGGGAACTAGTGAACGAGAGCAGCCAAAGCGCGTAAAGCGGCGCATGGAACAAGACGGCCCCGGCCAAGACGATGGCGCCCGCAATCCAAACCCGCAACGGCCCGCGTTCGAACTGCCGATTTAAAGGGGGTGCGATTCCGGTCAACGGTTCCATCTGTTCTCCATCAAAACCACCGTAAACAGAAACTGAAGCGCAGGTTCGAACCGACCTGTTGTTTCAGTTCTATCGGACAGCCAGCAAGCGGTATGCCATTTCTTCCTGCTTCGATGGAGCGGCTTTTTTGACTTCCGCCGAAGCGCGTCCCAAACCGATATTCTTATTTTTATGCATTTCGGGGCAGGCTGCCGGAAGACCGTGAGATCCTGCGCGGGTGGGATAAACTGCTATATAATTATGAATTAAGTTGCCTATCGGGTAGGTAAATCGGTCCATACCGACAACGGATCGATCGACGGCGGCGTGAAGTAAAAGGCGCTCTTCAGGAGGCGATACCCGCGGCACTGCTTTAAATGACCGCATATTTGGTGTAATGAACCGGGCGGGGCGGACCACTTGGCCTCCATCCTGCAATGCCGATACCCATCAAAATGCCCATTGTTCGGTCAGGAGGATCTATGACACCCGGACTGCGGAACGTATGCGTCCTGATTCTGTGTACAATAACGATTCTGGCGTGCACTTCAAAAGAACAGAAAAAAACCGCCTATCTGGATAAAGCCCTGAAAGCCTATCAGCAGGGGGATTTCAAATCTGCTGAAATCGAATTGCGCAATGCCATCCAGCTCGATCCGGGCTATCTGGAGGCCTACCTGCAGCTCGGCGATACCTATTTCCGCATAGGCGACCCTCAGCGCGCCTACGTTCAATTCGCCAAGGCGCATGAACTGGATCCGGAAAATGAAAAAGCCAATTTAAACCTGGCCTCCCTGCTGTTGCTCGCAAAGCAGTACGCAAAGGCGGACGAGCATGCGGGCAGAATACTCGACCTTCATCCCGGACACATACGCGCCCTTCTCATCAGGGCCAATGTGAGCTTCCTGGAAAACAGGCTGTCCGAAGCGGCCGCGGTTTATGAATCGATCATCGCCCGCGACGACCGTCAGATCTCCGCCTATCTGGGGCTTGCCCAGGTGTTCCAGAAACAGGGCGAAACCGCGCGGGCCGAGGAGACTTTCAAGAAAGCCGTTGCCATCGAACCGGCTTCCCTGAATGCGCGTATGCCGCTGGTCGCCTTTTATACGGAGAATAAAAGGTACGATCTGGCCGAAAAGGAGCTCCTGGCGGCTGTCGATCATGACCCGGACAATCCTGAACTGCAACACGCCCTGGGTAACTTCTACCGCGGCCGGAACCGGAACGCGGAGGCGGAAAAAGCCTATCTGAAGTTCCTGGAACTCCAGCCGCATTCCGTCAAACCCTTCCTGGCGCTTGCCGGGTTGTACGAACAGCACGGCGACTTCGATCGTGCGCAGACCATGACGGACAGGGCACTCGAAGCGAGTCCCAATGACATCGGGGCGCTCGAGGCCCAGGCCCGGCTGTATTTCAGGCAGAACAAAATTCAGGAGGCCGGCGAACGGGTCGAAAAGATACTCTCCCAGAGGCCCAGCTTTTTCCCGGCACGCCTGCTCAAGGCCGAACTCATGATTGCATCGAAGCAGTACCTCGACGCGATCGTCCTTTTGGAGCAGCTGATCGGTGAAGAACCGGCCCTCGCGTCCGCCTATTTTCTTAAGGGTCTCGCGCATGCTGCGCGCAACGAAAGCGAGGCCGCAAAGACGACGTTGATCAAGGCAGTCGAGCTGGAACCTCAACTCGTAAGGGCGCAGCTCCTGCTGTCGGAACTCTTTTTGAGAGAGCGCAGCTTCCGGTCGGCGCAGCAACACGCCGAAACGGTGCTGACCGTTCAGCCCGATCATTTCCAGGCGAATTCGATCCTTGCCAGCTCGTACCTGGGACAGAAAAACAACGAAGAGGCGCGTCGCTTGTTCCAAAAGCTGATCCAGGTCGAACCGCAAAACCCGATCGGCTACTTCCGGATGGGTACCCTGGACGCCGCGACCCAGGACTACGCGGCCGCGGAATCGAACTTCGAAAAAGCCCTGTTTCTCGACCCCACGCTGACCGATGCGTTCACCCATCTCATCATGGTGTATGTCGCCCGGAAAAAGATGGATGAGGCTTTGAAACGATGTGACCTGCAGATCCAGGCCATTGGCGATATTCCACAAGCCGCGGCCATTCATACCTTGAAAGGCGGCCTCTACCTGGGCCTCAGGGACAGTGCCGCCGCGGAAAAATCATTCCAAACCGCCATCGATATCGATCCCGGCTATCTCGCGCCTTATTTCAGCCTGGCCCGCGTCTATCTCTCCCGGCAGCAGGCCGATAAAGCAATCGCGCAGTACACCGCGGCCCTTTCCAGAAACCCGCAGCAGCCCGGGACGCGCATGCTGCTGGGGACCATCTACGACATCCAGGGGCAACCTGATAATGCCGAAAAGGAGTACCGCGAAGCGCTGCGCATCAAACCCGATTTCGCGCCGGCCGCCAACAACCTGGCCTACTTGCTGGCGGGCATGGAAAAGGATCTGAACGACGCATTGCATTTCGCGCAGCTCGCCAGAGAAAAGCGCCCCGAAGACCCCGCCATCATGGATACACTGGGTTGGGTGCTTTACAAGAGGGGCCTCTATGACAGCGCCATCCGCGAATTCGCCGCGGCCATCGACAAGCTCCCGAACAATGCAACCATCCGGTACCATCTCGGGTTGGCGTATCATAAAAAGGAGGACCAGGCCGCTGCCCGGAAAGAATTCAAGGCGGCGCTGGATTTAGATCCGAATTTTCCTGAAGCCGGAGATGCGCGCAGGCTGCTCGGGGAATCCTGATCGTCGCATTCCGAAGTTCCTTTGAGGAGCAATGAGGTGAGTGCCTACTTCAACTTTGAGGATTTTTATGGCGGGATAAGTGAGGATCGGTTTGAAAGGCGTTGCAGTATGATTTCGAGGATCGTCAGGCAGCGGGCTGTCACAAATAAGTTTTTGGTCTATTCACAATACTTGTTCGGAACTGTTGAAATTCCGTGGTGGATTTCTTAAGTTCTTCGATCGACTTATTCCACCATCTGGACTCCACCAGCATTGCTATCGTCGCTTCATCGAACCGGAACCGTACCACGCGGCTGGGATTGCCGACCACGACTCCGTATGGAGGCACGTCCTTATTTACTACTGCGCCTGCGGCAATTACGGCGCCGTCTCCTATTTTCCTTACATTGGGCAAGACGATAGCGTTGTGTCCGATCCATACATCGTTCCCTATTTCTAATGGTATATAACCTACGGTGTCGGTGCCGCATATCCCCAACTCCGGATTAAAAAAAAATGCATGCATCGACTTGTGATTCAATGGGTGATTTCTGTTGAATCCTTTTGCAGTTTCAGAGATTGAGCAGTACCGGCCTATTCTTGTGTGACGGTCAAAGCTGTATGGCCTGAAACACCCACCATGCGTGTAGAGACCCACATCGACAGCATGGTAGTCCCTGAAAATCTTCCTGAGGGTCTCTGAGTAGTACTCGCCCTTCTCGATTCTGGTTACGACTTTCAGGGCCAGTTTTTTGACGATACTTCTTCTTGAACCATATGCAATGTATGCAATCCGTGCAATCGAGCGCATACGATTTCTCCGAATCTTGCCATGACCCCGCTGATTGGACCATGGGATCCGCGTCCCAATTCGATAGCGATCCTTAACAGAGGTGCCAGCCTCCCTGATGGCATCAAATATAATCTATTACAAAGGCACAAGGCAAGAATATCTTCTCTTGCGTCAACTGTATTCAGGCCGTCACCTCGTAACCAATTTCTATTCGCTATAGTGACCGTATTCTGGTAACCAACATAGCCCTCAATTCACTTAATGCCTCGTGGCTTATATGTCTTAAATCCGGGAAAAGATAGAAGGCGGTAACTGCTCCGGCGCCCCATAAAAGGAGCGTGCCGAACATTCCTGTGTGCGCTGAGTGTCTCCACAAAATATTGATTGCCATTCCAACGCCAACCCATCCCGCGAAATACAAAAAAGGCCTCGCCTGTGACTTGAAACCAATTCCTTGTCTTTCGCGAATTCGGAGCAGAGATATAAGAATGGCCAGCGCCTCTCCGGCCAGCCCGCACATTGCGATCGCCTCCATATCACGGTTGCCCAAGGCAATTACCGCGAGTACTATCGGCAGACTGACCGATCGCGCAATATTGCCGATCAGTTGATTCTTCGTATCCGCACACGACATCGATGCCACGGCCGGAGACCAGCGAAATAAGCGCATTGCGGCCATGATACTGAAAATGGCCACCAAATCATCAAGATCGTGATACTTGGCGCCGTATAGAAACCGCACAATGTCTCCACCCGCCATGACAAGTGGTGCAAATACCGCCAATGAAGCCACGACTGCCATTTCCATACAGCGATGGTAGCACTTTTCAAATCCGGCCCGATCGTCTTGCCGGCCGGCCAGGGTGGGCAGCATGAGAGATGAGGCGACCTGCGCGAAAATGAAAAAGGCGACCGAAGGCAGGGTGAATGCTATGGAATATGCACCGAGGTCCGCCAATGAAAAGACTCCCCCGATCACCATTTGATCGGCCTGCTGGGCGGCGAACATTACAAGACCGTTGAGCAGCAATGGCCAACTGAAAGCCATCATTCCCCTCACTTGAGGAGGCCGCCAAGCCAACCTATAGGGCCTGTCCGCAAGCAGGTGGGTCAGCGCCACGGCAGAAAACTCCTTGCCAAGCAATATCCACAGAACCGCCCGAAAATCGCCCAGCCAGGCCGCCAAAGGCCATGCGGCGGCGGTAGCGATCCCTTGAGGTATTATCTCGCTCATCACGGCTGGGCCGAAGTTGAATTTGCGCTGCAGACGGGCCGTATCCAGGTGCATCGCACCCCGAGCCAGGGGCACCAGGGCAAGCGAAGCAAATGCCCATGTCATCTCGGGAACACCGAAAGCAACAGCTAATGGATAGGCACCCGTGAGGAGCAGGACTGAGGAAATCAGGCCTGTACTCGCCTGTACGGCATGGGCAACAGCCTGGAAAGATAATTCTTCACCTTCCCGGGCCTGTATGATCTGCTGGCTGAATGCCATCCGGCTGACCAGATCCAACAGCAGCATGGATATGGAAAATGCGGCGGCCAGCCCGAAATCTGCCTTGGTGAGCATGCGCGCCAAGATCAGGTTGCGAAGGAAGGATAAACCGTAGCCCGTCACCTGACCGGCCGATAATAAGAATGCCCCCTCCAATTTTTTCCGAATGGGTGTGCGCATCTCGGGATATCACGTTACTTCCTGCAAACCTGTGGCTGCGCTCTTGACTGGCTTCGCGCCGAGTGCGTCCAGCGTTGAAGGGAGGTACAGCCGGCGTGAGATGATCCGGCGCGCCGTCCCGAAGAGCGACCGCAGCTTCTCCTCAAGGGGCAGATCCAGCCAGCATCGGAACAACCCGCCGCCTTTGAACCGTGGCGTGGGAAGTCCAAAAAGACGCATCATCGCCAATCGCCCCCACACGGCTCCCTTTTTCCGGACAAGACCTTCTTGTGACTTGACAAGCTTCCATGGTTCCGCGGTTCTTAGTTCCAAATACCCTGCTTCTATAGCCCCATTGACAATTTCACGCCCCCGTTCTGTGCGCACGACCACCAGGGAGGAGCCGGGATTCTTACCATCCGGCTGACTGTACCAGGGGTCTCCACAACTAATGTCCGCAAGCTCCCCTGTTCCATCCGGCCATATTTGGGCCGACCAGGGTCTGTAGGCCTGAAGAAAGGCCCAACTCTCCCTGTAGGTCATTCTGGGGGAATTGGACAGCCCATTCTGCCGCGGTTCGAAATGGCCCGGCCAACCGTTTCCACGATAACTCAAACTCCCAACTTTACGGGAATCCACCCCCATTTTTTTCAGCAGATCGATTGTCCCCATTGTGGACGGGGTCTCGGCACAGAAGAAAGAGAATACAGCCCCCACATTCCCGGCAAGCTGTGGCTTCAGCTTTTCCGCCTTTTTCACCGCGGCCGCCTCGACCGGTTTTCCGATAAAGACGCACGGTCCCTCGGCATTTTCAATTAGGGCAAGCCCGTTGCACACGGATGCCGGTGAATACCTGGACCCCACCGCCGCCAACAGCTCTTTCCGATTGCGGCTCAACCGGGTCGAATTCCGAACCGGATCATGCGGGTCTTGCCCCGTGTGCAACACGCCATTCATTCCCAGGACTTCTATGCAGTACGCCGCCAAAGCCGAAAGCGCACCGCCGGAGGAACCTTTGAAGCGAACCTCCGGATCGGCCGCGTGCCCCTCCCAGATTTCCAACACCCGACCCCAGTCATGCCCAAGGGGGATTGCGTCGCCTTTATATCCACCGTACGGTGAAAAATCCGTTGCCACCACAGGACAGATATCCAAGCAGAGGCTGCAATCCCCGCACTGACCCGGATCATCAAAGACCGGACGGATCCCATCTTTTAAAAAATCAACGAGGCGCACCTTCTTTTCCGGGCAAATCGCGGCGCATGCGCCGCACCCCAGGCAGAGCCGCCAGGTAGTAATGTCCTCAAGTCTTTGTACGTCTTTTGCCATCGTTTATGATCAAGTCCCTCGACTGAAAAAGATCTTCAATTCAGAAGTCTCAAATTATTTCCACCCATTCGAGCGAAGCATTGGGAAAGCCCGACGGCGAGGCGCCGACGAATATCGCCAACCTTGGATTGTTCAACGACTGCACCACGCTGCCCGGAGATACCCAGTTCGAACCATCCAGCGAATAATAGGACGTTATCCGGTCCGTGCCGG
>JAEYRZ010000132.1 GCA_023435265.1 Pseudomonadota bacterium
GCCGCCCAGTCGATGAACATGCCCAGGATGAAAACGATGAACATCATGATCGCGAGCGCGACCCAGCGATTGAGCCCGCTGCCGATGAACAGATCGGCCACCACGTCGCCGCCGCCCATGCTGAGGAAAACCGTTGAAAAGAAGGTGCCTCCGATGAAGAGCATCATCACCATGGCGGTCGTCTTCAAAGTGGCGACGCTCGCCTTGCGCAGCACCGGCCAGTTGACCGCCTTGTTGAAAAGAGCCAGCAGAAAGGCGCCCAGGGCGCCCATGCCGGCCGCTTCGGTCGCCGTGGCGATGCCGGCCAGGATCGTGCCCATGACCATCAGAATCAAAGCCAGCGGCGGAAGCAGCGATTTCAGCGTCATGCGCCACTTCTGGGCGCTGCTCCACTTGTCTGCCTCCCGCCGGCTGATGGGCGGGCCGAGCCGGGGATTGAAATTGCAGCGTGCCACCACGTAAAAGAAGTAAAACCCGGAAAGCAGCAGCCCCGGCAGAATGGCGCCGGCGAACAGATTGCCCACCGAGGTCTCTTTCAGGCCGGTCAGGCCGGCATAAACCACCATCATGATGCTGGGCGGGATGAGGATGCCGAGCGTTCCCGAGGCGCAGATAATGCCGCTGGCCAGTTCTTTCTGGTACCCCTTGGCCATCAGGGCCGGTGTCGCCAGAAGCCCCATGGCCACGACCGATGCGCCGATGATGCCCGTGGTGGCCGCGAACACCGTGCACACCACGATCACGGCCAGCCCCAGGCCGCCCTTGATGCCGCCCAGGACGACGTACAGCGACTCGAACAGGGCTTCGGCGACCTTCGATTGATCCAGCAGCTGGGCCATGAAGATGAAGAGCGGGATCGCCACCAGGGTGTAGTTGTTCATCAAGCCCCAGGCATTGTTGGCAAAAAGGTTGAACAAGGGGGCCAGGTTGAACCCGTTGTCGATCAGGCCGAACAGCGCGGCGACGCCGGCCAGCGTGAAGGCCAGCTGGTGGCCCAGGGTGATGGACAAGATCAAGGTCGTGAACATTGCCACGGTCAAGAATTCGATGCTCATGACGCGATTTTCCTCCCGGCCGGATCACTGTTTGGGTTCGCTGAAAGTGAGTTGAGCGCTTTGAGAACAGTGGAAATGCCCTGCAGCAGCAAAAAGGTGAGGCACAGGGCCATGATCAGTTTGAGGGGATAAACGGGCGGTGCCCAGCTGGTCGAATTCAACTCCAACTGCGCCGTCGAAAGCAGGGCGAATTTCCAGGCCCACAACGTCAGACAGGTGAATACGGGCAGAAAGATGACCGCATTGGTGATGATCGTCAGGAAGGCCTGGGCGCGCGGCAGCAAGCGCGAACTGAATATGTCCACCTTGACATGGCCTTCCATGACATCCGTGTAAGCCAGGCCGAACATGAAATGCAGGCCGTAAAGGAATGTGGTGGCTTCGAAGCCCCAAATCGTGGGGGCGTTGAAAACGTAGCGCATGAACACTTCGTAGATCACGACCACCGCCATGGGCAGGATCAGCAGCGCCGTCCATTCGCCCTCCCGGCGGTTGAATGTATCGATACCCGTGGAGATCGTGCTCAGCATCGTCGCCTCTCGATCGCTATGGTGGCGGCCCCTTGGGGCCCCGTGCCATCCGGGGCCGCCTCCCGTGGTGTTATTCCTTGTGCTGGCCTTTCATATAGGTCTCATAAGGCCAGGCGGCCGCCCCGCCGCGTGCGTCGCGCCAGTCGGCAAAGCTCTTGAGGAACTCGTCCTGGCTGTCGACGATCTTTTTCACGTCCGGAAACTTGGCTTTGAGTTCTTCCATGTATTCCTGCGTGGTTTTGCGGAATTGAATCAGGGCGTCGGGGTCCATGTGCACGATCTCGATCTTCTGCTTGAATCTCCGGATGGCTTCGGCGTTGAGGCCGTTGATCCAGTTGTAGCTCCACAGTTGGGTTTCTTTGGCGCAGATGTCGACGATCCACTTCAGGTCTTGGGGCAATTTGTCGTACGCATCCTTGTTGAAGAAGAGGGCGCACTGGATGCCGGGCTGATGCACGCCGGGCTGGATGGCATATTTGGTGATTTCATCGAAACCCATCGGGTAGTTGATCGCCGGTGAAGAAAATTCGGCCGCGTCGATCACGCCGCGTTCCAGCGCCAGGTAGATCTCTCCGCCCGGCAGCGGGCTCACCGATGCGCCCAGTTTATTCAGGATGTCCATGTACCATCCTACCGTGCGCACCCGCATGCCTTTGAAATCTTCCATTTTGGAGGCGCGCTTGTTGGAAAAGAGCCCCATCTCCTGTCCGCACTGGCCGCCCGGAAGCGCGACCATGTTGAACTTGCCATACAATTCGTTCATCATCTCGGCGCCGCCCTTTTCATACAGCCAGATATTGTAGCCTTCCGCATCCAGTCCGAAGGGCACCGAACCCAGGGCGACGAACGCCTCGTTTTTGCCCTTCCAGTAGCCGCACCAGTCGTGGCCGGCCTGGGCCGCGCCTTGGCTGACGGCATCGAAGCTTTGCATGGCAGGCACCAGCTCTCCGGCGGCGAAGGGTTTGATGTCGAGCCGGCCGGCGCTGGCCAGGCGGACGCTGTCGCAGAAATGCGCCGCGATGTCGTAGAAGAGCAGCCCCTTGTCCCAGGGCATGACCATCTTCCAGCGGATTTTTTCATCCGAGGTTTTAAAGGCGATCCGCTTGGCGGCCTCGCTGCGCTTATCAACTCCGAATTTCTCACGTTTGACCGGTGCCGTGGGTGCTTTAACTTCGCTCTGGGCCGCAGCGGCGGCCGAGGCCCCGAGGCCGATCATGCTCAATGCCGTAATCAAAACCAGTACCCGCAAAAACCCGTGCTTCATTGTTTGCATCCTTCCGCTGAGTGCGTTTAAGTCATTGGAGCGCGTAACGCATGAATCGAATCGTAACGCATGGATCGAGGCCTTCAGGCGCCTGCATGGCGCTGCATCCATCACCTCCTCTCGTGTCCAGGTCACTTTGGATAAGGTATTCCCAATTAATGGTAGTACCTTTAGCTATTCCAAAGGTGGAGGGTTGTCAAGTTGTATTCTGCAAAAATTTAATGACTATTATATCAAGCACTTAAATTCAGTTGGTTGGCGATGTGTCTTGGTTCGGTGACTATTGGGTTGATCTTGGTTCTTATTTATTGGTATTACCAAATACAGTACAGCGGGAAGCGCTCCGCCTCCAAGCGTCTCGCAACTCAAGCATCGAAAGGAGTCGACATGAAAAGCCGTTCCCTGTTTCAGGCTCTGGCCGAGATCGCGGGGTCGGAAAATATCTTCAGTGATCCGACCGATCTGTTCACGTATTCGTACGACGCCGCGGTCCTGGAGCCGCAGATGCCGGCTGCCGTCGTACGCCCAACGACGCCGGAAGCACTCGGGGGGGTGGTCCGGTTCTGTGATCAGAACGGCCTGCCGCTGATCGTGCGCGGGTCCGGGACCAACTTGAGCGGCGGCACCATACCGAGCGCCGGCAGCGTGGTGGTATTGACCAACGGGCTGAACCGCATCCTGGAGATCAATGCCGAAGACATGTATGCCGTTGTGCAGCCGGGTGTCATCACTGCCCGCCTGGCGGCACGAGTCGAATCGCAGGGCCTGTTTTATCCTCCCGATCCGGGCAGCCAGGCGGTATCCACCCTGGGCGGCAATGTGGCCGAAAACGCGGGAGGGTTGCGTGGCTTGAAGTATGGTGTCACGGCCGATTATGTCATGGGCCTTTCGTTTTTCGATCATTCCGGCGAACGGGTCAAAACCGGCGCGCGCACGGTCAAATGCGCAACCGGCTACAATCTCAAGGCGCTGATGATCGGCTCGGAGGGGACCCTGGGGGTGATGGAGGAGATCATTCTGAAACTGATCCCGCTGCCCCGGTCAAGGAAGGCGCTGCTGGCCGTTTTCGATGAAATGAACAAAGCTTCTGAAACCGTGGCCGCGGTCATCGCCCGCCATATCGTGCCGGCGACGCTTGAATTTCTGGATAATTTCACGATCCGGGCGGTGGAGGACTTCAGCCGCGTGGGCCTGCCGGTCGATGCCGCCGCCGTGCTGCTGATCGAGGTGGACGGCCACCCCGCCCAAGTCGCGGAGGAAGCGGCCATTGTGGAATCGATCTGCCGCCAGCAGGGCGCCACGTCGATTCGTATGGCCGACGACGATGCCCAGCGCGACCGCATCTGGGCCGCCCGGCGCAGCGCCCTGTCGGCCCTGGCCAAGCTGAAACCGACGGTTGTCCTGGAAGACGCCACCGTGCCGCGCTCGAAAATTCCGGCCATGGTGCGCGCGCTGCAGTCCATTGCCGGGCGGTTCGACCTCTCCATCGGCACGTTCGGGCATGCCGGCGACGGCAACCTGCATCCCACCATTCTGACCGACAAGCGCGATCGGGAGGAGTGGCAGCGCGTGGAGGCGGCCATCGAAGCGATATTCGATGAGGCCCTGGCATTGGGCGGAACCCTTTCGGGCGAGCATGGCACGGGGCTGGCGAAATCCAGGTTCCTGGAGAAAGAGACCGGCCGGCCGGCCATTCTTCTTTCGCGGCGCATCAAAAAGGCGCTCGATCCTCGGAATATCCTCAATCCGGGCAAGGTCATAGGAGGGTAGGCATGGCCGATATGCACGCACTCATCGCACTGATGCGGGAAATCGAAGAGCAGCTGACCGTCTGCATGCGCTGCGGCATGTGCCAGGCCGTTTGCCCGCTGTATGCCGAAACCGGGCGTGAATCGGATGTCGCCCGCGGTAAACTGGCCCTTCTGGACGGACTGCTGCAGGAGATGTTCGATAAACCCCACGGGGTGGCGGAGCGGCTGCACAAATGCCTGCTGTGCGGCTCGTGTCAGGCCGGCTGTCCGAGCGGCGTGCGGGTGATCGAAATATTTCTCAAGGCAAGAGCGGTGCTGGCCGCCTTCAGCGGCCTTTCGGCAGCTCAGAAAATCCTCCTGCGCGGCATGCTGGCGCGGCCGGGCGTGCTGGACCGGACGGCGCTGTGGGGCGCCCGTTTCCAGAAAATGCTCACGCGGCCGGTCAACGATATCCTGGGCACATCCTGCGCCCGCATCGCCTCCCCGCTCATCGGCGATCGCCATTTCAGGCCGCTGGCGGAAAGACCCTTTCACCAGGATATCCCGAAGCTGCTCACGCCGCCCGGCGCATCGGGTCGCCGGGTGGCGTTCTTCGTCGGCTGCCTGATCGACAAGATCTATCCCCGCATCGCGCATGCGGCGGTAAACGCCTGCGGCCGCCTGGGGGTCGGCGTTTTCATTCCGGAATCGCTAGGCTGCTGCGGCATACCGGCCTTATCGGCCGGCGATACGGCCGCTTTTCAACGTCTTGTGCGGTATAACCTCGCCCAGCTGCAGCAAGCCTCTTTCGATTTCCTGGTCACCGCCTGCGCCACCTGCACCTCGACCATCAAGAAACTGTGGCCCCTGATGCTGGAGGGGAAGGATTCCGGCCTGCAGGCCCAAGCCGTTCAACTCGCAGATAAGACTTTAGATATATCTCAATTTTTGGTAGATAAGCTGAATTTGACGGGAGGGGAAATCGAGTCCGCGCAAGGCGGGCGGATTGCACCCGCGCAAGGCGGGCGGATTGCGGTGACCTATCATGACCCTTGCCACCTGCGCAAATCGCTCGGCATATCCGCGCAGCCGCGTGCGGTGCTCAAGGCGATTCCCGGCTGCCGCCTGATCGAGATGCCGTCTCCGGATCAGTGCTGCGGCATGGGTGGCAGTTTCAATCTGAAACACTACCGCCTCTCGCGGCGCATCGGGGAGCATAAACGCGACGCCATCCGGGCGTCGGGATGCCGGGTGGTCGCGACCAGCTGCCCGGCCTGTATGCTGCAGATGTCCGACATCCTTTCCCGATCCGGGGACGGCGTGGCCGTCAAGCATGTCATCGAGCTTTTTGCGGAAGGCCTGAATCCTTATGCCGATGCCGTTACAGCCGATCAAGCCGAAGAAAATCAGCGACCAGGTTTTCGAACAGGTGCGTGAACTGATTTTCCGCGGGCAGCTCAAGGCCGGTGAGCAGCTCCTTCCGGAGCGCGAGCTCTGCGAGGCCCTGGGCGTCAGCCGCACCTCGGTGCGCAACGCCATCAACAAGCTTGTGGTGCTCGGGTTGCTCGAACACAAGCAGGGTCAGGGCACCTTCGTGCGCTCCCCCGAAACACGGGTGGACAATCCCCTCGCCGCGGCGATGGAGGTCCAGGACGCCTCGATCGACGATCTGCTCGAAGTGCGCATGGGGCTAGAATGCAATGCGGCCGCCCTGGCGGCGCAGCGCGCCAACGAAGACGATCTGCGGTTCATGGAATCCAGTCTCGCCGAAATGCGCGCCGAGGTGGGTTCGGGGCGTTTGGGCACCGAAGCGGATACCGCGTTCCACATGGCCCTGGCCTATGCGACCAAGAATCCGGTGCATGTCTACCTGATGAAGAATTTCTACGATTTTTTGTTCGTGGGGATTAAGAAGAATCTCAGCCATCTTTATGAAGACCCGCGCAATATCGACAAAATTTTGTCGCAGCACGGGAGCATTATTGACGCCATCCGAAAACACGACCCGCAGGAAGCGCTACAGGCCATGCGCCGGCACATCAAGTTCGTGCAGGATTTCTTCCGTCACCGAATCAGCGAATAGCGTAAACGGCGGCCCGGGAAGAACCGGGGGCGCCTGTCATCCTTTGCACCCATGATTGCCACGGGCGCGTGCGGGCATCTGGAGGATGAGAAGCCGGCGGATGTCCCTGAGTTGCCTGCTGATGAGTGAAGATACCCAGAAAAACGCAAATCCCAACACGCCGGTGGCCAGATAGGCGAAACCCAGCAAAAGGCCGAGCGGAAGCGCTTCCAGGCCGTTCGGCGAAGCGGCATGCACACCGGCCTCGACCGCGGTGAGCGTCGTCCAGGAGAGAATCATGCCGATCACGCCGGCGGATAGAATCAGCCAGGCCACCAGCGGAAGCAGACGCATCATCCCGCCGCCGGGCGTCTTGGCGTGCGGATCGAAGGGAACGGCATCGAAACCGGCCGTCGCGGCGCGCCCGGACTGCGCACGTGCCCGACGGGTCGAATGTGTGCGTCTCGAGCGCTTGCCGGCGCTTCCCGAACCGTCTGCATCGCTGGATGGGTCCTGTCCGAGGCGCGCAGCCGAATCCGGCAGGACCGCGGGTTGCGGCATTGCGGCCTTGTGCGCCGCTGGAGGCGTTGCCGCCAGCGCCTGCGGAGCGGGCGGGCTTGCGTTTCGCGCTTGCGACGGAGCGGAAGATTCCCGGGGTTCCGGCTGCTGCGCTTCGGCTTCTTTACCCGGTGCGTCCTGGAGGTATGGCTCGGACACGGCTTCGAGAGCGGCCGTTGCTCCAGGCGCCGCAGCCGCCGGCGCTTCATCGTCCGTTGCGATTTCCGATGGCTGGCGGGCGAGCATTTCGGCCCGCCGCTTCTGGGCCGCGGCGGCGGCAATCTGGCGCGCCCGCTGAAGGGTCAGGGCGTACCGTTCATCGCGCTGGCGGGCCAGACTTTTTTGGCGCAGGCGCATTTCGACCCGCTGCCGCGCCTGCCGCAGACTGGACTCGTCCAGCGCGCTGGGTCTTCCCGATAGTGGAAACGGGGCTCCCCACGGGTTCGTCGTAAGGCGAGCCCCTGCTTTGACATAGACGACGCCGCAAGATGGACATTCGGTGGCCGGCACATCGATGCCGTCACCGGGTTTGCGCTCGTATCCACATTTCAGGCACTTCATCATCGGTCCGTGCGCTCCTTGAGGTAATACCGTGACCCTCCTGTAGGCGCAGCAATAGTCGTGCCATTAATTAAATGGTTGAATTCAAATAAGGAATCGGTCATAAGAGCACCCTGACGGCGGCTTTTTCAGGATCCGGAGAATCGGTGCGGGCTGCCTCAACCCGCTGAAATTGGAACGATAGTTAAACACGCGCAAAAGCGCCGCCCGATGGCCGCCTGAACGAACGCCGCCCCGCACGGCGCATTTCGGCATGTGAATCGCAAGACACTTTTGAAGAACGGCTTGAACGATTGAATACATCGTGCGGCCGTGTGCGATCCGGTCAGGCCGATCAGGATGCGAATGACCATGATGAAGCGAGACAACCGATCCTATCGCGGGATGCTGCAGTCCGACGACGGGGTCATTGACGAAATCATCCGCCTGGACGATCGGAGCATCACCTTCCGGACGGTTTTCGGGCTTTCCCAGCATATGATCGAGCGGCTGCGGGAGCATCCGGAACACATCGTCTTCAGCGAGCGCTCGCGCATCGCCCGTCTGGGCATTCAAATCACTTCGGGCCCTGTCGAAGCCGTCAACCTCCAGGGCGATTTGTTGAAGGTGATCCAGACCGCCTCGGCGGTGATCCCCGGTTATCCGGGGCTTGACCGGCTCAGCGCCTTTTTCGGGCCGGGGCTGCCGGTCGGGCGGTTCGTCTTCTGCGATCCCGAGGCACTGCTCACTTCCGAGGAAGTGCTGTCCGCCATCGAAGGCTCGGAGCTCAAGCTGCCCGCCTCGACCTCGATTTCCAGCGACGGCAGCATCGTGATCGCCCCCCACAAGGTGGTCTACCGGTTGCGGGAGGATATCGACAGCGAAACGTACGGCCGTATTCTGCTGCGCGAGGACGGGCGCGAAATGTTGAACCGGTACCAGGTCTACACGCCGGTCCCCAACCTCGTCGTGCCACCCGGCCAGGGCGTGATCACCACCTGTTCGATGTACCTGAACGAGCATTATGTCGTTCTGCAAAGCGGTTTCGCCCTGGGGCGCAACCTGCCGGCCACCGTCCTGGATCCGATCAAGACGAGAGGCATCCGTATCTACCTCGAAATCATCAACGGCACGCCGCACACGATCGTCAATCCCCTGATCAGCGCCCGGATCTACGGCGCCCCCAAGGTGCGCGCCAAAGAGCGGCGCAGAAGCGGGATGCGCAATCATCGGCGATATCCGCTCAACGAACTCAGGAACTTCGAGCCCCGACTGGGCGAAAGGCAGACCACCACCTGTCATTTTATCGCCAAGCCGGCCGCGCTCGTCGAGATGGGCCAGGAACTCCATGATGCGCAGGTATTCGTCAACGGTCCCGACGACACCTGCGCGGTATCCAAAGCCGGCTGTTCGCTGGCGCGCGAAGATTTCTCCGTCCGCAGCCCGTGCCCGCATACCTACGCGACCGCCCGGCTGCTCAAGGCCGTCGGGGAGCAGCCGGTCAACCTGATCCTGAAATACTTCCCCAACCTGGTGGAGCATCGCGACATCATCAACCTGGCGGCCGCGGGCAGGGTGGACTCGATTTATTTTTACGAAGCCTCGTGCGAGCACGGCCCTTTTCTCTCCCAGGAAGATCACGGCCGATTGCAGGAATACCACGCCTTCGGGGTCAATGTCTTCTGGGTCTGCGGGCTGAACCGGCGGCTGATGATGCACACCATGCGCGACGGAAAAGGCTATTTCGTGGCCCTGGAGCGGCTGCCGGATTTCCACAAGGCGATGCTGTTCGCATTTTATGGATCCACCCTGGCGCTCTCATCGGCTGGCGTGGAACGCCTCGGCCGCCTTATGGACGCCCTGGTGGCATTCTGGGGCCGCAGCATCGGCATCGTCACCGGGGGCGGCAGCGGTGTCATGGAGGTGGCCAACCGCCTGGCGCGCGAACGGGGCATCCTGTCGGGCGCCAATTTCCTGGACATTACCGATCAGCCGATGACGACCGATGTCGACTTTTGCCAGGTCTTTCAGGCCACGTGCCGCCACAGCCGGCAGAAATGGTTCGAGATCGCCTCCTTCCCGATTTTCAACGTGGGCGGGCTCGGATCGCTGGAAGAGCTGGGGATCACGCTCTGCAATATGAAACTGTCGATCATGGAGCGGGTGCCCCTCATTCTGTTCGATACCGAAGGCGAGAAAGGCTACTGGGACGGCATGCGCCGCCAGATCGCCACGATGGTGCGCCACCGGCGTGCACCCAGCTGGATCGAAGAATATATCGTCATCACCGACGACCCGGCGGTCGTAACCGATGTTTTCCGCCGCCGGCTGCACCTTTTTTGAGCGTCCCTTTGCGGGGCGCCGCCGCCGGGAGTTCAGCATGTCACCACCCCTGCACTGCATTCCGACCCGCGTCGGTCAGGCACTGGTCCAGGTCGCCCGCAGAACCCTCCAGGAACGCTTCGGTCTCAGTCCGGATGCCGCCGAGGCGCCACGCCTCGAGGCTATGGACCACCCTGCGCTGCAGGTCAAGGCCGGAACGTTTGTGACCTTGACACTCGACGGCCGCCTGCGCGGCTGCATCGGCAGCCTGGTGGGCCATGAACCCGTGATCGAGGGCGTTCGGCACAATGCCGTGAACGCCGCCTTCAACGATCCGCGCTTTCCCGCGCTGTCTGCTCAGGAATTGCCGCGCGTGCGCATCGACGTCAGTGTCTTGACCCCGCCGCAACGCCTGCCGTACGAGGATCCCGAGGATCTGACCGCCAAGCTGCGTCCCCATATCGATGGGGTGATATTGCGAAAAGGATTTTGCTGCGCGACCTTTCTGCCCCAGGTTTGGGAACAGCTTGCGCGGCCCGAGGATTTCCTGGCCCATTTATGCCGAAAAGCCGGTTTGGCGGCCGACGCCTGGCGAAACAGCAAGTTGGAGGTGGAGGTCTACCAGGTCCAATGTTTCGAGGAGACGCCATGCTGAGAAAAGAAGGCCGGGCCC
>JAEYRZ010000127.1 GCA_023435265.1 Pseudomonadota bacterium
GGCCCCGGCCGCCTGGACCAGTTCCCGGGCCTGATCGAGGCGGGCGGCGTCTTTGTCGCAAATCGCCACATGGCACCCTTCCATGGCCAGGCGTATCGCTGTCGCCAGGCCCAGGCCGCCCGCGGAAGCGCCGACCAAGGCGACCTTTCCGGCAATCTTCAAATCCATATGCTTCCCCCGCGCTCCGCCGGCTTGCCGTCAATGCACCGCCGGAGGAATTATAAGCGGTATCGGGGACGGTCCAGTATGGTCAGTACACCCCGGCATACCGTCTACTTGTGACACACCCGCACAGGTACGGTGGAATAAGTGTTTCACCACAGAGGACACAGAGAAACACAGAGAAAAAGCAAAGAAACCGATCCTCTGTGCTCTCTGTGGCATCGATAAGCCGACCGCCCCTGTCACCGAATTTATGCCACAGAGCACTGAGTCAACGCTGCTGCCTAATCACTTCACTGCACGCCAACATAATACCCGTTTGATGATTCGCCATACTGGCGATGCTGCCAGGTCGAACGAGAGGGCGGAAATGCTTCCCACCCCAGCTCAACGGTCCTGCAGCGCCTTTTGCGCATCTTCGCGGGTTTCGAAAAGATGCGGAGAGACTTTTCTTTTCGAAAGGGCCTGGCCCAGCTTCATGCGTAAAAAGGCGCTGGTGGTGAAGCGCGTGGCCTTCTCGTAGTAGTTGTCCATCAGGAAACGGATCAGTTCGGTGTACTCCTCCTCGAGGTCCGGCCGGATGTAAAAGTTGTCGTAGTTGACGATCGTGAAGACTTTTTTGCCCAGCGGCTTGAGCATGGCTTCGATCCGTTCCCGGATTTCGGCGATTTCCTGCCGGTTCGAAATTGCGAGCGCCTCGAAGTTGACGAAAAACTGATTGGTGGCCGGATCGTAGCTCAGGCGGCTTTGCAGCGGTACGGCCACCAGATTGTCGCGCAGCCCCATGGGCCCCGCCGCGAAAATGCGCGCGTCCATGGTTCCCAGCTCCGGAGCGATGAAGGGTTTGAACTCCATCTGCGCCAGGATGTCGCGCTCCAGATCGATGCCCGGGGCGATTTCGATCAGCTCCAGGCCCCTTGTGGAGAGCCTGAACACGCAGCGCTCGGTGATGTACAGGGCCGACTGCCCCTTGCTGACCGCATACAGGCCGCTGTAGGTGCGGTGCTCGACCTTTTCGACGAACTTCTTGCTGCGGCCCTCCTGTTCGATCGAAAGCGTTCCGTCGGTTACCTGCACCTTCAGGCCGCCGGCCGTGAACGTCCCCAGGAACACGACTTTCTTGGCGTTCTGGCTGATGTTGATGAAGCCGCCGGCTCCGGCCAGGCGCGGCCCGAACTTGCTGACGTTGAGGTTGCCTTCCCGATCGGCCTGTGCCAGGCCTAGAAAAGCGATGTCGAGACCGCCCCCGTCGTAGAAATCGAACTGCTGGTTCTGGGCGACCAGGCAGCTGATGTTGGTGCCGGCGCCGAAATCGAGCCCGCCGGCCGGAACGCCGCCGATGATGCCCGGTTCGGCGGTCATGGTCATCAGGTCCATGATGCGTTCTTCGTTGGCCACCTCGGCGACGCCCTCGGGCATGCCGATGCCCAGGTTGACGATATCGTTGGCGTGCAGCTCGAAGGCCGCGCGCCGGGCGATGATTTTGCGCGCGCCCATCGCCATGGGCGGCAGCGACTGCAGCGGCACCTTGATTTCACCGCTGAATGCCGGGTTGTAGGGCGTCCCGAAGGTCTGCCAGTGGCGCTCGCTCTCGGCCTTCACCACGCAGTCGACCAGGATGCCCGGAATGACGATATCGCGGGAGCGCAGGGCGCCCCGGTCGGCGATGCGCTCGACCTGCACGATGACGAAACCGCCGGAGTTCTTGGCCGCGGCGGCCATGGCCAGCGCATCCAGCACGAGCGCCTCTTTTTCCATGCTGACATTGCCGTCCAGGTCGGCCGTCGTACCCCGCAAAAGGGCGATCTGGATGGGGAACCCTTTATAAAAAAGCCACTTGCGGCCGTTCAGCTCGATCCGCTCGACAAGCGCTTCCGTCGTAACGCGGTTCAGTTTGCCGCCGCCGAACACGGGGTCCACGAAGGTGTCCAGCCCGACGTGCGTCAGGGTGCCGGGTTTGCCGGCGGCGATGTCGCGGTAGAGATGCGACACCACCCCCTGGGGGAAATTATAGGCTTCGATCTTGTCTTCCATGGCCAGCTTCTGCAGCTTGGGGACCAGTCCCCAGTGGCCGCCGACCACCCGTTTGACAAGGCCTTCATGGCCCCAGTGGTTCAGGCCTCTCTCCTTGCCGTCGCCCTGCCCGGCGGCGTAGACCAGCGTCAGGTTGCGCGGGGTGCCGCTTTTCAGGAAACGCTCTTCCAGGCAGATGGCCAGGTGCTCGGGGAAGCCGATGCCCACAAAGCCGCTGGTGGCGATGGTGTCACCCTCCATGATTAGATTGACCGCTTCTTCGCCGCTGACCACCTTGGTCTTGCGCGCCGGCCGCGGTCCCATGTCCCGGATGATCGGATGGGTGTTGCCTGCCGGGGTTTCGGTTTGAACGGTTCGGGTTTGCATTCGCGGATTCCTTTTATTTTCCGAGCATGACGTTGGGCAGCCAGACCACCACCTCGGGAAAGATGGAACAGATCGCCACCCCGATGACCTGGATGATCAGGAACGGGATCACCCCGCGGTAGACGTGGCCCAGCGTCACGCCCTCGATTCCCAGGCCCGACAGGTAGAACAGCGCGTAGCCGAAGGGCGGGGAGAGAAACGAGAGCTGCAGGTTGATCGCCAGCATGGCCACAAACCACAGCATGTCGAAGCCCAGTTGCTGGGCCACGGGCAGGAATATCGGGAAGGTGATCATGACGATGCCGATCCAGTCGATGAACATGCCGAGGACGACATAAATGATCATGATCATGATGTAGGTGCCCCATTTGCCGAGGCCCAGGCCGATGATCGCATTGACCAGCGCCGCGCCGCCGCCCAGTTTCAGGAAGACGCCGGTGAAGCAGGTCGCGCCGATGATGATCATGATCACCATGGTGGTGGTGCGCGAGGTCTGGTAGAGGCACTGGGCGAAATTCTTCCAGGTGAACTTGCCGTAGGCGATGACCATGATGAAGGCCACGAACGCCCCCACGCCGGCGGCCTCGGTGGGCGTGGCGAAGCCGAAGAAGATCGATCCCAGCACCAGGAAGATCAGCCCTAGGGGCGGCACTGCGTAGCGCAGGGCGTCCTTGATCCGCCGGCTCACCGGCATCTGGGCCAATTCTTCCTTGGGCACCGGCGGGCCGATCGCCGGATTGAGGCCGCAGCGGATGGCGATGTAGAGCATGTAGAGCCCGGACAACACCAGGCCGGGAAGCGCGCCCGACATGAGGAGCTTGCCTGCCGAGAGCCCGCCCTGGTCGGCCATCATGACCAGCATGATGCTCGGCGGAATCAGGATTCCCAGGCTGCCGCCGGCGGCCACGAGCCCCATGGACATCTCTTTCTGATAGCCGTAGCGGATCAGCATCGGCCCGGCCAACAGTCCCATGGTGACCACCGAGGCGCCGATGATACCGGTGCAGGCCGCAAAGACGATGCACACGCCGATCACGGCGATGCCCACGCCGCCGCGGATTGGGCCCAGAAGCATGCGCAGGGCCTTGAACAATCCGTCGGCCACGCCCGACATGGTCAAAAAATTGCCCATCAGGATAAACAGCGTGATGGCCACCAGAACGAAGTTGTCCATCGTGCCGTAGATGCGGTCCATGAAGATGCCGAAAAAATGCGGCCCGATGAACAAGTACCCGAACACGACCCCGACCCCGCCCAGAACGAACGCCAGCGGGTGTCCCATGAAGAAGAAGATCACCAGTGCGACGAACATGCCGATGGCGGCTGCTGCAGGACTCATGCGTTGCTCTCCTTTTCCTGGACGAGAATGTTGACTGCCTTGATGACTTCGGAGACACCCTGCAGGAAGAGCATCACAGCGGTGATCGGAATCACGGTTTTGATCGGATAGAGCGGCGGGCCCCAGATGCTCCAGGACTTCTCCATCATCTGCCAGGAATTGGCCGAATAGCTGATGCCATAGTAAAGAAAGACGATGATGAAGGGGAAATACATCAACGCATAGCAGATCAGCGAAAGCACCGCCTGGGTCTTCCTGGAAAAACGACTGGAGACGAGATCGATGGCCACATGGGACCTGTAAAGCAGGCCGTACGCGGCCACCAGCATGAAATGCGCCGCGTAAAGGAAGTTGCTCATTTCGAAGGACCAGATCGTCGGCCGCTGGAACGATCGGGTGAGCACCTCATAAACGATCAGGAGCGTCAAGGGGATCATCAGATAGCTGAAGACGATGCCGCTCCAGCGGCTGAGCGCGTCGATCCTTCTGGAAATGCCGAGCCAAGTGTTCATAGCCAGCCCCTTTGTTCGTGATGAAGTGGGGCGTCCGGCCCTCGCCGGGCGCCCCGTTGCATGCGGATGGGTCGGATCCTATTTGAGTCCGGGAAGCGCCGGCCAGGAATAGGGGCGACGTCCCTGGGAGAAGGGTTGCTGGACATCGCGGGTGGGCTGAAAGTCCTTGAGGAACTGGAACATGGAAAGGGCGGCCACCTGATAATCGGGATTTTTCTTGGCCTCTTCCACCAGGTACTCCCAGGCGTAGCCTTCGATCTTTCTGAGCTCCTCGTCGGACAGCTTGGAGATTTCATGCCCCGAGGCAATGAACTGGCCCAGGGCCTCGATATTGGTGGCCTCGTACCAGCTGCTCATGTAGGCCACATTGGCCATGGCGGCTCTTTCGACGATCACCTTCAGGTCGTCCGGGAGCTTTTCCCAGGCGCCCTTGTTGATCATCACTCCGAAGGTCGACGAGGGTTGATGCCAGCCCGGTCCGATGTTGTACTTGGTCACCTCGGCGAAGCCCATCTTCCAGTCGATCGAGGGGCTGCAGAATTCGGCCCCGTCAATGGTCGCCATCTGCAGCGCCTGGTAGATTTCGCCGCCGGAGACCATCACCTGCGCGGCGCCCAGCTTCTGCAGGATATGTCCCTGGGCCTTGCCCGACATTCTGAGTTTCTTGCCTTTGTAGTCTTCGAGCGTCTTGATGGGCACGCGCGAGCGGATGCCCGATTCCATGGGGCTGACCGCGGTGAGGAAGTATTTCATGTTGTACTTGCCGAAAAGGTCGTCGAAGACCTTCTTGCCGCCGCCATGAAAGTACCAGTTGATGGCGTCATACTGGCCGAGGCCCATCGGAAAAGAGCCCAGGAGGTCGAAGGCCGAGTTCTTGCCGGCCCAGTAGCTCGGCCAGTCGCCGCCGCATTCAACGGAACCCTTGGAGACCGAGTCGAACACCGCGGTGGCGGGAACCAGTTCGCCGGCCGGCGAGACCGTAATCTGCAGGCGGCCGCCGCTGAGCTCGTTGACCAGTTTGGCGAAATTCTTGTCGCCTTCCAGAAGATTGATGGTCGGCGTCCAGGTGCTGACCATGGTCCACTTGATCGGTTTGTCGGCCGCCGCGGCAAGGCCGAGGCCGGCGCACCAAAGGGCCAATGTGGCAACAGCGATCACGAAACACACTTTTCTCTTCTGCATGACAATACCCTCCCTAAGATGAATGGTTCTGCTGTTTTTCGACCTCCCGCCGGCGCAGATCCCCCCGGATGATCTTGCCGGTGCTGGTCAGCGGAAGTTCCTTGACGAACTCGATTTCCCGCGGGTACTCGTGCGCCGCCAGGCGCGTTTTGACGAAATGCTGGATTTCCTTGACCAGTTCTTCCGTGCCGGGCGTCCCCTGCTTCAGGACCACGAAGGCTTTCACGATCTCGGTGCGGACTTTGTCCGGTTTGCCGATGACGGCGCACATGGCCACCGCCGGATGTTTGATCAGGCAGCCCTCGATCTCCCCCGGGCCGATGCGGTACCCCGAAGAGGTGATCAGGTCGTCGGTGCGGGCCACATACCAGATGTATCCGTCCTCGTCCTTTTTCCCCAGGTCTCCGGTGAGCGACCAGTCGCCCACGAACTTCCTGCGCGTGGCGTCGGGATTCTGCCAGTAGTTGAGGAACATGACCGGGTCCGGGCGCTGAACGGCGATTTCGCCGACCGCCCCGGGCGCGCAGATATTGCCTTGCGGGTCGACCACCTCGACGCGGTGGCCGGGGATCGGCTTGCCCATCGATCCGGGCCGGATGGGCATGATCGCGCAGCAGTTGCCGACCACCAGGTTGACTTCGGTCTGTCCGTAGAACTCGTTGATTTCGAGGCCCATGGTCTGGCGGCCCCAATCCAGCAGTTCCTCGCCCAGGGTTTCGCCCCCGCAGCCGATGGTGCGCATGCGGTATTCATGGCGGGTCGCGGGATCCTTGACCAGGCGCATCATCTTCAGCGCCGTGGGCGGCATGAACGCATTGCGGATGCCGTGCCTGGCAATGAGGTAAAAGGCGTGTTCGGGATCGAATTTCCTCGCGCGGTGGGCGACCACCGGCACGCCGTGGTGCCAGCTGGGCAAAAGGACGTCGATCAGGCCGCCGATCCAGGCCCAGTCGGCGGGCGTCCAGTAGACATCCCCCTTTTGCGGAAAAAAATTATGGAAGAATTCCACGCCCGGCACGTGACCCAGCACCACGCGGTGGGCGTGCAGGGCCCCCTTGGGAGGGCCGGTGGTCCCGGAGGTGTAGATGATCAGCGCCGGGTCGTCCGCCCGGGTGGCCACCGGGTTGAAATGGGAAGCGCCTTTGGAAAGGGCCTCCCAGAATTCGACAATTCCGGGTCCGTCTTTTCTTCCGCTGACGAAGAGGAGTTTCAAATCGGGAAGCTGGCTGCGGATCTGGAGGACCTTGTCGGCGTTGGCTTGATCCGTGACGATGGCCTTGGCCCCGCTGTTGGCGAGGCGGTATTCGAGCGCTTCCGGGCCGAACAGCGTAAACAGCGGGATGGCGATGGCCCCCAGTTTGTACACGGCGACATGGGCGATGGCGGTTTCCGGGCACTGCGGCAGCAGGATGCCGACCCGGTCGCCTTGCGCGATGCCGTTGGCGCGCAGCGCATTGGCCAGGCGGTTGGATAGACGCTGGATGTCCCAGAACGTGAATTTTTCGGTCCGGCCCGCCTCGTCTTCGTAAATCAGCGCCAGGCGGTACCGTTCGTCGGCCCACTTGTCGCACACATCCACACCGATGTTGTAGTATTCGGGGATCGACCACCGGAAACCGCGGTAGACCTCGTCGTACGTATTCTTTTTCTGCAGCATTGGACTCCCCCAGTTGCGCCGGGCCTTGCCGGCGGTCAATAGGTCAGCACGACCCCGCCGTCGAAGAGCAGATCGCCGCCGACCAGATAGCGCGAAAAGCGCGAGAAGCCGAAAATGAAGAGGTTGCCCACCTCGATGGGCGTCATCATCTCCTTGACCCGCGATTTGCCCATCATCACGTCCCGCACCACGCTCTTCTCGCTGATGCCCCGCTGGGCCGCCTGGGCGGGAATCTGCTTGAGCGCCAGCGGCGTCTGGACGAATCCGGTGCTGACGGTGAAGGAGCGGATCTCGCCCTGACCCTCGGCCGCGATGGACTGGGCCAGGGCGCGCAGGCCGAACTTGGTGATGTTGTAAACCGGTTTGTTCAGCGTGCAGACATGCGCGTGAATCGAGGACATGTGCCCGATCACGCCCTTGCGGTCCGCGTTCTCGCGCATTCGCGGGATCACCAGCTTGGAGAGCAGGAACGGCGCGCGCAGCATCAGCTTCTGCATGGCGTCGTAAATCTCCATGGGAACGTCGGGGATGGCGTCGATGTGCTGGATCCCCGCGATGTTGGCCAGGTAGCGGATCCTGCCGGCCGCCGCGGCGCGTTTGACCGCTTCGGCCACCGCATCGTCGTCGGTGAGGTCCACGGTCTCGAAGATCATGGCGCCGCCCAGATCGCGGGCCAGGGCCACGGTCTTTTTCCCCTCGGCGGTGTTGATGTCCAGGCCGACGACGGTCAGCCCGTTGACGGCCGCGGCCACGGCGGTTGCGCGGCCGATGCCGGTGCCCGCGCCGGTCACGATGCACACGTTGCCGGGATTGAAGGCGCTGTCCTCGAGGAACAGAATGTCTTTGCGGTCGATCGCGGGTTCCCGGATCGTCAAAGCGGACCTCTCCGAGCTTTGACTCGCAAAAAGTCGCTGTCGCACCTTTTTACGAATTCATCGTTATTTGGATAATAGGAATATTTAAAACATGTGGCTTTGGTTCAACAGCTGAAGCAAATTTGGGACCAGTCGGCCGAACGTTCGCCATTTGACGCTTTGTTAATGGATTAATTGCGTATTTTCAGGTTGTTGAACGTTATCCGCAATCGTCGCCGGGTATTCCGCTCTGGACATGTTGCGCGGTTGTGTTGTATCAGTTGATCTACATGTAGCAATCCGGCAACTTTGACTTGGAGCCCCTATGCGCGACGCCGACGCCCGCCAGCAGATCGCCGAACTGCAACAGCGAATCAAGATGTGGGAACTGATCTTCGACAGCATTCACTTTGGTGCCGTGGTGACCGATACGGACGGCTATATCACCCACTTCAACAAACCCTACGGCCAGTTCCTCGGTGTCGATCCGGCCGAGCAGATCGGCAAACACTGCATCGAGGCCATCGAAAACAGCCGCATGCACGTGGTCGCCCAGACCGGCAAGGCGGAAATCAACCATTCACAGCACATCCACGGCCAGAACATGGTGGTCCAGCGCATTCCGATCCGCGACAACCGCCGGGTGATCGCCGTGTTCGGCCAGGTGATGTTCAAGGACATCCGCGATGTCGGCAAGCTGGCGCATGACCTGTCGCTGCTGGAAAGCAAGGTGGAACTCTACGAACGGGAATTGATGAATCTGCGCTCCACCCGCTATACCTTCGACAGCATCGTGGGTTCGAGTTCGGCTATCCGCGCGCTGCGGCGGGAGGCGCTGCAAGCCACCCGCAATGACCTTTCCGTCCTCATCACCGGCGCCAGCGGCACGGGCAAGGAGCTTTTCGCGCAGGCGATTCACCAGGGCAGCGCCCGGCGCATGTACCCCTTCGTGCGGATCAACTGCGCCTCGATCCCCAGGGATCTGCTCGAGTCCGAGTTGTTCGGCTATGACAAAGGGGCCTTCACCGGCGCACTGGCCGGCGGCAAGCCGGGAAAAATCGAACTGTCCCACAAGGGGACCCTCTTCCTGGATGAAATCGGCGACCTGCCCATCGAAATGCAGCCCAAGCTCCTGCGCGTGCTGGAAGAAAAGGAGTTCGAAAGGGTGGGCGGCAACGAACTGCGCCACGCCAATTTCCGCGTGATCGCCGCCACCAATCAGAATCTCGAGAAGATGATCACCGAAGGCCGGTTCCGCAGCGATCTCTTCTATCGGCTCAACGTGATTGCGTTGCACATTCCACCGCTGCGCGAGCGCCGATCGGATATCATGGAAATCGCCCGGCACCTGATCCAGCGGCTCGCCGCCGAACAGGCCCTGCCTGGGATCGAAATCTGCGCCGAGGCCGAGCGGATCCTGCTGGACCACGACTGGCCGGGAAACGGCCGCGAGCTGACCAACGTGCTGGAACGGACCGTGGCCGCGATCGACGGTCCGATCCTCCACCGCGAGCACCTTCCTTTTTATCTCTGGCAGGGACGCCGAAAGGAGCCGGAAAAAAAGGCGGGCACCATCCGCGCCGTTCAGCAACGCGCCGAACGCGACGCCATCGTGGCCGCACTCGGCCAGACGCACTACAACAAAGTCCGCGCCGCAGCCCTTCTGGGCATCCACCGCACGCTGCTGTACAAGAAGATGAAAAAATACGAAATCAGCCCGAAGCCGTAGCGTCCGCCCGATGTGTTGCCAATTTGCTACACTGCCTCCTTGCACATCGGGCGGGCGTCCCTTCTATGCCGGCAGCAGGCCGAGCCCGAGAATGAAAATGATGGCGCTGACCACCAGGACGACCATGGTGTAGCCCACGATTTCGCGGGCCTTCAGACCCGTGATGCCCAGGAGCGCCAAAGCCCAGAAGGGCTGGAGCATATTGGTCCATTCGTCCCCGTAGGCGACCGCCATCAGGGTTTTGTTCATGGGCACGGCCAGGGTTTTGGCCGCCTCGACCATGATGGGACCCTGGACCGCCACCTGACCGCCCCCCGAAGGTACGAACAGGTTTACGAGGCCGGCGCTCAGGAAGGTGAAGATCGGGTAGGTCGCCGGCGTCGAAATGGTCACGAACCAGCCGGCGATGATCGCCACCAGCCCGGAAAACTTCATCATGCCCATGATGCCGGCATAAAACGGAAACTGCACGATGATGCCGGCGCAGGCCCGCGCACCGTCGCGGGTGGCGGCGATGTAGTTGGCGGGCGTCCCCTGAAACAGGATTCCCAGGAACAGGAAGGTGAAGTTCACGATGTTGAGGTCGAGCTGGAAGCCCTTGGTGGCAAAATACCAGACTACGTATAGCATGCCGGCCAGGCCGATGATCCACGAGATCAGGCGGCTGTTTTCGATCCTGTCCGCGATGACCACCTCCTGCAGTGTGGTCTGGGCCGCCTTGCGGTTTTCCACCAGCGAGGGATCGATGTCGGTGATCGTCTTGATCTGCTCGCGCGGCGCCATCAGCATGCAGGTGACCGGAATGAGCACTACCAGCGCGATGCTGATGATGATGTTCATGACGCTGAACAGCGTCTCGGAAGTCGGAATGATGCCGATCTGGGCGAACAGGAAATGGCCTTTGGTGGCGATCAGCAGGGGGGCGGAACCGGACAGGCCGCCGTGCCACGTGAGGAAGCCGGCATAGCCGGCTGCGCCGAGCAGGGGGTAGTGCATCGGGATGCCGCGGGCATGCCCGCTGCGGCCCACTTCACGCGCGATCAGGGCGCCGATGATGATGCCCAGGCCCCAGTTGATCCACGAGGCGATAGCGGCGGTCAGCCCCACCAGGAAAATGGCTCCGGCCTGGGAAGAGGGAATTTCGGCCAGTTTTTCAATGCCCCGGCGGATGAGCGGTGAGGTGGCCAGGGCGTGGCCGGTCACCAGGATCAAAGACATCTGCATCGCGAAGGCCAACAGATCCCAGAAACCGGCATACCAGTGCTGGATCATCTGAAACGGGCCGCTCTGGGTGAAAACAAGGCCCATCGCGTAGGTCACGAACGTCAGCAGGATGGCGAACAACATCGGGTCGGGCATCCACCGGCGGGCCCAACGATCGAAGACTGTTCCTAGCGTGCGGATCATGGCTTTTCTCCTTTCTGAAATCGGTTGGCGGCAGTCACCATGCATGTCCTGCATTGCAGAGCGCAAGGTCTAGATCACTTCGTTTTTCACCACGGCATACGAAAAATAAAACGCCGCGCAGCAGGATTGTCAATCCCGAAAGGCAACGGCGCAGCGATTCCAAAGGAACGACCGAGCAGCGCACCCGATGCGACAGCCGGTACAATGCTCAAAATTATCCCGCAGTCCTGCTGCACTCCTATCGCAGCGGGACTAACAGAACGCCGAAGCTTCGTGAGAAATCATCGAGGGGTGCGGGGCGTGCAACCGGTGGCCGCACCATTGCGCACCAGGTCCAGGATAAAGCGTTCGTGCCAGCGACGGCCGGCCCAGTCGGCCACGAACCCGTTGTGGCCGCCATGGCGGTGGATGATCAGGCGGACGGAGCGCGGCAGTTGCAGGTTGTAGAAGTCGTCCACCGGGATGATCGGATCGTCGGCGGCGGCGATGATGGTGGTCGGAACCTCGATCGGCGCCAGGGCCTGGCCGCACAAGTTGTAGTCGCCGAAGTACGCTTCGGCGCTGTTGTAAGCGGAATAGCGCGCCAGCAGAGATTCGGTGATCCGCAGGATGCTGCCCTGGGTAAGAATATCCCCAAAATCGTAAAGGTCGGGAAAGCAGCGCTGCTTGATGCGCAGCGAGCGCCGCCATTTGCGGATGAAGTACCGCCGCAGCAGCGGGTGGCGGTCGATGGCCTCCGTGCTGCGCGAGGGATTCAGCACCGGGCTGACGGCCACGACATGGCGCAGATCCACGCGGGGGTCCGGGGCCTGGGAGAAGCGGCGGGCGATGCGCAGGGCGAAGCTTCCGCCCAGGGAAAAACCGCACAGGTACACCGCAGGTCGCCCGGCCGCAGCGGCCGCCTGCATGACCGCTGCGTGCGTTTCTTCGAGCAGGGTCGAGTAAAACAATCCGCGGTTGAGGTGATGCGAACGGCCGTGGTCGCGCAGGTTCAGCCGGAAGACATCCAGGCCGTGGCGGAAGAAAAAATCGCCTGCGCTCAGGATGTAGGTCGAGTCGATGCCGCCCTCCCAGCCGTGGAGCAGAATCATCAGCGCCCGCGGTCGCCCCGTGCCGGTGCTGGAATAGGAACCGGTGAGCCGCACGCCGTCCGCGGTCCTGATTTCTTTGCCGACCGCGGCGGACAGCAGCGGGCTTTTGTCGAAGCCGCGCCAGCTGAAACTGGCCAGCACCGTCTGCAGCCGCGCGCTGCGCAGCACCAGGGGAGGCTTGAAGGGAACCGGGGGCTCCGGAGGGTTCATTTATCGGGCCCGCGTTCTAGATCATGGATCATGCCGGACAGCATGGAATCGATCATGACGCGCACCCTTGCGGGGCTTTGGTAGAGCGGCAGCAGGACGTCGTTCAGGCGCTCGCCCAGAAGCGCCACGGCCGCCTCCCGGTCGCCGCCCGCGGCAACCCCTCGAGCGAGGCCGTAGGCCCATTCGGCCGTGTCGATCGCCGCCGGCAGAGATCGGCGCGGGTCCGCGAGGATGCCGAAATGGGCGAGGCTTACCCGTGTGACGCCAGAATCGGCGATCGCGCGGATATTGTCGACATAGCGCTCATGCCGGTACTCGGGCGCAAAAGCCGTGGGGGCGATGGCGGGGAGCGGATCCGCGGTACGCCCGCTTACGCCGCAGGCATCGCCGACATAGGCGAAGTCGCTCCGGGGGACGCGGAAGATGAAATGGCCGTTGGCATGGCCCGGCGCGTCGAAGGCCTGGACGCTTACCCCGCCAAGATCGAGGATATCGCCCGACTCGAGGACGGTGAGGTCCTGGGCGCCGACCGGTTCCATAACGCCCGCGCGCGCCCCCTCGTTGGCCCTGCCCGAGACCATGATTTTGTCCAGGATATCCTGCCGGCCGAGGTAGATCGACGGTTTTTGCGAGCAGGCCACCTTGACCTGCGCACCGGCGTGCTTCAGCCGCCGCACCAGCGCATGGGCGCCGCCGGCATGATCGTAATGCGCGTGCGTCAGGCAGATATAAGCCACCTCCTGCAGCCGCACGCCGGCCGCCGCGATGCCGGCCAGTACCGTATCCACGGTGGTCGAGACGCCCGCATCGAGAATTGCGGAACGCTCGCCCTTGACCAGATAGACGGCCGCAAACTGCGGGCGGCCGAACATCAGCGTGTTGATCTGATACAGCCGTTCGTCTATCCGGCGGACGATGGGGGTGTTTTCAGCACTGCTCAATGGTTCTCCTTGAGCGGTTTCCGGAGGCCGTCGCCCTTGGCCGCGGCCGTGGAGGAGCCCCGCCGGTCAGGATAAAATTTCGCTGATCTGGCGAATGGGCGTGATATCGGTGAAATTGGCGATATCGGAACGCAATTCGCCGCCGCAGGCGGCGACCCCTTTTTCGTAGCCGTCCGGCGTTTCGAAATAGAGGTTTCCGATGCAAACGTACGGCGCCGGCTGCCCCGCGCCGCCGGAGATGCCTTTCAGCACTTCGGTCCGGACCAGACGGAAGGGCTTCAAAAGCCGGGCCACGAGATCCATGTGCGTCGTGCGGTAGTAATCGAAGTCGAAACGGGCCCCTTGGCGGGTGGGGTACATCACGCTGACCTTGTACATGATGTGTTCCTTTCGGGTAAAAGGTTCAGGCACAGGAATTTCAAACGACTGCTGCGCTTCCGCATGAACTGGTTAGCCTCATATCGATTCGCGATTCGGAATTCAACGTAAATAAGTGAATGCGGATATCTGAAATGCTCAAGCATATTGGCTTGGTAAAGTGAAAGAGCAGGTGTGGACCTAGATGATTTCAAACGGCCGCAGGAAGCGGATTTGGGTTGGCCGAAAATTGTGGTAAGAGGGATATGTCGCGGTGCCGTACTTCGTGGCGCCGCGATCGACTTGATTGAAGAATTGTCCCGGCCGCCTTCAAGAGGACGACAGCCCATGAACGACACCGTATACGATCTGCAGCATGGTTTCTACCTCGAGGATTTATCGGTCGGGATGGAAGCCGTATTCGCAAAAACGATCACCGAAGCCGATCTTTTGCTGTTTGCCGCTGTTTCGGGCGATACCAATCCGCTGCATCTGAACGAAGAATTCGCCGCGCAAACCCGGTTCAGGACGCGCATCGTGCACGGGATGCTGACGACCAGCCTGTGGTCCACCCTCGTGGGAACGAAACTGCCGGGGCCGGGATGCGCGTATATGGGGCAGGAGATCCGTTTCCTCAAACCGGTGCACATCGGCGATACGGTCACGGCCAGAGTGACCATAACCCGTATCGCAGCGGAAAAGCAGCGCGTGTTTTTACATGCCGAGGCTTTCGTGGGCCAGACTCTCGTGGCGGAAGGTCAAACCAAAGTATGGGTGCCGCGCCGCAGCGCCCGCGAACCGTCCGATTCGGCTCCCCGCTGAGCGGCTTCGAAAACCGGCCGTATTACGCGCATCGATAAAACCGGTTGCCGGCCTGACCGATGCATCCTTTGCGGGACAATCGGTCCAGATGTTTTTTCATCAGCGCGCGTTCGCCGAATTCGAAAAAAGCCTTCGGCTCCCTTGGTCTTCCGTAGATGATCGAGGCGGCAACAATCTCCTCGAGCGTGCGGGGCCGGTCGAGGAATGCCAGCAGCTTTTGCTCCCGCTTCACGATGACCTCCAGATAGAGGTCCCACCTTTGCGCCGGATCCTGCTCGAACAAACCCGTCTCGTGACCCGTGATCCAGACGCGCGCCGGCTGGGCCTTGAGGTGCGCGACCGATTCGATGGTCTGTTCGATGCTGGATGCCGTATCGCCGTACCAGGGTCCGAAACCGGAAAGGTCGTAATCCCCCATGAAAAGCACTTCAGGTCCCCTGAAGAAATAGGAGAGGTGTCCGGGAGTATGACCGGGCGTGCCGATCACCTCCACGACCAGGCCGCCCAGCGCCAGGCGGTCTCCGCCTCTGAGAAAGCCAGCCGGCTTGCGCGGCTTGAAGTTGAACTCCTTTTCCAGAGCGGAACGCCAATACCGACGGTAGGCCGGCGTGTCCAGACCGTAAGCGTCCATGAACGCCTCGGCACCCGAGAGCGGCCGCGCATCCGGCTTGCCGACGTACAGCGGCAGATCTTCGAAGAGATCGAGGTGCGCGATATGATCTTCATGCCAATGGCTGAGCCAGACGACCCTGACGCCGGGATCGGTGCGAAGCTGTTTCAGGCGCCGCCGGTCCGAACCGGGATCGATCAACACCCCGCCGTCCTCGATATAGACGGAATGACAGTGGGGATATTTCCCCGATTTGGCACCGGGAATAAACCAGACGGGGCCGAAATGTTTCTCTTCCATGATTCAACTTTCAGTCGCCGGCGTAGGTTCGCTCCTGGAGTGTGCGCCGTATCGGCCCGCATTTCGCGCCCGCCGAACCGCAAGGCGGCATTTCCGGAGGGCCGCCTGGTTACGCTCAGCGGATTCCGTTGCGGGCCATTTTTTCGTAAAGCGCCTTCCGGGAAATGCCCAACTTGAGGGCGGCCCGACTCTTGTTGCCGTTGGATTGCTTCAGGGTGGAGGCGATGAGCTCTTTTTCCATTTCCTGAAGGGTGAGGTCTCGCCGGGGGAGCCGGGCCGGCGCGTCGGGCCGGCAGCCGCCGCAGGCGCCGCCGCGCTCGTTCACGCAGATGCCGGGAAGGTCGTCCGGGCCGAGCGTCTCTTTTTTGGAGAGAATCACGGCCCGTTCGATATAATTTTTCAGTTCGCGGACATTGCCGGGCCATTCATAAGCGACTAGGGCCTGCACCGCTTCCGCTTCGATGCCTTTGACGGCTTTTTGATATTTGCGCGCATAGCGGTCGATATAATGCTGCACGAGCAGGTAGATGTCCTCTTTGCGTTCCCTCAGCGGAGGCAGCTGAATTTTGATCACCTCGACCCTGTAAAGCAGATCGCGCAGAAAGCGCCCTTTTTCATACTCCGCCTGCAGGTCCAGATTGGTTGCGGCGATGATGCGCACATCCACCCGGCGCATGGCGGTCCCGCCTACCGGTTCGAAGGTCATCTCCTGCAGGAAGCGGAGCAGCTTGGTCTGCAGCCGCAGGCTCATGTGGCCGATTTCATCCAGAAACAGTGTGCTCTTATGGGCGAATTCCAGGCGCCCCTTGCGGTCGGCCGACGCTCCGGTGAAGGCCCCCTTCACATAGCCGAAAAGCTCTGCTTCCAGCAGGTTTTCCGCAATGGCGGCCGAGTTGATGCAAATCATTTCAGACGCGCGCCGGCGGCTTTCGAGGTGCAGGGCCCGGGCCAGCAGTTCTTTCCCGGTGCCCGTTTCGCCGTAAATGAGCACGGAGACATCCGTGGGCCCGACCGTGCGGACCATATCGTAAACGGCGGTCATCTGCGGGCTGTTGCCGATGATGCCGTGAAAGGCCTCCAGGACGCGCACTTGTTTCTTGAGCGTGTCGAGCTCCAGGGACATTTCGCGTTCCTTGATGGCCTTGGCGAGCACGATCGAGAGTTCTTCGTAGTCGAGCGGTTTGAGAAGATAGTTGGTGACGCCCTGCCGCATCGCCTGCACCGCCGATTTGACGGTGCCGAAAGCGGTCATGATGATAAAAGGCGGAACATTGCCGGCGGCGGTCATGCTCTCGAACAGGGAGAGCCCGTCCATCCTCGGCATTTTAAGGTCCGAAAGCACCGCATCGATCGCCGCGCCGCCGGTGAAGATATTCAGCGCCTCCTCGGCGCTTGTGGCCTGGAGCACTTGATAGCCTTCATCTTTCAGGATGGCGGTCAGTACTTTCAAACTGTTTTTCTGGTCATCAACAGCCAATATGGTCTTCATGTTCTTCCTCACGGCCTGCGGGGCGGATTGTCGTCACCGGCCGAATGGGCCACTCGATGATCACCGTCGTGCCGGCGCCCTCCCGGCTTTCGACCCGGATGTGCCCGCCGTGGTTCTCCACGATGCCCAGGCTCAACGGGAGCCCGAGTCCGGTGCCGTCTTCCTTGGTGCTGAAAAAAGGATCGAAAATATTCTGCAGGTGATCTTCGGGAATGCCGCTTCCATTGTCCTGCACCGTCAGGCGGCAGATCGGCGTTTCGGCCGTTGCGGCGGCCTCTTTCAACCTCCGGGTGGAGAACGTGATGTCTCCGCCGTCCGGCATGGCATCCATGGCGTTGATCACGATGTTGATCAGGACCTGCTCGAACTGGCGGGGATCGAGGGCCATTTCGGGCAGCATGGCGTCAAGTTGATTGTGAAAGCGGATGTTGGCTTGTCGGGCCCGCTCCTCGAACAGCTGCTGCGTGGAGGCGATCAGCCGGTTGATGTCGGTGGCCGCCGGCTTGAGCTCCGATTGCCTTGCGAAATAGAGAAAATCAGTGACGAACAGGTTCAGCCGGTCGATCTCTTCGGAAACCAGCTGTGTGTATTCCTTGACCAGCGGATCTCCGGCGCGTCGGCGTTGCAGAAAAACGATGGCGCCCTTCATGGCGTTCAAGGGATTGCGGATTTCATGGGCCATGCCGGCCGACATGCGCCCCAGGGAGATCAGTTTTTCCGACCGCACCAACTCGTTCTGGATCCGGGCGAGATCTTTGACCATGCTGTTGAACGAGCGCGTGAGATGACCGAGTTCGTCCGTGGAGTGGATGGGGATTTCATGGGTCAAATCGCCGGAAGCGATGCGGCTGGTGGCGCTCACCAGCGTGCGCACCGGTTTGAGCAGATAATAGGTCAGCAGGGTGACGCCGGCCGCGGCGAAAATCAGGGTCAGGGCAACGGTTTGCACGACCCGCGCCTGGATGGCGCGCCCCTCTTTTTTGAAGACCTCCTGCGGGATGGTCACCCCCAGGGACCATTTCATGATCGGGATCGGGGCGAACGCGGCCACTTTCTGCTCGTTTTCGAACGTATAATGCCGCCACTCGCTGACGCCGGTCATCATCTCGCGGATGACTTCCCTCAGGCTTTCCGTGGGATAGTTGTCCATGTGCAGGCTGAACGGAGCGAAGCGCGGATGCGCGATAAGCCGGCCCATCGCGTCGATCAGGAATGCATAACCGCGCTGCTCGACCTGGATCTCGCGGACTTTCCGAATGATGAGCCCGTAATCGAGATCGATCACCACCACGCCGGCGAATTGGCGCAGGCCGCTGTAAATCGCCCTGGCCCAGCGGATTTCGAGTTCGCCGTCATTGGCGACGATGTCGGAAACCAGGATCTCTTCACCGCCCTTTTGCCGAACCTGCGTGAAGAAATCCTCGCCGCTGCGGTCGTAAAGGCCTGCGGCGGTCCCCTCGCGGGTGACTTTGATCTGTTCGCGCCCTTCCTGGTCGAGATACCGGATCCGGCGGTAAAAGGGTGTTCTTTCAATGAAGTCGCTGAACAGCCGTACGATCGTGGCGTGGTGAAACTCGGCTTCGCTGGCCAGTCTGAAGGCGCGGGCGTGATGGTAATCTTCCAATACCGGAAGGCTGGCGATCGTATCGAGATCGATCCGGCAGTAGTAAAAGATGTCGTTGATGCTTCCCGCCGTGGCTTTGACCTGGATCATCTGTTCGTGCCGCACGAGCCGGTCGACGCGCTCCACCGAGGCCTGGTAGGAAAAGTATCCGACCATGGCGACAGGCAGGCAGATCAGCGGAAGGATGAACAACAGCAGCTTGAGCGAGATGGAAAACCTGAATCGCATGCAGAATTTTATATGGACCCAGGCGATCCGATGTCAACGGGAATGTACGCCGCCCCTTCCCGCGGAAGCGGCGCTCGACCGCAGACCGCTCCACCGCCCCGGCTTGATCATCGCGCACTCGCCTGTTAAGGTGCGTAGTCGAAGGCTGCGCGGAACTGCAATCGCGCCGGTTTTTTCGGCCCATACTTTTTTCGGCCCATACAATGACACGTGATTGGATGCCCCCCCTGATCGCCGGTCTCGTCTTTTTTCTGCTGGCCATGGCCGCGCCCGGCGCTTGCCGCGCCGGCGATGAAATCGTTCTGGGAGCGGCCACTTCCCTGACAAGCCTCGAAGGCCGCGAAAGCTTCAATGCGGTGAAGATGGCGGTGGCCGAAATCAACGCGCAGGGCGGCGTGCGGGTGGGGCATGAGCGGCGGCGCGTGCGCATCGTGGCCAAAGATTTGCAGGAGACCACCGAAGGCGTTCCGATTGCCGAATCGGTGCGGCGCCTGGAGGAATTGATCGTCCGCGAGAACGTGCACGCCGTGGTGGTGGGGCCGTTTCGATCCGAGGTGCTGCTGGCCGGCATGGACGTCATCGCGCGTCGCCGGGTGCCGTTGCTGGGGACCATCGCCATGTCGCCGGCCTCGGATGCCAAAATCCTGAAGGATCCCGCCTACCGCTACATCTTCCGGATCGGCCTGAACTCGAAGTACCTGGTCGATTACCTGATCAACATCATGAAATTTCTCAAGCAGCAGTACGGGTTTGAAAGGGTGTACATCATCAACCAGGATGTCGCCTGGGCCAGGAGCACGGCGTCGCTGATGGTGCGCCTCTATTTCGATCGCTCCGATTGGCGCATCGTGGGGCTGGATACCTATGCTTCGGGCGTTTCCGATTTCTCGGCCGGCCTCGCGGATGCGGAACACAAAGGCGCCCAGGTGATCCTGCCCATTTTCGACATGCCCGAAAGCGGGCGCCTGGTCGAGCAGTGGCATGCCAGAAAGGGCAGGGCCCTGCTGTGCGGATTCATCTCCCCCATGGTGGGCCCCGGCTCCTGGGAAAGCTTCCAGGGAAAAATCGCCGGATCCCTGAATGTGATTTTCGAACTGGGCAACATCACATCCGCCCGCTGGGAACCGGCAGCAGACTTCTATGCGAAATACCGGCGCGCCTTCGGCCGTGAGGTCCAGGCCGGCCACGGCCCGGCGCCATCGTATGAATCCGTTTTCATTTTTGCCGACGCGGTGGAGCGGGCCGGGAGCCTGGATCCCGAAGCCCTGGTAACGGCGCTGGAAGCCACCGATAGAAGCGGGGCGATGGGCCGCATCCGGTTTCACCGGGGACACCAGGCTGTTTTCGGAAAAGATCCGCGCGAGGAGGCCCTGGCCTGCATTTTCCAATGGCAGCGGGACGGCCGACGCAAGATCGTCTATCCGCTCTCGATTGCCGATGGCGAAATCCAGCTGCCGATTGAAAAGTAACGCTGCGCCGGGTGTCACTTTCGGTAACACAACAGGCAAGCGCCTCAATCCCTTTGAGAATTTTGATCCGCCACCCTTATGTATTCTGACGAGCTGCTCCGCAGGCTGTTACCAAAAGTAACAAAGCCCATTCCCCGTTCAGGGACCCGATATTCAAGACACTCGATTCGTTGAACATTATCCAGGATCCCAACTGTGGCACAAGTGTTGCTCGCAGGTGCAACGAATGATCGGAGTTCATTGTTTGCAGTCGATTTACCCGCTGCATCGTGATCCGCATTCAATCCGCCTCACGCTCGTGGGGCTTGAACCAGCGACCGGCGCTCGGCCGGGCTGTCCATAAGGAGGGCAAGATGATTCGAAGAACGGGGTACGTCCTGTTGGTATTCGCCATTGCCATTTGGATGGGCGCTGCCGGCCGGGTGGTGTTCGCCGCGGAGTCCGTCGTGATCGGTGTTCCGACTTCGACCGGATTCCTGGAGGGCAAGGAGGCGCTCAAAGCGGTCCAGCTGGCGGTGGACGAGATCAATGCGGCCGGCGGCGTAACGGTGGACGGCACCAAGCGCCAGTTCAAGGTGGAATCGGTCGACATCCGCGACGCCGCCCCCGGCGTGCCGGTTCCCGAGGCGTTGCTGGGGCTCGAGAAGATCATCCTCGAAAAAAAGCCGGCCGCGCTCGTCGTGGGGCCGTTCCGCTCCGAAGCGCTGATGGCGGGCATGGACATCATTGCCAAGTACAAGGTGCCGCTACTGGGCACGATCGCCATGTCGCCGGCCTCCGAAGACAAAGTCAAGCAGGATCCAGAGAAATACAAGTACATCTTCCGGACCTGCCTGAACGCCAAATACCTGGTCAAATACCTGGCCGGAACCATGGCGCACGTGAACAAGGAGTTCGGATTCAACAAGGTGTACATCATGAACCAGGATGTCGCCTGGGCGCGCGCTACAGCCAAGATTCTGACCGAAGTCTATTTCGACAAGGCCGGCTGGCAGGTGGTCGGGCATGAGGCCTTTCCCACCGGGTCCGCCGATTTTTCCTCCACCCTGATGAAGGTCCGCGCATCGGGCGCCCAGGTCATCCTGCCTATTTTCGACATGCCGCAGAGCGGCATCCTGGTCAAACAGTGGAATGCAATGAAATTGCCGGTGCTCATGGCCGGATTCATTTCGCCGCTGGCCGGACCCGGGGCCTGGCAGACCTTCGACGGCAAAATCGCGGGCGCTGTCAACTGCAACTTCGAACTGGGCAGCGCCATCGCCAGCGCCAAAGTGCCTCCTTCCAAAGCATTCGCCGAGGCCTACCAGAAGAAGTGGGGCGTGCCGGTGGAAGCCGGACACGGCATCAGCCCCTCTTATGAATCCGTCTACCTGCTGGCCGAGGCCATTCAACGTGCCGGCAGCCTGAATCCGGACGCCGTCGTGGCCGAACTGAAGAAAACCGACCGCAACGGGGTGATGGGGCGCATCCGCTTCGACGAAGGAAATCAGGTCGTCTATGACATGACGCCCGAAGAATCGGCGCTGGCCGCCATGTTCCAGTGGAACGAGGACGGCAGCCGCACGATCGTTTTTCCGACCGCCATCGCCGATGGCGGGATCAAGCTGCCGGCAGGTCTGAAGCCAGCCAAATAGTTTTTTTTCGGTAGTAAAACTTGGTGTAATCCAAAAAGTATTTTTGAACCACAGAGCGCACAGCGGACACAGAGAAAAAATATTCTATCTTAATAGGTTATCTCGGTCCTCTGTATATTCTCTGTGTCCTCTGTGGTTCATCTGCCCTTTTACGAGTCCATCAAACTTGACTTGACTTCACCAGCGGAAGAACGGCAGGCATGTTTACCGGCACGTTTATCTACGCCCTGATCAATACCGCCATCCTGGCCCTGATGGCCATCGGCTTCAACCTGACCTTCGGCATCAGCGGGGTGGCCAATTTCGCCTACGGCGCCTTTTACGTTCTGGCGGCCTACGGTATGTGGGGCGTTCTGAACGCGCTGCAGCTTCCGTATCCGGCCGCCATCGCGGCGGCCGTGACCGCCAATCTGATCCTGGGCGCCCTGGTCTACCGTTTCGTTCTCCAGCGCGTGCGGGGGCAGGCGCTCTCCGAGGTGATCGCCACGTTCGGCATCGGTTTGGCGATTCTGGAACTGTTCAGTTATTTCGGTTGGGTGGGATTCGAGTACACCCTGCCGGTCTTTTCCGACCGCAGTTTCATCATCGCCGGCACCTTCGTCGACTTCCAGCGTATCGCCATTCTGGGATTCAGTGTTCTGCTGATTGCCGCGTTATGGTGGTTTACCCATCATACCGCGCTGGGCCTGGCGTTCAGGGGGATCGCCCAGGATGAGCGCACCGCGCTTACCTTCGGCATCGATTCCGACCGGATCGCCATGCTGAGCGTTTCGTTCGGCGCCGGACTGGCAGCCGTCGCCGCGCTGTTCATCCTCCCCCTGGGAACCATTTCGCCCGGTGAGGGATACGACGTGCTGATCAAAGCCCTGGCCGTCTGCATCATCGGGGGGCTGGGCAGTACGGGCGGCGTGATCGTGGCCAGCTTCATCGTCGGATTCGCGGAGCGTTTCACCGATACCTATATCGGCACGCACTGGACCATGATCGTCAGCCTGGCGGCCATCCTGGTGGTCCTGATCGTCAGGCCCTCCGGGCTGTTCGGCAAGCAGAAGGAACTCGAGGAAAGGATCTGACCGCCCGTGAAAATGCGTAGAGAAAGAATCGACCGCGGCATCAAGGTCAGGGCGGAGGATATCTATGCCCTGCTTTCCTGGCGTGAGATGCTCTACCGGGCGGCCCCCCGGCTGCTGCCTGCGCTGATGTGCCTCATGCTGCCGTTGGTGCTGGATTTCTACTGGCAGAAGGTGCTGCTTTCGGTGGCGGTGTTCGCCCTGCTGGCCATCAGCTGGGATATTCTCGCCCAGACCGGGATGGTGTCGCTGGGGCAGGCGCTTTTTTTCGGTCTGGGCGCCTATATTGCGGGCGTTTTGAACCATTACTGGGGCTGGCCGCCGTTGATTACCCTGCCCGTGGCCGCGCTGCTGGGCGGTTTGTTGGCGACCCTGCTGCTGCTTCCGGTTCTGCGGCTGCGGGGGATCTACTTCTCGATGGTCACCCTGCTGATTCCGCTGATGCTCGTGCGGGTCATCGAAGCGACCAAAATTTTCGGCGGCACAGAAGGGCTCAGCGGCATCAGCCCCCTTCCATCGAAATGGATCGAACTCTACCTGATTCTGGCCGTGCTGCTGGCCTGCCTTTTCGGATTCAGGCGGATGATGGACTCGGATTACGGGCTGGTGCTCAAGGGCATCCACGACAACGATCGCTCCGTGATCAACGCGGGCATCGACATTTACCGGTTCAAGGCGCAGGCGTTGTTCATCGCCGGCTGCATCGGCGCCTTTTGCGGCGCCTTCATGACGCATGCCTACATGTTCGTGGGCATGCCGGTTTTCGCCCTGGACTATTCGATTCTGCCCATCGCCGCGGCGGTGGTCGGCGGGCCCGGGACCCTGGCGGGAGCCGCCCTCGGGGCGTTCCTGCTGGTGCCGCTTTCCGAAGCCCTGCGCGGTTTCGGCGGGCTGCGGATCGTCCTGTACGGCGGATTCCTGGTCGTGTTCATCGTCGCGCTTCCCGAAGGCATCTTTCATTACGTCCAGCGCAAATACCACCAGTTCGAACGGTGGTCGGAGGTGGAAAAATGACCCCCCCGCCGCTGCTGCAGGTCGAGCACGTGAGCAAGTCCTTCGGCGGGGTGCAGGCCCTGCTGGACGTCAGCTTCGATTTGAATCCCGGCGAGCTGCTGGGCATCATCGGGCCCAACGGCTCGGGCAAGACGACCCTGGTCAACACCATCACGCGCTTTGTCAAACCCAGCAGCGGCGTGGTCAAGTTCAAGGGGCGCAGGATCAGCCACCTGCCGCCCCACCGGATCGTGCGGCTGGGGATCGCCAGGACCTTTCAGATGGTCAAGCCGTTTTACCACCTGCCGGCCTACAAGAACATGATCATCCCGCTTTATTCGCCGCGCATGCTGCAGCTGTCCGGGGCCCGCTACGGCGACCGCGATGCGGTGGCGCTGGACCTGCTCGAAGAGGTGGGTTTCGAACGGGACGCCTTCGTCGCCTACAAGGCTGCCGGGGCCTTGCCGCAAGGCTATCTCAAACGTCTGGAAATGGCCAAGGCGATCGCACTCCAGCCGGACCTCTTCATTCTCGACGAGTTGTTTTCGGGCCTGAGTCTGGCCGAAGTCGCCAGCATCGTGCCGATTATCGAAAAGATCCGCCGGCAGGGCAAAACCATCATCATGATCGAACATCGGCTCAAGGAGTTGTTCCGCATCGCCGACCGGGTGATCGTGATGAATTACGGCCGCAAAATCGCTGACGGCCCGGCTGAGGCGGTCATGCAGGACGAGGCGGTCAAGAGCGCCTACCTGGGCACGGAGGCTGACTAAGCATGTACCGGCCTGATTACGATGGCGTATGATTTCACCACAGAGGACACAGCGCGGTCAGGGCCGCAACCAAACAAATAATTGAAGGCGTTTTCCAGCCGTTGTAGTTCTGAGTTGCCAAAAACAGAACACTACAAACAGCAAGGAAAACGCCATGAAATCGTTTATACAAA
>JAEYRZ010000134.1 GCA_023435265.1 Pseudomonadota bacterium
CCTCAACCCACATGGCGGTAGAGGAGTTCACCCGCTACTCTCAACAAGGGAATCGGCATCCTTTGCAGCACAGGGTATGAGGATTTCAATTTGGGGTGAATCGAACTGAAGCTTCTGGTTTTGAGATCGAATTTAACGTAGCGTAGGTTCTTTTCTTCGGCGCCCCAGCCACGCTTGAACTGCATCAGCCCGTGATGGCCCGCCTCAGTACGGCCGAAATGAAAGCGGCTGAAGCGGTTTTCATTGCTCCAATTGATCGCCTCCCACAAAATCAAGTTGTTGGGCCGCAGGTGCTGGTGCGCCGCGTCGGAAGCACCGTACTTGTACACCACGGTGCCGTTGAAGTGAAAGAAAACCGCTGCCGCGATCGTCTTTCCCGCCTGCGCCGCCGTCATCACGAAGCCCAAGCCGGCGGACATGATCCGGTCGTGAATGCACTCAAAGAAGCGCACCGGCTGGGGCGGCAAACCGTGCCTGCGACGGGTCAGGCAGTTCAATGCATAGAAGTCTCTGAGCGCCTCGAAAGAGCGCGCATACCGGACCTTGACACCGTTCTTGACCGCCTTGGCGATATTGCGGCGGGTGCTCTCCCGGCAGCGGTTGAGCAGTTCGGATTCGGAGCGGCCAAGATCCAGGCAGTGCACTTTGAATGCCGCCGGGGCGGGCTCGCCGGCAGCAGCACGGTGCGCCCCCCGAAGCTCGATATGCTTCCAGCCGGCCTTGGCTCCGTGTTCAACGGCATGCTTCCAGAGTGCGGCAAAAGGCCGGTCGCCGCCGAGGAGCGGGCATTGGTCTGTAAAGGGCAGCGAAACCCCGCGGCGGCCGGTCAGAAAACTCCGAATATCCATCAACGGCAGGCAGCCGGCGAGCCGGTTGTCCTCAAAGGCGCAGACATAATGCGGACGGTATCCGTAGCTGTCCGCCAGGACACCGGCCCAGTTCGCCGTGTGAAAGACCGACGAACCCTCCAGGCGGGCGACTGCGCTGTTCCAATCCGGGTATTCCAGGGGATTGACGGCTTTAATCTTCAAGCGCACCCGGACGATGGACCCGGATCATTCCCACAGCGACGTGATAAAGCACCCGCCACCACCGCCGCCGCCACCGCCGCCGGAATGGCCTGCTGCTTCAACGGTCAGCGCCACATCCACAGTCCGCGGCGAGTTGGCTGCCCCGTCGGCCGCTATCGTGATGGTCCCGTTGTAGGTTCCCGCCCTCAGCCCGTCGCTGTCCACCGATACCGTAATGGGGCCGGCGCCTGTTCCGGTCGCCGGGGTCACCGCAAGCCAGCCCTCGGGAGTACTCTCCGCCGTGACCGCCCAATTCAGCGTGCCCACCCCCGCGTTCGAAATATCGATCGCCTGCTCCGCCGGACTTTCTCCCCTTCTGGTCGTAAATGTGAGGTTTGTTTGACTTATATCGATTACCGGAGCCGGAAGCGCCGTCACCACAAGGCTCACTTGCACCGTCCGCGGCGTTGCTGCGGTCGCCGATATGGTAACTGTTCCGGAATATGTCCCCACCGCCAGAGCGGCGCTGTTTACCGACACCGTAATGACCCCATCACCCGTTCCGCTTCCAGGGTTGACTGCAAGCCAGCCCGCCGGGGTACTTTCCACCGCTGCGCTCCAGTTCAGCGTGCCGGCACCCGCGTTCGATACGCCGAGCGTCCTGTCCGCGGGGCTCGTTCCAACCAGGGCCGCGAAGGTCAGGCTGCCGGGGTCCACAGAAATTATCGGCGTCGGCACAGCGGCATATTCGATTGCAACCTGTTCTTCCACGGTTTTGGGCACCCTGTTGATCATCAGGTACCGGTTCCCCCCGATAGTTTTTTCGTCATAACCAACGATATCTTCACCTACGCGGACCGCTTGGATGGTCCGCGCGTCATCCACATCCACGGCGATGGTAACGACATCGTCGGCCCTGATGGCGGTTTCGAACTCCCGCACCGCCGACGAAGGAATTTCAAGCCGGTAGTAGGAGAAGGCAATTCCGCTTGGGTCCTCAACGTAGTCCGACAAAACGAACCGGTCGCGCTGCAGGATGTACTTGATGACGGTGCCGATCGGCGCCACCCAGACATCTTTGGTCGTCGCATGGGCGATAGCCTCATCATCGTTGCACGCATCATGGAAAACCAGGTTGGCCCACTTGCCCTGGTCCTCGGCCGCATCAACGACCGATTTGAGATCCGAAGGAGGATAGGGTTCGTGTTCGTGCGAATTAAAGCTCTTCAGATCGAAGAAATTCGCGGGCGTCGGGTTTTCAAGCAGATTGTAATTGTATCCCCTTGCGCTCAGAAAGTAATCCGCGGCAACGATCTGCGCGTTCATGGTCGTAAATCCGCACGGCCACGCGAGCGTGACAATGTCTTCACGCGGCATGACCGTGGCAAGGCCGTCGATGTTGGGCTCGATTTCATCGTCTCTCAAGGTTTCCTCGGGAACCCAATAGCACGGGTGGGTCACAAGGTGCGAACCCAGTTCCATTCCCGAGGCGTACAGGCTCGCATAATCAGGTGCACTGCCGTCGGTTACGGTGCCGTTGGCTACATAAGTTCCCCTGAAGCCGGAGGCCAGCAGCTTGTCGCTGCAGCTCGGACGCCCGTCGTCCGTCGAAACGCTCATCGCGCCCTTGCGCGCATCCTTCCAGACGGAAACTTTTGCAGCGACATCGGGATTGACGATCAGGACCACCCCCACGGTTTGGGGGCTGTTCCCCGCACCGTCAACGCTTACGGATACGGTTGCTGGATAAATTCCGGGCGTAAGCGCGCTGGTATCGACCGTCAGGTCGAATGTGTCCGGCATCGCGCCGCTTCCCGGCGTCGCCGTCAGCCAGGTAACATTCGATACGGCGGTCCAGGCCGCAGGCCAGCCGCCTTCGACGCGCACCGTCTGAATTGTTGGCGTCGGCGTTCCGGCGATCCCGTTGAAGACCAGCTGGGCCGGGTTCACACTGTACGTGAAGTTCGGCGGCACGACAGGGTCCGTGCTGACCACGGCGTATGCCAGGTCGGCATTGGGAAAACCGCTGGGCGAGGCTCCGGCGAAAATGGCCAGCCGCGGATTGCCCAGGGTCTGCCGTGTCGTCCCGATGTAGGTCCAAGTCACCTCGTTGTCAATCGAATATGAAGCGGCTAGCGTATTCGTCGACGGATCCCGGTCCAGGCGCAGCCAAATATTTTCGGTGGCCGGTTCAAGGGCCGAATTGCCGGTAACCGCGGCCCCGTCTTTCTCCCAGGTGAACGATACCCTGTTTTCACCGGCATAAATCCTGGTCACCTGCACATAGTTGTCGTCGTCCTGGTAGGCCAGGATCCCGGCCTGCTGAGTATATTGAGTCGGCGCGAATGCCGCCAGCTTCAAACGGATGCTGGTCCAATCGGCCGGGAGATCCCGGAACAACGTGTTACGGCTGTTGTTGGTACCCTGCCACAGGTCGCCCAAATCGAGGGGGATCCTCAACAGACCGGGATGCGCTCCCTGATCGTATGAAACCACAGCGCCAGCGGCCTGCTCGGTGTCCCTGGCCCCGCCGCCTGAAGGTATTACGGCATTGAAGTCCCAACCCGCCGCGGTTAAAGCCGCGCGGTCCGCATAGTCGAACGTGTAGGTGGTTACATCGGCGAATCCATTCACACCCCACAATACCGAGGCGATCGCCAGAACGAACATGAAAGCCGTTGACCTGGTAAGTTTCATCATCTCTTTCCCTTTACCGAGAACCTGGGGGTCCTCATTCCGGTTTAACATAGCGGCGTGAGGAAATGACCGGCCGCTGTATGCTGCTCATCTCCAGCGGGTTGATGTTCGAGAATTCCGCTCAATCTTTTTCGTTCACTTTTCGAATGACACGCGCCGGGTTGCCGGCGGCGATGACGTTGTCGGGGATGTCCCTGGTGACGACGCTGCCGGCGCCGATGATGCTGCCCCGGCCGATGCTGATGCCGCACAAGATCGTCGCGTTGGAACCGATCGAGGCGCCTTTTTTGACCCGCGTGGGGATGACCTTCCAGTCGGCTTCGGTCTGCAGCCCGCCGCCGGTTGCGGTGGCGCGCGGAAAGATGTCGTTGGTGAACATGACCCCGTGGCCCACGAACACTTCATCTTCTATGGTGACGCCCTCGCAGATGAAGGTATGGCTTTGGATTTTGCAGCGGGCGCCGATGAAGGCGTTCTTCTGTATTTCGACGAAGGTGCCGATCCTGGTCCCGTCTCCGATGCTGCAGCCGTAAAGATTGATGAAATCGTTGAGGACGACGTCCTGGCCGAGTTTGACGCCAGGGGCGACTTTCTTCAAGTTCAATGAGTTCATGATGAGGTCTCGCAGGTTTCTCCGGCTTGCTCGCCGGTCCTCGCGCGAAGTCCAATCATATCTCAACCGGCGTGCCTTTAAGTTTCAAGGATTTATTCGCGGCGGTGAGAATCTTTATCACCTCGAGCCCGGCTTCGCCTCCGGTCCGCGGTTTTGCACCCTTCAGGATGCAGTCGGCGAAGTGCTGCGCTTCGACGGCCAGGGCTTCCTGGTTGTCCAGCTTGGGCACGTACATGTCGCCGACGCGGTACTGGACGTTGAGCCGGTAAAGTTCTTCCTTGGTTTCGTAGATGTGGACGCCTTTGTCGTAAACCTTCACTTTTTCGTCCGGATGCGTGTCGTCATACAGGATCATCTTGCGGCTGCCGCCGATCAGGGTCTGGCGGATTTTTACCGGAGAAAGCCAGCTGACGTTGATGTGGGCGATGACATTCTTCTCCATGCTGATGGTCAGCATGGACTTGGGGTTGAGCCCGTTGCCGTTGTAGTTCAGCCCCGTGGCCGAAACGGAGAGTTTTTTCAGGGGGATCAGGTAATCCATGATCGAGATGTCGTGCGGCGCCAGGTCCCAGATCACGTCGATGTCCTGCTGGAACAGGCCCAGGTTGACGCGCGCCGAATCGAAGTAAACGATGTCGCCCAGCTCGTCCCGGTCGATCAGTTCCTTGATCTTGCGCACCGCGCCCGTATAGACGAAGGTGTGATCCACGAAGAGCACCTTGTTCTTCTCTTGCGCCAGTTCGATCAGCTCTTCGGCCTGCTGCACGGTTTCGGTCATGGGTTTTTCCAGCCAGACATGCTTGCCGGCCAGCAAAGCCTTCTTCGCCAGGGCGAAGTGCGTGCTGACCGGCGTGGCGATGGCCACGGCGTCGATGCCGCCGTTGAACATGACCTCCGGATCATTGGTGGTTTTGGCCTGGGGGTAAAAACGCGCGGCGAGTTCGAGCCGCTTATCGGAAAAATCGCAGACGGCGGCCAGCTGCATCTCCGCGTTCTGGTTGAAATTGCGGGCGAGGTTCGGGCCCCAGTAGCCATATCCGATCAAGCCGATTTTTACCATGGATTTACTCCTTTCATGGAGGAATCCGATCCGGCGGGGGCGGTGGATTCAGGACCTTTGCATGAATTGTTTGATGGCGTCGACGATGTATTCGATCTGCGATGCAGCCAGTTCGGCGAACATGGGCAGCGAGAGCAGCCGGGCTGCCGAGCGTTCGGCAACCGGAAAATCGCCGGGCTTGTGGCCGAAGTGCTTATAGGCGGTCTGCAGGTGCAGCGGCAGCGGGTAGTGCAGGCCGGTGGCAACGCCTTTTTCGGCCAGGTATTGCTGCAGCGCGTCGCGGCGGTCGAGGTGGATGACATAAAGGTGGTACACCGACGATGCAAAGGGCGCTTCGACGGGTGGCGTGACGCCCGGGACATCGGACAGCAGCTGTGTGTAGAGGGCGGCATTGCGGCGCCGCGAATCGTTCCAGGCCTGCAGGCGTTTGAGTTTGATGCGCAGCACGGCGGCCTGGATGGCGTCCAGTCGGCCGTTGTAGCCCTCCATCTGGTGGTAGTACTTCTTTTCCTGTCCGTGGTCGCGGATCATTTTCATTTTGTCGGCCAGCGCCTTGTCCTGGGTAACCGTGGCGCCGGCCTCGCCGAATGCGCCCAGGTTCTTGCCGGGATAAAAACTGAAACATCCGGCCAGGCCGATCGAACCGGCCTTTTTGCCCTTGTACAAGGCGCCATGGGCCTGGCAGGCATCCTCGATGACGATCAGGTTGTGCTGTTTGGCGATTTGGAGCAGGGCGTCCAGGTCGGCCGGCTGGCCGTAGAGGTGGACGGGGATGATGGCGCGCGTCCTTGGCGTGATGCGCTTCTGGACCTGTTCCGGATCGATATTGCAGGTATCGGCCTTTATATCCGCAAAGACGGGCCGGGCGCCGGACTGTGAAATGGCCTCGGTGGTGGCGATGAAGGTGTTGGGCACGGTGATGACCTCATCGCCGGGGCCGACGCCGGCGGCCATGAGCGCGAAACGCAGGGCGTCGGTGCCTGAATTCAGGCCGACGCAGTAGCTGCTGTCGGAAAACTCGGCGAATTCTTCTTCGAAGCCGGTCACCTGGGGTCCGCCGATAAACGCGCCGGCGGCCATGGCTTCGGTCACGGCTGGGAGGACCTCCTGTTCGATCTGCCGGTACTGGGCTTTTAAATCGAGAAATGGGATCATCACGGCTATGCTCCTTAACGGGTACGTTGGAATCGCGTTTGCCTGTATAGCTCCGCCCGGTCGGTACCATTTTTCGAATGGCATCCTTGTGCGAGGCCATCGATGCGGAACTTGTCACCGTTCAAAAATTGTCTTGTTCGGCTCATCGCGTCGATCACCGGTGCGGACACACTGCCTCATAGCAAAGTTCGTGCAAACTTTAATTTGGGAAATTTAGACCGTTAATTAAGGAGGTTACTGTCTCGGGGGAGTATTCGGGGGTGGAAGATATGTAGTTGATTACATATTCTCACGGCACTCGGTTATATACTTTATTGCCATAACCGGGGTTGGAGACGGCGGATACCATTGCAGCGGTATGCGACGGACCGCCGGACTATGACCTGAATTCTTTATACTTGATCAAATTCAGCAGGTATTGGCCATAGCCGTTTTTGGTGAGCGGCTGAGCGAGGGAATGGAGCTGATCGTCTTCGATGTAGCCCATGCGGTAGGCGATCTCCTCGATGCAGGCCACCTTGAGCCCCTGGCGTTCTTCGATGGTTTGAATGAAGGCCGAGGCCTGCATGAGGCTCTCGTGGGTTCCGGTATCGAGCCAGGCGATGCCGCGGCCGAACTTTCGCACATAAAGGTCGCCGAGCCGCAGGTAGGTGCGGTTGACATCGGTGATCTCCAGTTCGCCGCGGGCCGACGGCTTGAGGTTGGCGGCAATGTCGATGACCCGGTTGTCGTAGAAGTATAGCCCGGTGACGGCCCAATTGGACTTGGGCTGTTTCGGCTTTTCTTCGATATCGGTGGCATGGCCGTCTGGGTCGAAGGAAACCACGCCATACCGTTCGGGATCCCTTACCCAGTATCCGAAAACGGTGGCGCCGTCCGGCCGCAGCGCGGACGGCTTGATATGCTCGGTCAGGCCGTGGCCGTAGAAGATGTTGTCGCCCAGGATCAGGCAGACATGATCCCGGCCGATGAATTCGCGGCCGATGACAAAGGCCTGGGCCAAACCTTCGGGACGGGGCTGCTCGGCGTATGAAAACGAAAGGCCCCATTGGGAGCCGTCCCTCAGCAGGTGCCTGAAATTGGGCAAGTCGTGCGGGGTGGAGATGATCAGGATTTCCCGGATCCCGGCGAGCATGAGAATGGAAAGCGGGTAGTAGATCATCGGCTTGTCGTAGACCGGCAGGAGCTGCTTGCTGACCACCTGCGTGATCGGGTAGAGCCGCGTGCCGGAGCCGCCGGCGAGGATGATTCCCTTCATGGTGGACCTCGGTTGTTCGGTTAATCGGTTGTCGGTTAGTCGGTTGTCGGTTAGTCGGTTGGTCGGTTTTAGTTGGGTGTTTGTTTTGGTTGTGAGTTCAGGTATTTTATAAAGCCGGCGATTATCTTTTTTACTTTTTCGGCTTGCTCGTAAGTTTCTTTGAATACTTCTTGCGTTATGTAGCCTTGGTCCAGCGCGACGTAGAGGTGGCTTTGGACTTCGGCGGCGGAGCCTTTGGAGATGAAGAGGTATTGGATGAACTCTTTATGTGTTTTACGGAAAAAGCCTTCTGCGATGTTGGCCATGGTGGAGACCGATGAAGCTTGTATCTGGTTTGTGAGCCTGGGGTCTTTTTGGAAGTTTTTGTTGATCGATATGGCCTTGTAGACATAGCGGACGAGTTTTCTGGCTTCCTGCCAGGCGTCAATGTCTTCAAAGCGGGTGAGTTTCATGCTGGTTTTGATGGTTAGCCGTATCCGAGATTTCTCGAAATTTTGGTCACCGTGACTTTTAGCGCTGGTATGTGGTTTTTGCAGATATCATAGATGATTTCATGGTCTAGGATGTCATAGTGGTGCGAAATAATATCTCTTAACCGCATAACCACACGCCAGTCGATATCAGCGTAATTTCTAAGAAGGGTTGGTTCCGATTTATCAATTTTCTTGACCAGCTCCCCTATTACCTGCAACCGCATTGCGATTGCATCAAGAATTAGAGTTCCATCAGAGGTGGAAATAAAATCTCGGGCCTGGCTGATTTTCGCAAGCCTTTCTTCGATCAAACCGATGGCTTCGAGGATGGTTTCGAAGTTATCTTTCACCAGATTTTCAGGCATAGATAACTTTTTCCTCTATCCTTTTGATGAACCTGCTTTTTAAGTTTTTGCTTTTTCTCACAATCTCGACTTTTTTGTTGAATTTCGTTTCGAGGAAAATCTGAAGTCCTGCGAGATACTCAAAGCGGGGTGCCTCCAGATTTACAAGGAGATCTATATCACTTTCTTGGGTATATGTACCGGCCGCATAGGAGCCGAACAGGCCGATTTCTACGACACCATATTTTGCGCGCAGAAAGGGTTTTTCTGCTCTCAGGGTTTTCAGGATTTCATCTTGCGTCAGCATGGCATGTTCGTTTTTCATCCGGCTGCTAAAATCCATCTTCAAAAATGGCTTGCCCTCTTTCCAATATTTTCCGGACCAGAGAGGCTTCATCCTTGTTTGTGTGCAGATCTACGTTGAAGTTCAAAATATGCTCAAGTGCATGCATGAACTCGTAATATTCTTTGTTTTCGAGGGGTTCGACATAGATATCCACATCGGATGTTCCGCTAAAACTACCAGTCATAAGAGAACCGAACAAGACCGCTTTTTTGATGCCGTATTTCTGGTATACAGCGACACAGTCATTCATCAAAAGCGTTTTGACCGCATCGGCGCGGCGTTGATCGTGCTCTTTTTCTTTCTGCCGCCTGGCTATAAGTTTGAATGGCTTCACGGGTCTGCGTTCTGGATCTGTGGTTGACGCGATAATGGGTCCGGTTTCACCAAAACTATTTATGATGACGCCCGATGCAACCCGTCGATCGCGCACCGCCCACCCGTCAACCCACCAACCCGCCAGCCCGCTTGCCGTAGTTCTTGTCGATCCAGGCGCGGTATTCGCCGCTGCGGATGGTGTTCACCCATTCCATGCTGTTGAGGTACCAGTCGACGGTTTCGGTGATGGCGCTTTCGAAGGTGTGGGCGGGCTGCCAGCCGAGTTGGGCTTTGATTTTGGCGGCGTCGATGGCGTAGCGGCGGTCGTGGCCCGGGCGGTCGGGCACGAACTGGATCAGCCTGCGGCTCGATCGGGCGGCAGGGCGGTCGAGTTTTCTGTCCAGGAGCTGGCAGAGCAGGTTCACGATGTCGATATTCCGCCGCTCCTGGTTGCCGCCGATGTTGTAGGTCTCGCCGGGCGTGCCTTTTTCGAGCACGGTCAACAGGGCGTCGCAGTGGTCGATGACGTAGAGCCAGTCGCGGACGTTCTGGCCGTCGCCGTAGACCGGCAGCGGTTTTTCTTCCAGGATGTTGAGCACCATCAGCGGGATCAGCTTTTCCGGGAACTGGTAAGGGCCGTAGTTGTTGGAGCAGTTGGTGATCAGGGCCGGCAGTCCGTAGGTCCGGTGCCAGGCGTTGACCAGGTGGTCGGAGCCGGCCTTGGATGCGGAGTACGGGCTGGAGGGGTCGTAGGGCGTCGTTTCGGTGAAGTGCCCTTGCGGTCCGAGGCTGCCGTAGACTTCGTCCGTGGAGACGTGCAGAAAGCGAAGATGGGCCGGCCGCTTCCGTTCTTCCCAGCTCCGGCGGAACGCTTCGAGCAGCGTGCAGGTCCCGATGACGTTGGTCTGGATGAAGGCCTTGGGGCCGTGGATGGAGCGGTCCACGTGGGACTCCGCGGCAAAGTGAACGATCCCGTCGAAAGCGGTTGAATGGAACAGCCCGTCCATCAAGGCCGAGTCGCAGATATCGCCTTGCACGAAACGGTATGCCGGGTGATGGATCAAGTCGCTCAAATTGGCGGGATTGCCGGCGTACGTCAACGCATCCAGGTTGACGATGTACCAGTCGGGGTGCATTTCGATCGTACGGCGGATGAAATTCGATCCGATAAAGCCGCAGCCGCCGGTGACCAGCAGAGATTTAGCAAAAAGATCTTTATTTATCATATCCCTCTACCAAGGTTTAATGATCATCGTGCGTCATGCCCGACCCGCCACATTCTGCTTTAAATCTGATTCACAAGCACCAGCAGCATCCTTTCAGCGGCCAGTCTGCGACCCGTCTCGTTCAAGTGGCCGCCGTCATAGGTATACTCCGGAACCAGGCAATGGTAACGGGCACTTCCCTTCTCGAATTCCTCCCGTCGACCCTCCATGGAGGTCGATTCCACCAGGGCGATGTCGATCAGTGCGTCTGCTGGAACGTGTTGCCTGACCTTGTCGTTATAAACAGATCTATTCATATTGTCGTCGACTCCGGCGATGGGTCTTCCCAGGATTTTTTTTATCCAGGCCTTCGGTCCGGTCTGAAGGGTGGTCAAAGGCACGGTGAAATGCAAAATTTTAACCTTTCCGTCCGCAGCCTGCAGCTTTTGCATGCTTTGGACATAACGTGCGAATAATTTTTCTGTGTTCGTTCCTGCGGTTACATCCACGTAGCATAACTTCAGGAAGGCGATGTCAATCGCTTTGCCTTTGCTTTTGGCCATGATGCGTTCGAATTGATCGATTTTCTTCAATGGATCTGCATTGTATCCGATCTTGGAATGAAAAAGGGCGCCGCCGACGATATCATCCAGCGATTCGGCCTCGACGATATTGAGGCGGATCTGCTTATTCTCATTCATGATATCCCGCAGCCCCGCGATGATGTTGTCCCCTACGGACATATGCGCGAAGTAAATCCTTTTCGTCGACAACGCCCGCCATTTTGCATCCGGTACGTCCGCCAAGGCACCAAAGGGTTTTTCAGAGGCTTCCATGGCACCTCCATTGCAGCTCAACAAGAACAGCAGGGCCGCAAGGCAACAGGATTGTTTTATCGCCGATGTTCTCATCCTTGCTCCCGAGCATGTCCCGAAAGGCTGTTGAAAAACGAGGACCTAGCCGTCAGGCAAGGCGCGCGGCACTGCGCAACACAGCATCACGGCTTGAGGCGAAGTTTTCCAACAGCCTTTTAAATCGATGGCAGATCCTTGTCCAGAATTTCCTTAAGAACCGGATAGGCCCGATCCTTGGGCGACAGGATGGGATTGGCGACGGGCCAATCGATGTGGATCGCTGGGTCGCTCCAGAGGATGCCGTGTTCGTGCTGCGGCGCGTAGAAATCGCTGCACTTGTAGTTGAAGATCGCGGTTTCGCTCAGCACGCAGAAGCCGTGCGCGAAGCCTTGCGGGATGAACAGCTGGCGCTTGTTGTCCGCCGAGAGCAGCACACCGGTCCACTTGCCGAAGGTGGGCGATCCTTTGCGGATGTCCACGGCGACATCGAAGACTTCGCCCTGGATCACCTGCACGAGCTTGGCCTGGGCGTTGGGGTATTGGTAGTGCAGCCCCCTGAGCGTTCCCTTTTTGGAGGCCGAAAGATTGTCCTGCATGAACTCGCAGCCGATGCCGGCCTCCTGGTAGCGGACGCGGTTGTACGTCTCCAGGAAGAAGCCGCGCGGGTCGGGGAAGATTTTGGGTTCGACGATCAGGACGCCGGGGAGTGTGGTTGGGAGCAGGTTCATCGGTTGTCGGTTCGTCGGTTGGTCGGTTAGTCGGTTAGTTGGTTAGTTGGTTGTCGGTTCTTTTATGTCGGGTTTAGTTTGATGAATAGGGCTTTTATGAATTGGGTTAGATGGTTGGTGTCTTTTTGGGCTGCCTGGTTAAATCGACTCTGGCGGACCGGTGGATCGGGAGGTTTTAGGAAGCCGATTCAACTGGTTTCATAGTGCAAAACATAGAGCACCCCGGAAATTGAAGTCAAGCAGCCCGGGCACCCATAAACCAACCAGTTAAACCAGTCAAACCCATCAACCGACTAACCGATAAACCGACAACCGACCAACCGACTAACCCTTTCCTTTCCGCACCTGACTCTTGATACGGTTCACCTGGCCGCGGCCGAGGCCTTTGACTTCGCAGCCGAGCTCGAAGTAGCGGCGGATCTTGGCGTCGTCCAGGATGCCGAAGCAGTCGATCACGGCGGCGGGGCGGCCGATCATCTCCACCACCTGGTCGGGGTCGAGCGCGAGATAGTGCTTGTGGCGCACGGCGAGAACCACGGCGTCGGCGAACTTGAGGGTCTCGGCAAGGTCGCGTTGCATTTTGCTTTCGGCCAGGCCTTCCTGGTTGCGAAAGAAGCGCGACCAGGAGTGGCCGGGGGCCGGGTAGGTGTCCTGCTTTTCGAGTTCCCACCAGTGCTTGACGTAGGGGTCGTGCATGACCAGTTCGGCGCCCATTTCGGTGAGCTTGCGCACGATCACTTCCGAGCCGCTGTAGCGCGTGTCGCCCACATCTTCGCGGTAGGAGGCGCCCAGCACGGCCACTTTGGAGGCGGCCACGATCTTGCTCATGTTGCGCAGGGCGTCGCGCACCAGCTGAACCGCGTGCAGGGCGCGGGTGTCGTTGATGTCGATGGCCAACGGGGTGATCTTGAAGATGTCGTCCTCGAAGCCCATCAGGGTGTTGTAGGCCCACACGCCCAGGCCGCCGTCCTTGGGCAGGCAGTAGCCGCCGATGCCCGGGCCGGGGAAGATCAAGTTGGAGTGCGTCGGCCGCACCTTGATGGCGTTGATCACCTTGGTGATGTCCACGCCGTTGCGTTCGGCGAAGACGCTCCACTCGTCCATGAAGGCCAGGATGGTGGCACGGTAGGAGTTCTCCACGATCTTGCAGGTTTCGCTTTCGATGGGCCGGTCGAGCACGGTCAGCGGGAACTTTTCGGTATTGAGGATGTCGGTCAGGAAGTCTTTGACGCGCGCCCTGGCCTTGTCGTTGATGCCGCTGCACACCCGCCAGAAGTCGCGGATGGAGGCGACGTAGTTGCGGCCGGGCATGACGCGCTCGAACGAATGGGCGAGCAGCGGTTCTGCATCCAGCAGGCCGCGCTTTTCGAATGCTTTCTTGACGATCGGATAGGCGACATACTCGGTGGTGCCCGGCGGCACGGTGGTTTCGATGAGCACCATGCAGTTCGGGTCGATCTTTTCGCCGATCACTTTCAAACTGCTTTCCAGGGCGGCGATGTCCGCGTGCCCCTGGCGCACGTTGCCCATGGTCTCCTTGAAGTAGTCGCACTGCACGTCCACCACGACCACATCGGCCAGGGTGAGCGCTTCGTACGTAAACGTGGCGGTCAGGGTCTTCTTCTCCAGCACGCAGCGCCGGATCAGCGGGGCGACTTCCGGGTCTTCGGCTTCGACCGGGGCGATGCCGCGGTTCAGGTACGGGATCTTCCAGTACGAGCGCGGCGACGGACGCTGCATGCCGATGACGAACTTGTTCGGTTTGCCGCTCTTGCGGTCGACCGAATCGGCGACCACGCCGGCCATCACGGCGCCGACAAACCCGACGCCCATCACCACCACGATTTCACGCCCCGAAGCGCGGTGCTCCTGCACGGCAGTGCGCAGCCGCTCGAATTCGGCCGCATACTCCTCCGGGGTCGGCAGGGGAAAGGCTTCGCCGGAGGGGCAAATCGAAATGGCTGGGGCGTTTTGGTTTGGTGAAGCGGGTGAGGGCATTGGGGCTCCTTATAAATCGGTTGGTCGGTTGGTCGGTTATCGGTTAGGTGGTTAATCGGTTTATGGGTTATGGATCAATTGGTTTGACTGGCTTAGCGGTTATTGGATTGCCTGTACCACCTCAGCCATTGTTGATCGGTTTTTTAATGGACTTGCGAGTTATCTGGTTTTCGCCCTGGGATTCGCAGTCGGCCGAAAGTTCCGTTAACCGACCAACCGACAACCGATTAACCGACAACCGACCAACCGACTAACCCTGCCCGGTCGATCTTCCCATTGTCGTTCTTGGGAATCATGCGCACGAGTCGGACTTCGGCCGGGACTTTGTGGGGCGGCAGTGCCTGGGCGCATTGCTTGATGAAGTATTCGGGTTCCTGGTGTTCTTCCCGGGGGACGACAACTGCGACCAGCTTGTTGCCCAGCAGGGGATCCGGTTTGACGATGACGGCGCATTCGATCACCTGTTCGGTCGCGAGCAGGAAGTCTTCGATTTCGACCGGGTTGATGCGGTGGCCGCCGACTTTGAGCAGGCTGTCCTTGCGGCGGGTCACGTACAAAAAACCTTCCGGATCCCGGAACCCGATATCGCCGGTGTGGTATCCCTGTGCATCCAGGACCCGGGCGGTTTCGGCCGGGTCTTTCCAGTAGCCCTGCATGATGTTGGGGCCGGAGGCGACCAGTTCACCTTCGGCGCCGTCGGCCGCCTCCCTGCCGGTTTCATCCAGAACCCGGATGCCCACGCCCGGGATCGGCTTGCCGATGGAATCGATTTTCTCCTCCAGCCGGTCCGGGTCGAGATAAGTCAGGCGGGCGCCGGCCTCGGTGGCGCCGTACATGATGAAGATCCGGGTATGCGCCGGAAGCACCCGGCGCAGGTTGTTTTTGACCGCGGCGGCCATGTGCCCGCCGGCCTGGCTGCAGTAGCGCAGGTGCGGCAGCTTGTCCCGGCAGGCGCCAAGAGGCGAGCGGTGCAGCAGATAAGCGTAGGTCGAGGGCACCCCGGAAAAGCCGGTCACCTGCTCGTCGATCATTTGATGCACCACGTCGGCCGGGTACATGAAGCGGTTGTTGATGACCACCGTGCCGCCTGCGGCGATATGAGTGTTCAGCAGGGATTTGCCCATGACGTAGAAAAAGGGCAGCACGACCATCTGGATGTCGTGCGCGCCCAGTTCGAGATAGCGGCAGATCGACAGCGTGTTGGCGACGATGTTGGCATGGCTGAGCATGACGCCCTTTGGGCTGCCCGTGGAGCCTGAAGTGTAGATGATGGACGCCAGGTCGGTTGGGTTTTGGGTTGGTTGGTTTAGCTGGTTTAACTGGTTTAACGGGTTTAACTGGTTTGACTGGTTTAATGGGTTTAACTGGTTGTTTTGATCGAGGGCTTCTTCGATGGTGGTTACGGTGAAGGGGGAGCCCTTCCATGTTTGTTTTGGGGTTCTGACGATCAGGTGCTTGAGTGTGGGGGTTTGGAGTTCGGCGGCTTTTATGAGGCGCTCGAATTTGTTGTGTGTGATGACGGCGGCCGGCGCGAGGTGGTCGATCAGCTCGCGCAGGCCTTTGGGTTTGAGCCCGGTACCCAGGGGGGCCGCCACCGCCCCGGCCTTCAGAACCGCGTAGTAGGCCGAGACGTAATCGATGCCGTTTTCCATGAGCAGGGCGATGCGGTCGCCCTTTTGAATGCCGCTTTGCCGCAGGTGACCGGCGAGCCGGTCGGCGCGGGCATTCAGGCGGCCATAGGCGATCCGCTCGCCTTCGTGGATGACGGCGATTTTCTCGGGCGAGCGGTTTGCCGAATGTTCCAGCAGTTGATGGATCAGGAGCGTTCGGGCGTTTTCGGGCACGATCATGCGGCGGCGCGCGCGGATTTCAGTTTTCTTTCCAGGAAAGCAGCCACATTGTCGATGGAATCGAGATTCTCCGGCACCAGTTCTTCATCTTCGACCTTGATCGAAAACGTTTCCTCCAGAAAGGTGATCATTTCCAGAACGCCCGTGGAATCGATGATTCCTTCGTCCAGGAACGAGGTGTCATTATTAAGCCCTTCCGCATTGCCGAACAGGAAGTTGTCGACAATGAAACCTTTTATCTGGAATTTTGGATCGCTCATCTTCTTCTCCTCGGTCACGATACTTCAATGAACACGCAACCCGTTCAGCCGAGCGCGATTTCGGCGACCGCCTCGACCAGTTGAGGGTGCAGATGAAGGTAGCGGGTTGCCGCGCGCTTGGCGTCGATGTCGTCATAAACGCGCTGCACCTGCTCGGGCGACAGCGCGACGGCTTCGGCGACCGCCTCGGGTGCATAGCCGTTGTTCTTGCCGTAAAGGCAGAGGTCCATCCGGTCGTAGGGCAACGAAAAGTAGAACTCGTCCTGCCCCTGCGGCAGGGAGTAGGTGTCGGTGGTCGGCGCCCGCTTGCGGATTTCTTCCGGCACGCCGAGGTACACGGCGAGCTGGTAGACCTGGCTCTTGTAGAGATGGGCAATGGGCTTGATGTCCGCGGCGCCGTCGCCCAGCTTGACGAAAAATCCCTGGTCGTATTCGAGCCGGTTGGGCGTACCGGCCACGGCGTAGTTCAGGCGGTCGGCATGGTAGTATTCGAGCATTTTGCGCGCACGCTGCTTGAAATTGGTGGCGGCCACGATTTCAAGATAGGGTTGCAGCGCCAGCCGCTCCTTGCGCACGATGCCGTCCGGCGACTGCACCACGACCGAAAACAGGTTGAAGCCCTTGTGGTCGACGGCATTGGTGATGGCGATCTTCGACTTCCAGCCTTGGCCGTATTCGGGGATGACGCGACGCATGGCCGCATCATAGCGCGTGTAAAATCCCACCGCCTCGAGGATGCCGGTGATGTCCTCGTGGATTTTGGAGGTACCGAACGTATCGGTGATCAGGGTGCTCAGACGCAACGTCTCCTCGGCCGAGTGGCGTTCGGGCATGAGCAGGTTGAGCACGCGTTCGGGTCCCAGGGCCTTGACCGCCAGGGCGGTGGTGACGCTGCTGTCGATACCGCCGGAAAGCGCGACCACCAGGCCGCGGCGCCGCAGCTGCCGGGAGAGGATGGACCGGATGGATCCGGTGATGTTCCGGACTTCCCGTTCGGGATCGATTCGGAGGACTTCGCTTTTTAACGGATGCTTTTGCATGCCAGGTTTTTTTCGTTTCGGTTGCATCCGAAGGATTATACAGGCCGACATCTTTTCAATGGAGAAAAGTTGATGGACTCGTAAAAAAGACAGACAAACCACAGAGTACACAGCGCGGTCAGGGCCGCAACCAAACAAATAATTGAAGGCGTTTTCCAGCCGTTGTAGTTCTGAGTTGCCAAAAACAGAACACTACAAACAGCAAGGAAAACGCCATGAAATCGTTTATACAAA